>JAFGSW010000024.1 GCA_016934415.1 Spirochaetales bacterium | reverse complement strand
TTATTGGCGCTTTTTTCGTCATGCACCCCTCGACAAGCTCGGGGTGACAGGCTGTTGCCGGTTGGGCGACGGCTTCCTGAGCCTGCCGAAGGACCCGGGATAAACTTCGCCGAGGGGTGTCCTCTTCCGGGGAGTGGAGCTTATCACTATTCAAGGCAACACACCCTGTTCCGCCCCTCGCGCTTGGCCTGGTACATGGCGATGTCCGCCTGTTTCAGCAGGTCGTCGATCGTCCTTGTGGAGTCGGTCAGGGCGGCCACGCCGAGTGAGGCGCTCACGTTGGCGGCCGTCGCTTGCGCGCCGCAATCCGTCATGGCGATCGTCCGGCGCACCCGCTCGGCGAGGGCGACGGCGTCCTCGGGCTTCGTGTTCGGCAGAAGAACCCCGAATTCCTCGCCGCCCAGCCGGGCCGCCGCGTCGATCTCTCGGACGTTCGCCATGAGGGTCCTGGCCACGCAGAAGAGGACCCGGTCGCCCACGTCGTGGCCGTACGAATCGTTGACGTCCTTGAAATGGTCGAGGTCGAGCATGATGAGGGAAAGGGGTTGGCCGTGGCGGCGGCTGCGCTTGATCTCCTCGGCCCCCCGGGCGAAGAAGGCCCGCCGGTTGGCCAGGCCGGTGAGCTCGTCGGTGTTCGCCTGCCGGGCAAGACGCCCGTTCAGGCGGCGGATCTCCTCGTCCATGCGCTTCCGCTCGACGATCGTCCAGATGAGGTCGGCGATGTAGGAGACGAGCACCACGTCCTTGTCGCCGTAGTCGGCCGGCTTGTTCCCCACGCCCAACACGGCGACCACCCGGCCGTCGCGCATCGTCGGCACCACGAGCTCGCGCACCAGCGCGGCGTGGCCCGGCGGCAGGCCGCGCTTGCCGGGAAGGGAGGCGTAATCGTTATGAATGAGCGGCCGCCCCTCGCGGACGCAGTCGGCCCACACGCCGGCCTCGGCGAGGGGGTAGTGCCGGCCCTCGCCCTCGGCCTTGCAGAAGACCTCTCGGGTGCGCGTGGACCAGGCCCGCAAGGTCAGGTTGTTCCGGTCGGGATCCACGAAATGGTAGAAACCGATGAGGCTGCCGGTGAGCGCCTCGATCTCGTCGAGCGCCTTCTGCATGAGCTCGTTCACCGTCCGGCCGGAACCCGCGTGCTCCCACAACTCGAGCCGCAGGATCAGTATCTTTTCCGCGCGCGCCCGGCCCTCCATGTCGCGTTCCAGGTCGCGGAACAACCGGGCGTTCACCATGAGGGAGAGGGAGAAGGTAAGCACGATGTAAAACATCTGATAGACGAGGAGCAGGGCCGTTTCGAAGAGGTTCGAATGGAAAAAATCTTCGCCGGGGCGCGGGAGCGCGGCGGAGACGACGATCCGGGCGAGACTGACGACGCCGAATACCGCGAACACCACACCGACGCCCCGGGTGACGGGCCGGAACCCGGGCTCGGGACGCACGAGCATGAGCCAGACGCACTGAAAGCAAATAGCGACGAGCGCGGCGGAAAAAAGGATCGTACGCGCCTGGATGCCGGGCGCGAAAAAGTAGAAACACGCCTGCAGGCCGATGTAGGCCGCGAAAATGAAGGCGTTCGGCCACCACGGCCCTCGCCGCCCGGCGAAGCGCTCGAGGCCCATGAAAAGGAGGACGGTGCCCCCGATGAGCATGGGATTACCGATCAGCACGGAAAGAAAATCGGGCAGCGTGTCGCGCAGGGCGAGGAAAAGCAAACCGACGAACTGCAGGGCGAAATCGGCCAGCCAGAATCCGATGCCGGGGAAGCGCCGGCGATTCCTGGACCAGAGGACGGCCATGACGACCAGGCAGATGAAGTTGCTGATCGCGTAACTGAAGATCACGGTCCGTGTGTCGAACAAATTCATCATATGACCTTATCGCATGCGGACGGAGCCGCGCGCCGCCGCCGCCCCCTTTATAAAAGCATAAACGAGCGTTCATTCGAATGCAAGTTTTTGGGCGGGAAAAGCGATGCCCGTGCGGGGCATTCCCTTGGGGAGGGAACCGGGAGGCGGCCGCCGGCAGGTGCGCATCGAAGTGACGAAAGACCTGCCCGGGCGGTCGCGATTGAACGTCATCGAGAACGGCCTCGACTTCCGGAGCGGGACCCCGGCCCACGAAACGCTTCAGGCGCTCCTGGCGGCCGGGTGTTCGGTGTCGTATGGAACTGGAAACATGGCCGACTGAATCGACGCCCGGGGAGGAGAATCCATGAATCGCCTGCTGATTCTTTTATTGACGTGCCTCGTCGCCGCGACATCCTGCGACGCCCCGGCCGCGGACAATGGCGTCCTGGTGCGTTTCACCGCTCCCAGTTTTTCAATCCGAAAGTTCGCGGTCGGCGCCGCCGTGGACGACTTTCTTCTCAATACCGGCTACCGGCCCGACGGCAGCATCACCGAATTTTACGACATACCCGCCGGGACCCGCAATATTTACGATTTCGTCGACGCCGCCGGTTTCTGGCGTTTGCTGGAAACCGATTATCCGTTCGAGGCGGGGAAGAGATACGAAGCGGCGGGGATCGGCTGGAACGCGTATGTCATCGCGGCGCTCCCGTGAGAACGTTTTCGCAGCATGACGATCAGCGGCTTGCGCCGGGACTAGCATGGATGGCGTCATGGGCCCGGCGGAATCGACCGCGGCCTATTTCCGCTTGAGCCGTTCCACGGTGATGACGTCCGGATCATTCATCAGCGCCTTGTAATTCCGGTTGCCGATGATCGCCCAGTATTCCCCCGGGTACTGGTGCCAGCAGACCCAGTACGCGATCCGCGGGTAATCGTTTTTTATCCTTTGTATGTATTTCGCGGTGTCGAGGGTGCCCGCTCCGGCCACCGGGCCGCCGATTCCGGGCCCGTACTCGCCCAAGGCCAGGGGCTTCCGGGGGCTTCCCAGTTTGTCGAGCGCGTCGTAGCAACGCGTGTTCAGCGCGAGATCGTCGTCGTAGCAGGTGGGCGCGACGACGTCGACGTAATCGTCGCCGGGATAGGCCCGGAAGTCATTAACGGCGGAGGAGGGGGAGTAGACCCAGAGCAGGTTGTCGAGTTTTTTCGCCTCCGTGAAATAGCGGTGCATGTCGCGGTAAACGGCGATGTAGCCGTCCGGATCGGCGCCCCACCAGAACCAGTTCCCGTTCTGCTCCTGCAGGGGCCGCCACAGCACGACCACTCCCGCCGCCTTCAGCTCCGCAAGCGCGCCGGCCACCCGGTCGAGCTTCTTCCTCCATACGGCAAAGACGGGCCTGGCCGGATCGACCAGTTCCTTCAACCGGGCCCGGGAACGGTCATTGGGGGAGCCCGGCCCGTTCCACGTTTTCGGCGCGCGCGCGGGGCCGGATTCGTCCAGGGTCCAGGGGTTGAGCGGGGACAGGTTGACGGTGACCAGGCCGCCTTTGCGCCAATGGCCGATGAGCACCTTGTTCGCGGCCGAAAGCTCCTCCGGGGAATAGAGCTTCATGTATTCGTAATCGAGCGACACCAGGCCCGCCCATTGACCCGTTTTTTCGTACAACCCGGCCACCAGGGACGAGTATCCCCGCCGGGGGTTCTCATCCGTTATTTCATCGCCGTGGAAACAATTCTGCCCGACGATCGCCTTGCGCACGTCCGTGGCGGAGAGCCCGGCCAGGAGGCGCAGGACGGATCGCGCGTCAGCCGACGCGTTCGGGTTGCAGGGCGCGGCGTCGATTTCGGCCGCGGTCACCGGCGCGGGAGAATCGGCGGCGCAGAAGGGACCGGCGAACGCCAGAAGGCAGCAGACGATAAGCGGAAACGCGAATACTCTTCTCATATGATTTCGGTTCATCCTTTCCATTGTATTATCGATACATGTCGGGAAGCGGTAAAGCCCGGAGAAAGATTATCGCTCCCCGACAGGATTTAAAACAATGAATATCTTTTTCACGACCTTATCAAGCCGGAATTCGTCCAGCGTCGCCATGGTCACACCCGCCGGCGCGGCCGAAAAGAAAAATCCGAGGATAAAAGGCTAGGTTTTTTCACAGCGGAAAACAAGAGCGGATTTACAGAAGTACTTGGAGATATGACAGCGGCGGGGAGAAGCCGCCGCGCGGGGGCGTGGGGCCGGAGCTTCGCAAGAAAGACTACGGATGAACGCCGACGAGTAGAAAAGGCGCCAAGATGATTCGCGCTCGAATCGCCGGCAAGAGCCGGTTGAAGCGGTCGGGATTTTTTTTATATGCTTGATCAATCGTCGATAAAGCGGAGGCTGCCGGTCGCGCGCCATCGGTCAGCCGGCGAAAAGCAAAACGCAGCAAAGGAACATCAATTATGAATTGGTTGAAGAGATTAAAATACGATCCCATAAAACCGTTAACGCGATCAAACGATATCGTGCTTCAATACTTCGCCGATCGCGATTTACTGGACAAAAAAACAAATCCCATCCGATTCGTCCGGGAACAACCGGAAGTCGAAAGAATAATCAAGAAACAGACGAAAGACGGTTTCTGGCAATCAAGGCAAAAGGACGCAAATTCGGTTCAGAATTATAATTTGATAGAAACATGGAAACAATTGCGATTCCTGGCGGAAAAGTACGAACTCGATAAACGGCACGGGTGCGTCGCCAAGGCCGCCGAATATATTTTTTCATGCCAAACCGGCGACGGCGACATTCGAGGCTTTCTCGGAAACCAATACGCCGCTTATTATACCGGGGCCGTTCTGTCGCTGCTGGTAAAAGCCGGATATGAAGACGATCCGCGCGTCGACAAGGCGTTCCGATGGCTCCTCTCCTCGCGGCAAAACGACGGCGGATGGATAGGATCGCCCATGATACATCCGCCGTGGAAGGAGCAGATAAAATCGATGACGACGAAGAGCGAAACCGTAAAGACATGGGACAGAACGAAGCCATTGTGCGTCAACTCGACGGGCATGATACTCAGGGCGTTCGCCTCCCACCCCGCGTACCGAAAACGCGAGGAAGCCGTACAAGCGGCGAAAACGCTGAAAAAATATTTTTTTTGGAGAACAACTATTCCTCGTACCGCCACAAGGACAACTGGGTGCGTTTTCAATTCCCTTACTGGTGGAATAACCTGATTTCCGCGCTGGATTCAATTTCACTCATTTACAACGATAATGAGGACGACGATATAAAAAAAGCGATCACTTGGCTCATAGAGCATCAGGAAAAAAGCGGGCTGTGGAAAATATCCTATTCCCATGCTCATAAAAATACGGTTACCCGGAAAAGCGAAGAAGCGGGACTTTGGATCACGTTGGCGATTTGCCGGGTATTGAAAAGGATATTAAAATGATACGGTCAGCGCCCCGCACCTATCCGCGGCGCAAACCCCGTCTTCCGCGTATCGAAGAATGCCTCAGGGCGGGATCATTCCGGCCCGTCTTGGGTATTTGACGCGGCCGTACCCAATAAGGCGGGCGCCAAAATTCACTTCCAATGAAATCACTCCAACGGGCGTCATGCCGATGCAGAATGGAACACCCTTCGTTTTTTTGAAATAGAACATGACAAAACCGCCATCGTAAAATGCCAGGTCTCCCGTCATCGGACTGCTTACCGGCTGAGTAAACTTAAGGAGTTGTTCACTCGTGGCGTTGGCGGGAACCTTGACTCCCATCCGGTCAAGCACGTAGGCCGCGAAGCCGGGAGAGTTAAAGCCTTTTCCGGGAGGCAAGTTCTTTATGTCCCATGTCAGATCCTTCTCGCCGAGATGTCTTATCAGCTCAAAAAGCTCGAATGGAGTCGGATCCCGAAACGCCAATTTCTTACTATCCACCCAGGTTACCGGGGAAAGGTGCTGCACATAATTCACCGACGCCTTCAGCTCTTTTTTCAGATCATTGTTTTGTTGTTCCAGGTCTTTGTTTTGCCTTTGCAGGTCGTTCAGTTCCCGTGTCGCGTTCATGATCAAGACGCTTATCGCCGCAAGAAGAACCACACCGACGACCACGGGCAACAGCGTGATTATGAACGCGCGACGCCGTACGGCCTTGCTTTTCTCCTCCACCGTCCGGATGAATGACTGCAGCTCAAGTTCCCGTTCGTCCATGTTCCGTCACCCCGTTGCGGTTTTTTCGATTATTTTCCACAAGAGCTCTTTCATTTTCTCTTGTTCCTCGGGATCCGAACCGGATCTCCCCTCGGAAAGACTCTGTAATCGTATTTTCATGTTTTCAAAGACGCCGATTTTGCTGCGACACTGCAGGATTTCCTTGAGTTGAAGAGTGCTCAATGACGCGATGAACCCGCTGCCCACGCCGATCAACGCTTTGACCGCATCTGCCAACAAATTCCCCATGAAAACAAGGCAGACGACTATGATAACGATTCCAAGAAAAAAAATTCCCGCCGCGAAGATCAGATGAAAACGAATGGAAGAATGCTGGCCGGTGATGAGTTGATTGACTAGGGTTTCATCCGCGGAAAAAAACTTTGTTTCAGCCAAGCGTGCTCCAAAAGATTTGCTCGAGCAGTCATGCCAATAATGGGGCAGTATAGCACTTGCGGGTCCGACATTCAAGCGTTTTTACCCCGCGCCGTGGAGGGTAATGCGGATATTCTTTCGCGAACAACCGCTTCACCGATAACCGCCGTCGGTGAATCCCCCTCCCCCATCGTTTGAAGCTCACTGGAAACCCGCTTGAAACTTCGTTGCGAAATGCGTTGTGAGATACTCATCGGCCATGCCATCGGCGGTTCCCCTGCCCCACCAATCGTTGTCTTCCTTAAAAAGAAGACCCCCGGGAACACCGGGGGCCTTCAGTCGGTGGTTGCCATCGCCTCTCCTTAGTTGACGGAGACTTCGGTTTCCAGCCTGCCCTCGCGGACGTCGTTTCCGAAGCCGCGGCGCAGCGCCAGGCCGCAGGTCCCCTGGACCAGCTCCGGGACGCGGAACGCGACGAGGGAGCCGTTCGGCCTGTGAATCACCTCGGCCCTGACCTCGATCCCGGCCTCCTTGTTCACGAAGAAAACATTGCGACGGGTTTGGCTTGAGTTAGTCACAGACTGGGGATAAGTGTGTGGGTAAGCGTAGAAAAGTCAGCGACAAAGGGGATTTTGGCCTATGAGAGAACCGCCGGGTGACGGATACACGTGTGCATCGAAGGGAACCCTCCTTCGACTGCATCGAAGCATTCATGCTTCGATGCCGCTCAGGGCAGGCTCGACTCAAGTTGTTGCCGATAACACGATGAGGGAGGGGAGAAGAAAAACTACGGATAAGACGCGGATGGGCGCGGATAAGAAGAGGGAGGGAGGGGGGAGGAGGAGAAACGGATGGGACGCGGATGAATCGCTTTTGGGTGCGCGCGATGCAAGAGAGCCTGCTCACGATGAATCGAGGCTCACCGCCGCCGATTTTGAGCCGGCGCACGGTGAAATCGAGTCGGCGCGACCGGTTTTGTGGTTGGCTCACGGAAAAATGGAGACGGCGCGCATTGAAAAACAGGCGGTTCACCGTTGAGCCGGGTACTGCGCGCCTTTTTTTACAGGCGGTTCACTCCGATTTATGGCCGGTGCGGACTGAAACAGAAGCGGCGCGCGCTGCATCACCGTTGGCTCACGTTGAAATGAATGTCGCGGGCGATGATGGGGAGCCTGCGCGCATCGACATGACTGACAATCGCTCCGAAGAGATGCCCCCCGGTCCGGTTGCGACGCCGGCGCACGGTGAAATGCCGAATATCGATGCCGAAAAAACGCTCCCCGGTGTGGAATTTGAAGATGCGGGCGATGAATGACGTCCGGCGTGCGCTGAAACGACGCCGGCGCACCGGTGAAAACCGTTTGGCGCGCATTGAAATCGGCCTGTCGTTCGATGAAAAAAGAGTTGCGTTCGATTTTCAGGCGAGCGTAGACGCTGCGATGAAGGTGGCGCACGTTGAACCGAGGACCGGCGCACTGTGGAATGAAGAAAAACGGGGCTGAAATGAAGGTCAATGGCGCGGAAGAGGGGGTGGCGTGCGCCGATCTGAAGGCGGCGGGCGTTGACGTGAGGGTGATTTGCACACCGAAGGGAACCACCGATGGCACCGATGGGTATCTCACAACGAAGTTTCCAGTGACCGATGAACACCGATGAGGAGAGGAGGGGGAGAAGAAAAACTACGGATAGGACGCGGATGAAGAGAGGAGGGAGGAAGAACCACCCTTCGACTGCATCGAAGCATATATAATTCGATGCCGCTCAGGGCAGGCTCCTTACACGTATGGGACGGATGGAACGGATGAGGAAAGGAGTCACGGTCAGGACCGCATGAGGGAAAATCGCACTAAAAACGCCAAAAAATACATTGCGCGATTTTCCCGATGTTATGCACCAGACAGAAAAGCGCCCACTGCACATTTACCTTCTGATCGTGATATATTGAGAAAATATGTACAACAATTTATTTTATGATGAATTTTATTCTCGAGCCTTGAAAAGCAAAGCGCATTCTCAGTTTTGTGAAATAGTCTACCAAATAGACTTATGCCAGCACGGAATGGCGGATAAAAAGCAATTAGATCTGATGTTATCGTATTTGCATCTTGATCAATCCAGTACAGTACTGGATCTTGGTTGCGGTCCCGGTTTGATCACAAATTACATATATGCCAAAACCGGATGTAAAATTGTCGGTATTGATAATTCAAGTCACGCGATAAAATATGCAAAAAATAAATTTGAAACCAAGGATAATAAAATACGGTTTATTGAAAAAGATATGCAGGATCTTCATTTCGAAGGGGATCCATTCTCGGCGATAATTTCAATAGATACACATTACTTCATTAATGATTTCTTGAATTGGATTCCAAGATACTTGACTCTACTCCAAAAAAATGGCCGGTTTGCAATATTCTCGGATGAAGGCATGGGATTGAATGACTATGATGAAACCAATACTCGTGCCGCTGAAACTATTATTGGAAAATACCTGATGGAAAATGGCATTGCATTTACAGGTGTAGAGCTTTACAAGGAAAACCGTGATCATTGGGACTTAAAATATAAAACACTACTTGAGATGAAACAAGATTTTCAAAAGGAAGGAAATGAGTTTCTTTATGATAACAGGATGGGGGAAGCGGAGAATGAGACACGGATAAAGGGCGGGAGATATTTATATATTTTAAAAAAATAGCGTTACCAGGTCATTTCACATCTGCGCCGGGCCTCCGGCCGTCGGCGCGCTTTCGTTCATCAGCGCAATTTATCCACTTAACAGCCTGCCCGCGGCTCGCCCTCAGTATTGGGTATTTCTAGTCCTGATCGCTTTAATTTGCGGGGCTTTGGGCGCCGTCAAGACGGAAAGTGCGCTCGGAACCGGGAGGCGGCGGCCGGCACTCGCGCATCAAAGGGAACCACTGATAACACTGATAAGAACAGATGACACTGATGAGGAAAGAAGGAAGAAAAACTACGGATAGGACGCGGATAAGAGCGGATGGAAGAAGAGGACACGGAGAACACCCTTCGGCAAACGCTCAGGACAGGCTACGAAAGACTGAGAGCACGGAGAAGAGAGGAGGAAAAAAACTAGGGATGACGAAGGAGAGAAAAAAGAGAGTGAATATAACAAAAAGCCGGCGCCATGTTTATTCGCAAAAACGTATAGATCGATGTTAAACATAGAACGATGGATATCCAACATCGATCGTTCCATCCGCCATATCCATCCGCGAACAAACTCCCCGGCCGGGCGACGCGGGAATCGTCATTGCACCTCACATACGAAGGCGTAGAAATTGTGGGGCCCAGGGAATTCCACTAAAAAGAGCTGGACATGCTGAAATCGAAGGGATAAACGCCGAGAGTCCGGGGTGATACCGCACGGCGATTGTCGGTCGGAACACGATTTGATACCATCGTCCGGGCGGAGGGAACATGGCGCACGCAATAACGGAAGAGCTCGTCAGGAAAAATTTCCATAAAGAGTATTACGAGCGCGGGCTCGAATATTACCGGAGCGGCCGCATCGTCGAGCCCGTCAAGAAGGGAGACACGCTCTACGCGTCGTGCACGGGCTCCGAACCGGAGCCGTACCGCCTTTCCGTGAAGGTGAGCGATTCTGATTTCACGCAGGGCCGGTGCTCTTGTCAAACGGGCGGCGGCTGTGAACACGTCGTCGCCCTGCTCCTTTTCTGGGCGCGCGAACCGGGGCTCTTCCTCGACGGGGACGCTTTCGCCGCGTCGCTGGCCGCACGGTCGAAGGAGGAGCTGGCGGCCTTCATCGGGCGGGCTCTCGACCGTCATCCCGAGCTCGCGTACGTCATCGCGCGCGCGGAGGCGGCGGGGAAAAACCGAAAAGCCGAAATCGATCCGCGGCCTGTCCGGGATCAGATCGTCGGCGCCCTCCTGCCCCGGCGCGGCCGGTACGCTCCGGCCGAGGACGACGCCGTCCACTCGACGCTCCGAAAAGCCGAAAAATTTCTCAAGCACGGCGACCCGGCGAACGCCTTCATGCTCTTCGACGCGGTTGCCTCCGAAATCCTCGAGCATTACATGGAGGTTGAAATCGAGAGCGAGCTCGCCTACGACGTCGATCTGGCCGTGGACGGCATGGCGCGATGCCTGAAATCGCCGG
Source organism: Spirochaetales bacterium (assembly GCA_016934415.1). GTDB lineage: Bacteria > Spirochaetota > Spirochaetia > SZUA-6 > RPPD01 > JAFGSW01. The sequence continues at coordinate 18,151 of JAFGSW010000024.1, read as the reverse complement.
CAACCGACGGAAAGACGCGCCTGGAGATCGTCAAGGCGCTTTTCGGGGTCATGAGCCGGGACGCCGCCCTGGGAGGCTACGGTCTGGGCGGGAGCGTCCCCGGGATACTGGCCGCGTCGACCACGCCGGACGAACGGGCCGCGGCGGCGGAATGGGCGCGGGAAAGCTCGCGGAAGGCCGCCACCGAATGGGATAAACGGCGCTGGGCGGAGCTCCTCTGCGGGCTCTACGCCGCCGACGGCGACCTCGACCGCTGCGCCGAGCTGGCCGAAAACTTCGGCCTGCACGAAACGCTTTTCGAAAAACTCCTCGAGCGGAAGGAGACCGACCGCGCCCTGGCAGTGGCGCGCGGCCGGCCGGACGACGACCGCCTCGATTTCTGCGAGCGTTTGGACGGAGCCGGGCTCAAGGCGGAAGCGATCGCCCTGGCCGAAGAAATTCCGCCCGACGACCGCGACGACGGTTTCTCCGACTGGCTCGGCGACCGGTACGCGGAAACGGGCCGGCCGGCCGACGCGCTCGAAGAGTATCGCCGGGTCTGGAGCGCGGCGCCGTTCCTCGGCACGTACAAAAAAATGCGAAAAGCCGCGCGCGCCGCGGGGACCTGGAAGGAAGAGAAGGCCGGCCTCATCCGCGGGCTGGAGGCGTCGGGAAAGCAAGCCGACCGTCTCATTGAAATCTGCATCTTCGAGAGGAAGATCGCGCACGCGTGGCGCTACTTCGAGAATCCCGCCGGCGGCGGCATCGGCCACATCACCTACCTCGAGCTGGCTGAAGCGTCGGAAAAGGAATTTCCCGAAAAAGCCGCAATCGCGTATTTCCAAATAGCGAACATCGAGATGTCGGGCAAAAAGAGGTCGGCCTACCAGCGGGCGTGCGCGCTCCTGAAAAAGACCCACGATATTTCCCAGAGGACGGGAAGGCTCAAGGAATGGGAGGAGGGATTCGCCGGATTCCGCGAGCGCTACGCCGGCCTGCCCGCTTTCGAAGACGAGCTGCGGAAAGCGGGGCTGTGAACACGGATGGCACGGATGAGGGAGGGGAGAAGAAAAACTACGGATAAGACGCGGATGGGCGCGGATAAGGAGAGGGGAGGAGAGAAGAGCCGCGGACAGGACACGGGTGAGTGCGGGTGAGGAAGGGGTAGCAGGGATAGGAAAAGATAAGGGGCGATAAGGAAGTATGAGTTACTCTCCCGGCGTGCAAGTGAGAATCGGCACGCCGGAGTAACAGGGGAGGCATGACCCAAATAATAAATGTAAGGAAAATTTGTACCTAAGGGATATTTTCACCTAAAATTGTTTGTAAGAACACTTACGGGATATTTTTTGATCATTATTTGGGGGATAAATGTCGGAATCCAAATCCCTAGAAAACTATAAAAGCCGGCTTGATGAGGTTAAGCAACTACTTGATGCACATAAAGCCCTAACACGGATAAAAAACGCAGAGAGTTTGTTGAATAATACTAGTCCCAACCTACAAACTTTAGCTATGGCAGTACAAGCGTTAGTACAGAACCCTGGGCCAGGGCGTCCCCAACAAGTTCAGGCTCTAAATGCAGCGGGAATTGCATTATTATCTGCTCATTTACAGGGCTATATTGTTGATGTTTTTAAAGAGTCAGTAAAAGCAATGTTCGGCGGCAAGATACAGGATGAAGGAGTCCTAATAAAAAGAGCTAATACACATGGCAACCCAAATTCTAAGAATATTATTTCTCTTTTCCAATCACTCGGATTTTCTAACGTATTAGAAGGAATATCGTGGCAAAAACTAAGCAACGCTGGATTAAGAAAAAAGCTAGATGAATTTAATGAATTAAGAAATCGGATTGTTCACGGAAAAAGTGAAACAGTTTATAAAGCGCAATTAGAAAACTATTATAACAGTTTTTGGACCTTTGGAATAAAATTTGACATCAATATCTATACACTAATAAAAAATCAGACTGGAACAGCTCCTTGGTGAATAGCGTTTAGCTAAAATGTGTTATCAAGTAAAATTTTTGTCACAGAATCACCTTAACTCACAATGGTTTTAATACTAAGATCAATTCCGTTGTGTGCTTTCGTGCTGATCGACCAGCCTCATCTCCACGCTTATCACCAGTTCCGCCCAATGTGCTAAGCTTGCTATTCACCTGTTGTTCACGGACCTGGAAATATTTAGAAGCTAACTCGCGGACCATATTTCCGGACAACCCATTTGAACAGTCATGATCGGGGAAAGTAATAATTGCATTTGCATCATGTGAAGCAACATTTTTTAGCAGATCATCTAAAGCGTCAGTAGACTCTGTACTGATACTGAATTTGGAACGTGGACGAAGTTCGCTCGCCGGGTAACGGCCCACACCGGAAACTGCGCCGCAACTTCCCTGAGCTATTGTTTCAAGAACATGGTAGAATCTGCTGTAATGAACAGAAGAATACGGTGGGTCAATAAATACAAGGTCGCCTTTTTTTAGCTTCTTAGCAGCTTCGTTGGCATCAGCAATTTTAGCTTGACCAGTCCGCTTGGCAAACTGACCAGCCAGTATTTCAAACGCAGCTTTGGTTTTATTAACTATGTCCTTACCCCAAGCTTCCTCAATAAAGGGTTTCGCAGTCTGAGTAGGCTGGAAAGGTTGGGCAGTGTGACCAGGCGCAGCTGCGCATTGGCTGGCAGCCTGAATGAGTGCAGCGAGAGCAACACTCTTGGCTAATTCATTTGACGGAAGACTATAACGGAGAACGTCAATCCATACAGACTGTCGTGGACTGAAATAATGGCCACCGTAAGCATTCGTAACCGGTAGCTTTTCTTGATTATCACACCACACACGCGCAGCACTAATATCCTGCTTTGTAATCTTGTTTATTGAAGGAATCCTACGTGCCTTGTATTTGGAAAAAGCACGCCGATACCACTTCTCCCAAATAGGTTGCCAGATGAGTGGAGCTTGTCGGGCAATCACGGCAGAAGCGAGAACCACACTATAGCTTTGGAGATCAAAAGCGATAACAGGAATTGGATAAAGTTGTGCAATGTATATTGCGACTGATCCAGAGCCGGAAAATAGATCCACAAAGCGTTTTGCTCCCTGAATCTCCCGAGATAGAGCTTCTCCGAGGCCATTACGTAACATTGTTCGCTTAGAACCCATATATTTCATGGCATTAGCGCCCAGATCCCAACCAGTTCTAAACCTCCGAAGCCAGCCAAAGCAGTTGCCTGGCTCTTACGCCATTCATGCAAAGAAGCATCGATACTTGGATTGTTTGCACGCCATGCGGCAGAATCTTCTATTATTTGTGCAATATCAGCCCACAAGTCTTGAGGGTTACTTGGTTGTGAACCAATATTCCATAATGCACGCTCTCCACCGAAACGCCCCCACCAAAAGAGAATATCGTCCGAAGAATACCCTGCGCTTGAGAGTAAACTTCTAGCCGCTGCTGATGCAACAAAAAGAAGGAGTGCCGCACGTGAGATAATCCGCAGATGACAAGTTGGCTCTTCAATAGGAACCCCATCCTCCGCCAAGCTAAGTAGTCTTGGATCATCTGAATTATTTAAAAAATGTATCCAATCCGATGACTCCATTGCTGTCAGACCAAGATTTTGAAAATCAGAAATTGTAGGTGAACCAAAAAAATCGTGTAATGCACGCTTCAATAAATGATTTTCAAGTTTAGGAAACCGGCGCGTAGCATTTGGCTCAAAGAGTTGCCAAAGCTCCTCTACAAAGACCATTTGTTCATGGACATTAAGCTTATCAGGCTTTCGAAATTCTGAAGGCCTATAGCTAGCAAGATTTCGCCAGTCGTGGTCGTCACTCACATCTTTCAGATCCAAACCCCACGAACATAGCCAATGTCGTGCCACTGCTCGAATTGGGATTCTTGCCCTTGTCCCTGTCAGCCAAACAGAAAGCTTAATAGAATTCGGCATTACAAGTTTGTCCAACAAATCTGCCGCCCGCCTAAGTGTCGACCAATGACGGAGGATTGGCCAGATTACTCGATGTGTTGGTCCATTAATAGCTTTATGGGTTGTATAGTGATAATCTGCTATGGCGTGTTTTGTATTAAAGATACCAATTCCTTCGCTCGCGAGAAGACCCATCGCCGCTCTTAATTCTGAATAATATCCAAAATGTATAGCCGAATAGGTATCTCCACGGAGAGTAGCATCGATTGCACGCCCTAAATATGACCAACCATCAATTATATGAGTTGGGGCTGAAGCGCTAATGTAGCTGATTAGATCGCGATGCTTTACTCCTGACGGGGTAGACACTAAATCATTTTCGTAACGCGAAGTACATTTTTCCTTATACCTATTGGTGTTAAATACCCATCCCTTACCACGTAATCGTGTAGGAAGCGAAACAAAATAATCTTCAATCGTTGTATGGGATGCTCTCTGGAGGAATGATTTATGTATTGTTTTGAGTTTGAAGATATTCTTCTTCATTAATATCCCAGCGCCTTTATTACTACACCAGATGCTTCAGCGACTTCCCCTTTAAAATTTAATAGATGATGGAGTAATTGTAGCCGAATTTCCTTGTAACCACTGCTTCCACGGAAAATAGCTTGTCGCATTCTTTCTTTATCTGTCAGACTAGGGGTCGACGATACTCTCCAATCATAGCTCACAAGCCCATCAGTTATATTTTCAATAAATTTAGCTGCTTTTGTTCTTCTAAAGGATTTCAATGCTGCTGATACAACAATTTCGTCTGTGGCAGCAACATTCTGCATCGCGGAATCCACATTAACATCTTCCCAGCGCCATTTGTCCAAACCAAGCTCTACACTTTCTATGAAGCAGAGGTCATTCACAATGAAAAGAATGCCACGGATCCCCTGATCTGTGCTTATGAGTGAGTAATTCCCATAAAATGCAGGATCTTCACTCTCAAAAAGTCCAGGATCATTAACCTCACGTAAGTGAGTAGCCCATTTATCTTTACAGGATTTCACACTTTTTCTTAGTGCATCACCTGTGAAAATGAGAAAAGCTGCTTGCATCGGTCGGTACCAAGGCAAAAGGGGCGCATCGGATGAAGGTGGCGCACCGAAAAGCCCACCAATCTTTGTGCCAACCCCCTCCCACTGTTTGACAAAGCTTGCCATTAAGGAGCGGATCCATGCGGCTTGGCTGACTGTCGCCCCTTTGTATTCACGTTGTGACTGTTTTTCACCGAGCATGTTTATCCGCTGGTACCATGGGCTGTCTGGATGTGACCATAGCGCCTCGACAAGCTCTTGACAACGCGTCTCACGATAAATAGAATGCCCAGCAAATTTATCTAGCCACGACTGCTGTCGGAGTAATGGATATAGATCAAACGCAAGCGAGCGGTTTATTCTTTTAGGCGTGATGTTCACTGACCAGAATAGGTACGCCTGCCAGCCAGAGTCCAACCCGTAAAATGCAACTACAGGCAACTCAAAATTGTCCCCCGGATCGTATTCATCAAAAGCCCAAAGGCGGTGCTGACCATCAATGACCTCCAAGGGAAAGACCTTCTCAGGTTCCCATTTAGAACCTTTAAAGCTTTCTGGCAGGTGAAGCGATGCAGTTTGTTCATGATTCTCGACACGCACTAAGTCGGATTTAGGAATTGCTACACCGTTACGAACAGAACCAGCTGGGAGAATGTTTACTATGACAGCAGTCGGCAACCAGCCAGGCTTTTGGAGGTCTTCTGCTGTATTACGTTTTACATCGCTCATTTCACACCAAGGAAAGCCATACTGGACAAACTCCCGTATCATTCGAGATCGTTCTTCCTCATGACCACGTTGGACATTCGGATCCTTAAAGCGTAGTGTCCCACCTTTTGTCGATCGACGATAAACACCTGTAAGAGCCTTTAGATGTCCCGCTTTCATCGAGCAGAGATAGAAAAATTTGGCGGGTTTTGTCTGCTTTATTTTGTGGTCAAATCTAACTGCATCCCATGATTGCAGCCATTGGTTTACTATTATTGCATTTACTATCATATTAGCTCCTATCATAATAGAATATATTGATCCGCGTTCTTCGTATAGATAATGAGTTTTTCATCAATTTATAGCACAATGCTGTTTTATAAGCTAAATACCCCAAGAAAAAATTCTTTGGCCAGTTTATTATAATATTATGCGGTTTATCCATTTTCTATCAAGTTCTTCGTTAACATTTCTCTTTACTCTCCCAATGCTGTCCCTATGCAAGCCGTCAATTACCAGCCCCCACAGCCCAGATGGCCTCCATTGTCCGTGCGCTCCGTGTCCTCTCCCCCATCCGCGTCCCATCCGTAGCCTTTCTTTTCCCCTCCCCCATCCGCGTCCTATCCGTAGTTTTTCTCTTGATGCGCCGGCGCAGCCCGTCAATTGACGGCTCTCTTCTCCCATAGTAGTATAGCACGCATCATGAGCGACTACGACTTCACCTCCATCGAAAAAAAATGGCAAGCCTACTGGGAAACGCACCAGTCCTTCAAGGTCACGGAGGACCCGAAGGTTCCCAAGGACAAGCGCCGCTACGTGCTCGACATGTTCCCCTACCCGTCGGACGCGGGCCTGCACGTCGGGCACCCGGAGGGATATACCGCCACGGACATCTACTCGCGCTTCCTCAAGATGCGCGGGTACAACGTCCTCCACCCGATGGGGTTCGACGCCTTCGGGCTGCCGGCGGAAAACTACGCCATCAAGACGGGCACGCACCCGCGCGCGTCCACGGAACGGAACATCAACCGGTTCCGCGACCAGATCAAGTCGTTCGGGTTCGGGTACGACTGGGACCGGGAGGTCTCCACCTGCGACGCCGACTACTACAAGTGGACGCAGTGGATCTTTTTGAAGATTTTCGAAAAGGGGCTCGCCTACGAGGCGGAGATGCCCATCAACTTCTGCCCGTCCTGCAAGACCGGGCTCGCCAATGAAGAGGTGAAGGACGGGCTCTGCGAGCGCTGCCACAGCCGCGTCGAGCGGCGCAGCCTGCGCCAGTGGATCCTGAAGATCACGGCCTACGCCGAAAGGCTCCTCGCCGACCTGGAGAAGCTCGACTGGTCGGAATCGATCAAGGTTATGCAGCGCAACTGGATCGGCCGGAGCGAGGGCGCGTCGGTTATCTTTTCCCTCGAGGACAAGACGCCGATCGAGGTGTTCACCACCCGGCCGGACACGCTCTTCGGCGCCACCTACCTGGTGCTCGCGCCCGAGCACCCGCTCGTGCCAAAGATCACCACTCCGGACCGGAAGAAGGCCGTCGCCGCCTACGTGGACGCGGCCGGCCGCAAGTCCGACCTCGACCGCACCGAGCTCGCCAAGGAAAAGACCGGCGAGTTCACCGGCGCCTACGCGATCAACCCGGTGAACGGCGGCAAGATCCCGATCTGGATCGCCGATTACGTGCTCATCTCCTACGGCACGGGCGCCATCATGGCCGTGCCCGCGCACGACGAGCGCGACTTCGAGTTCGCGACCGCGTTCAAGTTGCCGATCGTCCAGGTCGTGTCCAGGGACGGCAAACCGATGGAGCTCAAGGAAGCTTTCACGGAAGACGGCGTGGCCGTGAACTCGGGGAGGTTCTCGGGACTGCCCACGCCCGAGTTCAAGAAGAGGATCACCGAGTGGCTCGCCGGGAAAGGACTGGGCAAGGCGACGGTCAACTACAAGCTCCGCGACTGGCTTTTCGCCCGCCAGCGCTACTGGGGCGAGCCGATCCCTTTGGTCCACTGCCCGAAGGACGGGATCGTGCCGGTGCCGTACGACGAGCTCCCCCTGAAGCTCCCGGACGTGAAGAGCTTCGCGCCCACGGGCACGGGGGAATCGCCCCTGGCCGCCATCGCCGACTGGGTGAACGTGACGTGCCCGAAGTGCGGCGGACCGGCCAAGCGGGAGACGAACACCATGCCGCAGTGGGCCGGCTCGTGCTGGTATTACCTGCGCTACCTCGATCCGAAGAATGACAAGGCCTTCTCCGGCAGGGACAAGATCGATTACTGGATGCCGGTCGACCTCTACGTGGGCGGCGCCGAGCACGCGGTGCTCCACCTCCTCTACGCCCGCTTCTGGCACAAGGTCCTCTTCGACCTGGGGCTGGTCAACACCGACGAGCCCTTCCGGCGCCTGGTGAACCAGGGGATGATCACCTCCTTCGCCTACGAGCGTCCGGACAAGTCGCTCGTCCCGGTCGACCAGGTGGACGAGAGGGAGAACGAGACCTTCATCGAGCGCGCGACGGGAAAGCCCGTGGCGCGCATCATCGCCAAGATGTCGAAGTCCCTGAAGAACGTCATCAACCCGGACGACGTGGTGCGCGAGTACGGCGCCGACTCCATGCGCCTCTACGAGATGTTCATGGGCCCGCTCGAGGTGTCCAAGCCCTGGACCGTGAGCGGCATCCTCGGCGTGAAGCGCTTCCTCGACCGGGTCTACAAGCTCGGCGACAAGCCGCTCGCGGACGGCGAGCCGCCGCGCGAGCTTTTACGCCTGCTCCACAAGACGATCAGGAAGGTGACGAAGGACACCGACAACCTCTGCTTCAACACCGCCATCTCCCAGATGATGATCTACTCGGGCGAGATCGCGGGGCTCGATACCCTGCCCCGCGCCCTCTGGGAGCCGTTCCTCCTCGTCCTCGCCCCCTACGCCCCGCACCTGGCGGAGGAGCTCTGGGAAAAGTGCGGCCGAAAGCCCTCGATCTCCGCCCACCCCTGGCCCGCCTGGGATGAGGCGCTCACCGTCGACGAGACGGTGACGATCGTCTGCCAGATCAACGGCAAGGTGCGCTCCCGCCTTGAGCTCCCGCGCGATCTTAAGCCCGCCGAGCTCGAAAAAGCGGCCCTGGCCGACGCGCGCATCCGGGAGCTGCTGGCCGGAAAGAAGCCGGCGAAGGTCGTCACCGTGCCGAATAAATTGGTCAATATCGTCGTGAAGGGCTGATTTTACGCGGAATCGACTCCCAGGGGAAAAACTACGGATAAGACGCGGATAGGACGCGGATAAGGGAAGAGGAATTATTTTCTTTCAAAGACAAACCTCTTCCATTCGACTTTTTCTTTATTGAAGTTCATGAGATACCCGACTTGGCATTTTGAAAGATGCAGGTAGTTTATAATTTGTGCCTCCATAATCGGGATTAACGCGGCAACTGATTTTAATTCCAGGATTATTTTCCCATCGACGACAATATCCGCTATGTATTCCCCAATGTTTTTTTCTTTGTAAATCAGGCAGTACTTTTTTTGTTTTTCAAAGGGAATACCCGATAAAATCAATTCCGTACAAAAGGCTTCCTGGTAGCATCGTTCAAGCAGGCCGGGGCCTAGAACATTATGAATGGTAAACGCCATTTGCAGTATTTGATTGGAGAGATGATCATGTATGAATTTGGTTTCCACCGACAACTCCCTTTCCTTTTCTTATCCGCGTCCTATCCGCGTCTTATCCGTAGTTTTCCTTCTTCTTCATGGCCCGAACACAATCACGTCTCTCTCAGACACTTGAACATACACGCGCTCATCACCCCCGCGATGAAACAGCGTATGCGTCCCGTAGGCCATCTCGGGGATGACGAGCAGTCCCCCGGCGTCGGTCTCCCATAACGGCGCGGCCGGGCTCTCGGAGAACCACTGGCCGGGCGGCGGAATGAGTGAGACCGGGCGGGTGTCGAGCTTCCTGACGGCGTAGACGGAGAAGTTGTCCTCGGCCAGGCGGGTCTCAAGGAGGAGCGGATCGAGGTCCCAGGGGTCGCCGCCTCTTTCCTCGACGAGGTCGAGGAGGCGGGGGGAGTTGAAAGCGCCCACGTGGAAACCGCGTTGGGCCAGGCGCGCCAAGCGCTCGGCGACGAAGCCGCCCGCCGCGGTGAGCGCGAGGGTGCGCGTTTCCTCGTCGGCGCGGGCCGGGAACACGGCGCCGTAGGGGCGCAGGACGTCGGCGCCCGCTTTCGGGTAGAGCAGGACGAGGGTGTTGCAGGTCTTCGGCACGAGGACCGGCCAGGCGCCGTCTTCAAGCGATACCTCCGCGACGGACGTCCCGCCGTCGGCGGCGGCGACGAAAAGGTCGGCCCTCATGTTCGGGAAGGCGTCGCGCCAGTGCGCCGGGAGCCCGGGGAGCACGGCGGTCCAGGCCGCGGTCCCGCTGAAGAGATCGCAGCCGCAGAGGAGGAGGGCGAAGAACAGCGCGGGGCAGGCGGGGAAAATGAATCGCTTCATGCCCCCTTAAACGCTACATCGATCCTTTCGCTTTCAAATTTCCTTTATAGATTTCGCGGATCGCGCGGAACGTCTCGAGGTAGGCGGGCGAGCGGTAATCGGCGTAGGTCCACTCGACGGGCCGGAAGGCGCCGTGCTCGTACATGAGCTCGATCTCGGCGTAAATGCCGCGCGCGAGCGGAACACGGTGCGAGCCGGGCTTGGTGCTCGCGAGAACGAAGCGCGAAAGGGACAGGAGGCCGGGATCGAGGTTGCAGCGGCGCCGGCCCCCGATCGCAGAATCGTCTTCTATATTATTGGTGATGATCTTGATGTCGGCCAGGCCGTCCGGCGCGACGAGCCGCTCGAAGGCGAGGAAGCGGCGGACGATCGGCGTGCCGAGCTCGGCGTCGTAATAGGACGTGAACGTGAAGGCGATGGGAGGCCCCGCGTAGTCCACGCGCCCGAAGGCGCGCTCGAGGGCCGCCAAACAGGCCGCTTCCGCGTCCGGTTCGCGGAAGAGAACGCCCACGACGAGTTTTTCCCTGTCGAATACCCCAATGCTGCCCATGTGAAAAACAAAAAGTCGGTTGCGGGATGGCCCCTTTTCCTCTATAATTTATGTCGATGTCCGATGAAATAGTAACATATGGGACCAAAATAGAGCAATTACTCGATCGAAAAAGGGACCAGCTCGATAAAATCGTCGTGAAAAAGCTCCGCGACGCCTTTCAGGCCTATCAAATCTACTACGAGAACGTCTTCAACATTCTCGTCCGCAAAGGGTTGATTCAGGAGGATCCCTACAAGTACGACGAAAAGATAAGCGAGGTGGACGCCCCGTCGGACGAGGCCTTCCTCGAGTCCAACGAGCAGGCCGCCATGGACCAGAGGATGTCCCAATACCACACCCGGCTCGAGTTCCTCAACAACTACTACGAGTACAGCGTCGATTTCCTGAACCTGGGACGCATCAAGCGTATCGTCAAGGTCATCAAGTACATCACGTGGACCCAGCTCACGGAAACGGCGCAGAGCCCCACCACCCGCGCCCTCGCGCTGTACCTCGCGAAAATCCGCCACGGCAGCGACTCGATGTCCACCGGCATCCTCAACGATTCGATCGCCCAGATCGACAAGACCTTGAAGATCGCGCTCTCCGCGCTCGGCGAACTGACGGCCTACCAGAAGGAGCGCTACAAGCTCGACCTCCGCCAGCGGCTCGTGCACAAGCTCGCGCCCGTCCGCCCCATGGGCGAGGACAAAATCGAGGCCGCGGTCCATAAGGCCAAGCTGGTCTTCGCGGAGAGCATGGGGGGCAAGGTCCCCTTCTACCCGGAACTCCTCAAGGAAGTCCTCATCGAGGATTACACCGCCGACGGCGAGGAGCTCAAGAAAACGGTCCTGGAAAGCCTCCACGTCGAGGAGGAGAAAAAAGAGGAAAAGAAGAAGGAGGACGTGTACCGCTCCATCCTCATCCAGGCCGTGCGCTACCTGGCCAGCTGCAGCCTCCAGCTCGAGGACGCCCTCAACAAGCTCGGCGAGGCGCACCAGATCCTCCTGAGCCAGCAGCTCACCTTCGGCCGCCGCCTGCGGAAATGGCTCGCCAAGGTGCTGGGGCGGAGCGAACAGATCGAGCTCTACGAGATCGAGTATTTCGACCCGGCCACCTCCTCCAATCGCCTCGAGAAGGTGGCTTTCCAGGAATTCGGGGAGGACGCCAAGCGGCTCATCCAGCTCTTCGCCGGTCTGTCGAACAAGCTGAGCGCCACCTTCCGGAAGCTGGAAAACTCGTCCGAGGCCGCCATCTATCACCTGCTCAACCACAACCTCATCAACCTCCAGCTCGTGCACCGGCGCATGAGCGGGCTTTTCACCGTCTTCCACGCCGACATCCAAAAGGACAAGCGCCCCAAGGTGCGGGGCATCAAGCTCGAGCTCAACGCCATCAAGAACAGCGTGGTCAAGGGGAACCAGAAGAAGCACGAGTACGTGGCGATCAAGGAAGAGGAAGAACAGATGAAGCGCCTGGGGCTGAAGAAGGGCACGATCTAGCGGGTGGTTGAAAAAGTTGAGCTTTTTCAACAGCCTGCTAGGGAGTTGTCGAAAAAGCGGCCTTTTTTCATCAGCCTGAGGTGGATTCGCCCGTTACTCTCCTTCTTCCTTTACCATTCTTTCCTTCTTTCTCCGTTTTCCTCGGTGCTCGGAGCCTGCCCTGAGCTGCATCGGAGCATATATATGCTCCGATGCAAGTCGAAGGGTGTCCTCCCGCGAAGGCCGTCCTTGACTCGCCCCGCGCTTCGTATTACACTTTCGCCCGATCCGTCTTTACAAGCGAAGGAATTCCGTGGCCAAACGATTCGTCCTCCCCTTTTTCCTGGGGGGAATTCAGGACAGCATCCGCAAACATCCTCTCTGCGCCCTGGCGCTCGCGTTTACGGCGTGCGCGATCCTGCTCGTCGCGGCCGTGGTCGTCGGCGTCGTCGCGTTCGCCGGGCTCTCCGGGGAACTGCGCGAGCGCAAGGACCGGGCCGAGGCCCTCACCCGGAACCTCGTCGAATTGAGCGAGGACTACAACTCACTCCGCGCCTCCCTCGGCCTTCAGCCGCGCGTCTTCGCGCCGCTCGACGAGTCGGCGGGCGAGGCCGGCGCGCCGCCCTCGCCCCTCGCGCAGGGGCTGGCCGTCATCCAGAGCCGTTTTTACGACGAGGCCAAGGCGCGGCAGTTCGAGGAATTCAAGAGCGGGCCGCTGTTCGCCGCCCTCGCGCGGGAGACCGGCTGCGCTCCCGTCGACGCGGGGCTCTTCGCCGTCGACTGGGTGCGGAACAACAATGTCTATTACTCACTCGCCTTCAAGGTCGACGCGCGGACCGTCGCCCTGACCGCGGCCGGCGTCGGCGAGCGGTACGAAGGCGCGGACAAGGACGCGGCGGCGGCCTATGTCCGCTCCACGCTGAAGAAGATCGACGCCTACTACGGACGCGTCGCCGGTCTGAAGACGCTCCTGGCCGGGCTGGGTTCGAAAGAAGAGGTCGCCGCGGCGCTCAAGGCCAGGGAGCTCGGATTCAAATTCCAGGGGGAGGACGCGGCCGGCTTCCGGGCCGAGGTATCGCGGGAGAATGAAGTCCTTCTCACGGTGAGCTTCGACAAGATGCGGGGCGTGTTCCTCATCGGCGGGAAGGAAGTCGATCCGCCGGAAACCTTGGGCAAGGAGTTCGCGGCCGCCCTCGACGCGCTGGACGCGCGCACCGCGGCCGAGAAGCGGGCGGACGCCGTCAAGGCCTCGCTCGAACAGAGTTTCCGAGAGCCCGATTTCGCGGCCGCCTGCAAGGGGGCCTCCATGGAGACCGTGGCGACGCCGCGGGAAAACGACGATTTTTACCTCTACGACGTCCGCCACCGCGGCGGGAAAATCGGCGCCTTCGCCGTGGACAAGCGCACCGCGGAGGTCTTTTTCGTCGACAAGGACGACGTCGTCATCGCCTCCCTGCGCTCCGTCTCGAGCGGGTCGGAGTTCAAAAAAAAAAATCCCCTCATCGGTGACGAATCCGGAGCGCGCACCTACCTCCTCCTCGGCCGGAACGAAAAAAACACCGACACCATGATCCTGGTCCGCGCCGACGAGCGGACCAAGAGCATCATCCTGGTGAGCCTGCCGCGCGACCTCTACTACCGCGGCCGGAAGATCAATCATTTGAACGAAAAGGGCGGGGATTACTGCGCGCGGGAGATCTCGGCCGTCACCGGCGTGCCGGTGGAAAAATACGCGCTCATCGACATCTACTCGCTCATCGCCGTCATCGACGCGCTCGGGGGCGTGGACATCGACCTCCCCTACGACGTCGTCGATCCTTCCTATCGCGTCAAGGAAAACGGCGTCTGGCGGACGCTCGCCTATCCCCGCGGGCGCTACCACCTTTCCGGCGTGCAGGCCCTGCGCCTCATCCGCTCCCGCGGGACGTCATCCGATTTCCAGCGCTCCCACCGCCAGGAGCTCATCCTCGGCGCGCTTTTCACGAAGCTCAAGAAGCGCTGCGGCGGCAACCTCGAGGCCTCGCTCTCCGTCTTCGCCGCGCTCTCGAGCTACGTCACCACCAACCTCTCCCCCCTCGAGATCGCCCGCGACTTCGTGTCCTTCAAGGACTACGCGATCAGGGGCTCCTACGTGGTCGACACCACCAATATCCTGCGCGCGACCTACCTGGGCATCTACCTCCTCCCCGAGGAAGAGCAGGCGCGGCGCCTCGAGGAAAACGACCCGGTGAAGCTGGACGCGTACATCCTCCTGCCCCGCGACAACGACTGGAACCTTCTCCGGTCGTATGTCCGCTCGCTTTTAAAGCTGAACTGAATTCGTCACCCTGAGTCCCTCGGCAAGCTCGGGGTGACCAAGTCATCCTGAGCCTGTCGAAGGATGAATGAGAAATTGAGTTATATGATGATTTCTTACGGGAAATGGCGCCCCACCGCCTCCCGCGCCTCGGCGAGCCATTTCCTTCGTTCGGCGACCGTGCTCGTCACCACCATCCCGAAGGTGCGCCGGTGGAACTTTTTCACCCCGCACAGGCCGAAAACGCAGTTTTTCCAGAGCGTCTCCAGGGGGTCGCCGAAGACCTTTCTCTCCCGCGACGGCTTCGTGTTGGAGGTGTTGAAGACTATGGCCGCGCGCGCCCGCAGGAGGCCCTCCGGCACGCCCTCGCCGCCGTCGCCCTCCAGGAACCGGTACGCCACGCCCGGCCTGATCACGCGGTCGATCCAGCCCTTCAGAAGAGCCGGCGGCTGTCCCCACCAGTTGGGGTGCACGACGATGATCCCCTCCGCGGCGGCGAGCTCGCGGCAGTGGCGCTCGATCGCCGCGGGAAGCGCCGCCCCCTCCGCGATCTCGCTCGCCGGGAGCACGGGGTCGAAATGTTCGGCGTAGAGGTCGTGGAAGGCCACCTCGTGGCCGCGGCCCTCGAGCTCCTCCCGCGCGGCGCCGGCGACGGCGTGATTGAAGCTTGCCGGATCAGGGTGGGCGAGGATGAGGGAGATCGTCATGGGGAAGACTCCTTTGTCGAACGATTATACGTGTCGATCCGCTCTACGCCCAGGGGGAGAGGGGAGGAACTACGGATGAACGCGGATAAGAAAAGGAAAAAGTTATTCATTAAAAGCCCATGTCTTGACAACCAGATCGTCTACAGATTTCATGAGTTTCTTTTTTCCCTTCTTATCCGCGTCCTATCCGCGTCATCCGTAGTTTTTCTTCCCCCTCACGGCCGCGGGATTTCGTCATCGTCGGAGCGGCCGCGTCCTACTCGCCCAAACCGCCGAGCACGCCGGCGATTCCCCCGGGGAGAAGGCTCGAGACGCCCGTGCGCGCGACAATGGCGCCGAAATTCATCCATATTCTTCGCCGCAGCTCGATTACTTCCATTTTATATTGCTCCGCCAGAATGTTTTCCGCCTGCTCGATGCGCGGCGGGACGGCCGAGGGCGGATCCTCATACGCCTGGTCGGTCTCGACCAGGACGCGCTCCACGGGCACCCAGGCGCGGAATCTGGATTGCCGGGCGATCGACGAATGGATCGAAAACCAGCAGCCGAGACCGACGGCCCGGCTCGTCAGGGCCGCGCTCCCCAACCACCAGTGCAGGATGACGGCCGGGGGCCGCGCGCGTTCGAGCTCGTCGATCACGAGGCCGGTCGCGTGCCGGCTGTGAACGCTCACCGGCCGGCCGAGCTCCGCCGCGGCGGCGAGGATCGCGCGGAAGGTCCGGACCTGCGTCTCGATCGGTACGGTGGAGGCCTTGTCCAGGCCGATTTCGCCCACGACGGCGGCTTTTTCCGCCAGGCGCCGGAAGCGCTCCGGATTGAAGGCCTCCTGCGCCCCGGCGACGCCGGGATGGCAGCCCGCCCCACGGGCGATGAAAGGGTGGGCCGGGCGGGCGAGCGCCGCCTCGAACTCGTCCGGAGAAAGCGTCATGGCGAGAACCGCGCCGCAAGCGTCAAGCTCGCCGGCGGTTCGGGACGAATCGAGGTGGCAGTGGGCGTCGAGGGTGGGAAGTCCGGGCGCGTTCATGACAAGCGATAGCGTAGCGCGATCGGGCGAAAACCGCAATCGATTCGGAAAAATTCAGGCGATCGCCGGATTGACTCACCGGCTCGTCACGTACGCCTTGGCGTCGTCCATGTCCTTGGCGAAGTAGACGTCCTTGGAGATCGCCTGGGCGATGACCCGCTTGACGCCGGTGACGCCCACCATCGCCGTCCGCGTGACGATGCCGGCCTTGCCCAGGACCTCCACCGTCCGCTTGCCGCGGTCGCTCGTGACCTTGGTCATGTGCGAATCGGTCACGTCGACGATGTGGGGGACCGGCACGCCCGGGAGCTGTTTGAGGAGTTCGGCTTCCATCGCATCCACCCCCGACAGGTATCGCTTTTCGTCGTACCCGGCGAAATTGCACAGCATGATTTTTTTACCGTTGTGTTCTATCCATTGAATCTCGGATGACATGACGGTTCCCTCCTTCGCTTTTTTTAATTTCGCATTAATGACATTGTAAACGAGCCGGCTCCGTTGCGCCACTTTTTCGCCGCGCGGCGTCGGTTTTACCGGATTTTCCGCCGCGGGCGGAGTCGCAGGGCGGCGCAGGGCGCGGATGAAGAGAGGCGGGAGCGACGTCACCGTTTCACGAAGAGGCTTCTGGCGCGGTTGACGATCCGGTAGGGGCTGTGCAGGGCGAGCTCGTACAGTTTTTCATCGGGCAGCGGACTCGCGGATTTCAGCCGGTCGACGGCTCCGGCGCGCCGCGATACGGCGAGAATGCGCCGCACGAGCCGTTTCTGCCCCGGGTCATCGAATCGAAACACCGCGCCGCACACCGGAATCCCTTCCCAGCATCCGATCCAGCGCGCCTCGCAGGCGACCGAAACCTTGTGACCGAAAGCGTGCAGATGGAGCCGAAACGGCTTGAGCACGGCCGACTCCCCGACCCCGAGAAGGCATCCCGCCCGCGACAGGTTGACGACGACGGCCGGAACGTCGCCCGATGGACCCGCGATCGCGGCCCCGAGATTGAGCCGGAAGCGCGGCGCCGTGCGCCGCAAGCCGCGCGCGGCTGCGGCTCTCTTCCGTTCCCGGTTCACGAGACCGGCCCGCCCCAGGTCGCGGAGGAGAGCGCGCAGGGCGGTTCTTTCGACCGGGCCCGTCCGCGCGAACTGCAGGCCGTAGCCGACGGCCGCGCCCCTCTCCTCGCGCCGGCGCACCGTCGCGGCGAGCTCGATTCGATGACTGAAAGCGTGGAGCATGACCGGCAGGGTCCGGCCCGAAGGAAGCGCCGCCGGGCAGACGACGAACGCGCCGGTCTCGGACAAGTCGACGACTTCGGCCCGCGCCGCACTCTCCCCGCCGACCTCGAGAAAGACGCGGATCACGTAGCGCCGCGGCTGCTCCCACCAGCGCAGGGAGGGATTGAAATAGGGGGCGATGACGGCGCGGCGGAAAAACACCCCCGCCGCCGCGACGAGGATCAGGTTGTAGGCGACGAGGGCGAGCAGGTGGTACTGGGGCCGCAGGGCGAATACCACGATGTTGTCGACCACGAGGCAGAGTGCGGCGGAGAGATAGACGTACCACCCCCACTTTTTCACGAAGAACACCGCCGCCGCGCAGACGGGGTACAGACACAGGATGAGCGCGTCGTGGGGCGAGAGCTTGGCGAAAATGTTGTTGTACCCGATGACCGGCGTCAGGGTGTACAGGGAAACCTGGAGGAGGATGAAAATCGGCGAAACCAGGAAACAGACGGCGATGACGATTATCAAAAGAGGCTTCCGGGGCATGACGGTTCCTTTTGCTAAAGTGTAGCGTATCTTCTTCGCGCCTGCAACTGAAAAGGAGGACTCCCTTGCCTATGTAAGTGCCCCCAAGATTGTTGCGGGGGAAGCGGAAAGACTCAGGCGGCCCTCGGGAGGGCCCGCCGCCTTTCC
>JAFGSW010000023.1 GCA_016934415.1 Spirochaetales bacterium | reverse complement strand
GGGATGGGGTCTTCCCCGGCAGGGATGGGACTCATCCCCGCGGGGATGGGGTCTTCCCCGGCAGGGAGGGGACTCATCCCCGCGGGGATGGGGTCTTCCCCGGCAGGGATGGACTCTACCCCTTCGGGGAAGGAGCCGATCTCCGATCGATTAGCGCATTTCCCGCCCGGAAAGACGAACGCCGCCGGGCGGCTGAAATAAAACGCCGATGCACCAAAGGAGGAAACACATGGCGCGATCTTCGTACGCGGAACAACTCAAGGCGGCCAAGGTCATGCTGGCCGGCCTCAAGGCGAACTCGGCCCGGCTGTCCAAGCGCGGCCTGACCGCCGATTTCATCAACAAGCTGGAGCAGACCTTCACGAACGTCATGACCCTGGACAACGACCAGGAGGACCTGAAGGCGAAGCTCAAGTCGAAAACCGCCGAGCTCAAAAAGCAGGCAAAGGTCCAGCTGAAAATGCTCTCCGAGGCGACCAAGGTGGTGAAGCTCGAAATGGAAAAGGAATCCTGGAAGTCGTTCGGCATCCAGGCGTCCCGCTGATCCCCTTCCTTAAAAAGCGGCCCGGTCAGTCGAATCCCCGGGCCGCTTTTTTACAGCACTTAACCGAATTCACTATGATAAGAAATTTCATAGCGCATAATAGTGGGAATCTCATAGAACTGAGAAATGATGTTTAAGCGCTGGCTGATTACACTAAAATATAAATTGTAGAATATTATTGATACCGTGTAGCAAGTGATGTCAGACATCGTATTTCCCGTATTACTCCCTTTCCTCGCTTCTCACTCATCTTTTCCTAAGCTTCCGTTTCTGTCCTCATCCGCGTCCTATCCGTGTAAGCGCGCGGTTTTCGTGCGCCGGAATCCGTAGTTTTCCCCGCTCTTTTCTTTCCTTTCCTGGTTTCCTCCCCCGCTGGAAGCTCGCTACCGCTCGCTGCGAGATTCCTGGCTTCCTGTTCTTCCCCTCCTTCTCCATCCGTGTTATCCGTTCCTCTCCGTGTCATCCGTGGTTCCCTCTCCCGGGGGCGGGCGAGACGCCCGCCGTACCCATACGCCTCCCCCTCCCCTAAACCTGAAAAACATGCTATGGTGGTGCCCGCAATTCGGCGGGCCGGCGGTCCGCTTTTCCAACGCCAAGGATTTTCAATGGGCTTCGAAGTTTTCATCCTGGGCACCGGCGGCATGATGCCCCTGCCCCAGCGCTTTCTCACCTCGGTCATGTGCCGCCGCAACGGCGAAAATCTGCTCTTCGACTGCGGGGAAGGGACCCAGATCTCGCTCAAGCGCCTGAACCTGAAATGGAAGAAGATTTCCGCCCTTTTCGTGTCGCACACCCACGCCGACCACGTCACCGGCATCCCCGGCATCCTCATGCTCTCCTCGCAGGTGGAGCGCGAAAAGCCCCTTTACATCTACGGCCCGCCGAAGATCAGGGAATACGTCGAGGCCAACCTCGCCACCCTCGACTCGTACATCAACTACGAGATCGTCATCAAGGAGATCCGGGAGGAGGGAATCGTCTACCGGGGCGAGGGGTTCACCGTGCGCTGTTTTTTCCTCCGGCATTCGAAGCCGTGCGTCGGGTACGTCATCGACGAGGAGGAGCGGCCCGGCGAATTCTTTCCCGAAAAAGCCCTCGCCGCCGGGGTGCCGCGCGGCCCGCTCTGGTCGCGTCTCCAGGCCGGCGAACCGGTCTCCAACGAACGGGGCGAGTCCGTCAAACCGGAGGAGGTGGTGGGCCCCAAGCGGCGCGGCGCCAAATTCGCCTTCGTCACCGACACCCAGTCCTTCGACGGCATCGCGCGCCAGGTGAAGGACTCGGACCTATTCATCTGCGAGGGCATGTTCACCGAGGAATTCGCGGAGAGCGCCCTGAGCAAAAAACACCTTACCGCCCGGCAGGCGGCGGCCATCGCCGAGAGCGCCGGGGCGAAGTCCCTCGGACTCATCCACTACAGCCCGCGCTTCACGACCCGGGAGCTCGACAAGCTGCTGGCCGAGGCGCGGGAGGTCTTCCCGGGCGCCTTCCTCACCAAGGACAGACAGGTGATTGAGGTGAAAAACCCGGAGTAAATTCACTCTTCAGCGCACAACCCGCCGCCCAATCTTGACCAAAGCCCCGGGAGTCTATATCTTCAATTAACCGCTATTGGCTACCGGAACCTGTTCATGACCCGGCACGTGTTCAACCTGCACCCCTCATGAAGCGACATGACGGGGGGGCGGTTTTGCGGGGCGGAAGGACGAATGGGCCGTTTCGCGCCGGGGAATGCGAATTTTTATTTGGAGAAGGACTATGATCGAAGTCAAGAACCTGAAGAAGAAGTACGGCTCCTTCGAAGCCGTCAAGGGCGTGGATTTCGAGATCGGCAAGGGCGAGATCGTGGGCCTGCTCGGGCCGAACGGCGCGGGGAAAACCACCATCATGAAAATGCTCACCGGCTACATGTTCCCCACCTCGGGAACGGCCGTGCTCAATGATCTCGACGTCGTGGAGCACCCGCTCGAGGTCAAGACCGCCATCGGCTACCTGCCCGAGAACACCCCCCTCTACAATGACTTGAGCGTCTATGACTACCTCTCCTTCATCGCCGAGGCGCACGGCCTCGACAAGAAGAAGAAGGAGGAGAGGCTGGCGGCCGTCACCAAGGAATGCGGTTTGGAGAAAGTCCTCTTTCGCCCCATCAGCGAGATTTCCAAGGGCTACAAGCAGCGGGTCGGCCTCGCCCAGGCCCTCATTCACGACCCGGCCATCCTTATCCTCGACGAGCCCACCAGCGGCCTCGACCCCAACCAGATCATCGAGATCCGCGACCTGATCAAGCGCCTGGGCCGGGAGAAGACCGTCATCCTCTCCACCCACATCCTCCAGGAAGTGGAGGCGATCTGCGGCCGGGTGCTCATTTTAAACGAAGGCTTCATCGTGGCCAAGGGAACCGCGGCTGAAATCGCGAAGGAGCTCCGCGGCCAGGACGTGCTCATCGTCACCCTCAAGGGCGCGGACCCGAACGCGCTGTCGGCCGACCTCGGCGCCTGCGCCGTGATCGACCGCGTCATGAGCGCGGAGACGCAGGGCGGCGACCGCGTCATCCTCCGGGCGTCCGTCAAACCCGGCGCGACCGGGGCCGATGAGGCCGTCTTCGACTGGGCGGTGGGTACGGGCAACAAGGTCCTTTCCATCGCGCCCCAGCGCCTGAGTCTGGAGGAAATCTTTACGAAGCTCACCCGGGAGGGAACGTCCAATGATCAGTAGACTGAAAGCCATTATGCGCAAGGAGCTGAAAAGCTACTTCAATTCGCCGATCGCCTACATCGTGACGGGGGTGTTCCTGTCCGCCATGGCGGTCCTTTATTTTTTCTTCTCCGGCGACATCGCCACCCGCTTCGCCGACCTGCGCGGGTACTTCAGCTACATCCCCTGGGTGTTCATCCTCATCATTCCCGCCGTCACCATGCGGAGCTGGGCCGAGGAACAGCGGTCGGGCACCGACGAGGTGCTGTTGACCCTCCCCTTCCGGGAGGCGGAGCTCGTCATCGGGAAATTCATCGCCGCCTTCCTTCTGCTGGGCCTCATGCTCGTTCTCACCGTCGTCGTCCCCGTCTCGCTGTCGGCGCTCGGCACCTTCGAGTTCGGGCAGATCCTCGGGCAGTACCTGGGGGTGCTCTTCTACGGCGGCGCCTGCCTGACGGTGGGGCTGTTCGTTTCCGCGCTCACAAAAAACCAGATCATTTCCTTTCTGGCGACGGCGCTCATCCTCTTCCTCCTGGTGGCGGTCAATTTCCTCAATGCCTTCATCACCTTCCCCTCGGCCGTCGCGTCCGCCGTCAATTGGCTCTCGTTCCGCTACCACTTCGAGCCTCTCGGCAAGGGTCTGATCGAGCTCAAGGATCTCTTCTTCTTCGTCATCATGGGCGCCTTCTTCCTCTTTCTCAACGTCAAGATCCTCGTGATTAAAAAATGGAGGTAAGGACATGCATTTGGACAAGAAGCGAAAAGAAATCATCACCGGCCTGCTCTTTCTCGGGGCGCTCGTGTTCGCGGGCCTCGACAGCTGCCTCTACTCGGTCCGCATCGACGCCACGTCGTCCGGGATGTTCACCATCTCCGACGTCTCCCGCAATCTCTTCAAGGACATCACCGACCAGGTGCGCATCACCTATTTTTTCACGAGCAAGCTCGCCGACACCAACCCGGTGTACGGCCAGATCGAGGACATCCTCCGCGCGTACGCGGATTCCTCGCACGGCAGGATCAAGCTCGCCGTCGTCGATCCCGTCAAGGAGAACAGGGAGCGGGAGGTCGAAGAATACGGCATCCGGCAATTCCCGGTCGGCCGGCAAACCTCGGAGGAGGACCTGAGCCTCATCAACAATGCGAGCTCGGGGATCCTCATCCAGTACCTCGACCGGCATCGCGTCATCCCTCGCGTCCAGTCGACCGACACCCTTGAGTACGACCTCTCATCCTTCATCCGCAGCCTCGTCTCGAACCGCTCGAAGAAGATCGGCTATCTGGTCGACGCGCCGGAGTTCGACTACCAGACGTTCTCCAACCTGGTCACCAAGCCGCTTCAGGGGTACATGGATTTCACGGAGATTCACAAGGACAATGACGTGCCCCAGACGCTCGACGCGCTCGTCATCTTCGGCGGCACGGGCTTCACCGATTTCGATCTCTATCCCATCGATCAATACATCATGCGCGGCGGGCGGGTCATTTTTTCCGCGGACCCGGTCAAAATCATCAACCAACCCCAAATCGGCATTTTCGGGACGTCGGTGGAAAACGCCCCGCTGTTCTCGCTCCTGAAAACCTACGGCGTCACGGTGTCCCCGGAAGTCATCCTTGAGCATCCCGACCTCGCCCTTCAGATCGGCAATGGCTTCCGGTATAACTACTGCTTCAACACCTACCAGGATTTCGTCTCCAAGGACAATCCCATCACGAGCCGCATGCGGCCGATCACGTTTTTCTGGGCGAGTCCGCTTGCCATCTCCCCTCCGTCCGGAGAGAAGGCCGAGACGCTCGTCTCCACCTCGCACCTGGCCGCCGCCATGAAGGAAATGAACGGCCAAGGCTTCCGCCTGGATCCCGCCACGGCGAGCCTCAATTACCAGAGGCTGGCGAGCGACCACAAGCAAAGCTATCCGCTCGTGGCCGCGCTGTCGGGGATATTCCCGAGCTCCTTCAAGGACAAACAGATCCCGACGAAGGAAGGCGTGAAAAAAGATTGGGCAAAAACCGAACCGGCGAGTACTCCCACGAGGCTCATCGTGATCGGGGACAGCGAAATATTCTCTCCCCAGTACGTCTCGCAGGTCTCCCCCGGCAACGGCGGGTTCCTCATCAACTGTCTCGACTGGCTCACCAATGACGAGGACCTGCTCTCCATCCGCAACCGCGCGGCCCAGGACACGCTCATGGCGAAGATCCAGGATCCGGATGCGCGCAAAACGGCCGTCACCGTGATCATCATTATCAACCTGGTCGCCCTTCCCATCCTCGTGATCGGCATCGGCGTCCTCAGCTTCCTCCTGCGTCGTCGGACGAAAAAGTCGGAACGATAAGCCTATGACCGCCAGCAAAGGAGCTCAGACAACCATGGATTTCAGGAAAAAATTAGCCGTCTACGCGTCGATCCTCGGCGTGCTCGTCGTTCTCTTCGTCGTCGGCACCGTCGCCCAAGCCGTGAGCATGGAGCCGCCGGGCGCGCCGCTTTTCCCGGCTTTCAAGTCCGACGCGGTCACGAAGATCACGGTGACGGATAAAGACGGGAACGTCGAGATCGACAAGACCGGCGACGCCTGGACGGTGACCGTGGACGGGGAAAATTTTCCCGCCTCCACAACGAACGTCGAGACCCTCCTTGACAATTTCACGAAGGTGCGAAAAAGCATGAATGTGACCGCGGACAAGGACAAGTGGCTCCAATTCAACGTGGACGACCCCAACGCGGTGCATATCGTCCTCGCCTCCGCAACGGGCGAGACGCTCGCCGAGTGCTGGTTCGGCAAGGGAGGGACGACGAGCTTCACCCAGTACGTGCGTCTCCCCGGCGCTCCGGACGTCATCCAGACCGACGTCCGCATCGAAAAAACCAGCGCTCTCAAGGAATGGGCGGAAATGCGTCTCTTCCCGGATACGTTCTATGTCGCCGACGTGAAAAGCGTCTCAATCAAGACGTCGCTCGTCTTCGACCAGCACGCCAAGAGTTACGCGCAGCGCGTCTCGTACACGCTCATCCCCGGCGAAAAAAACAAGGAAGGGTACACCACCTGGACGATATCGGAAAACGAGCGCGTGCCGCTCTCCCCGCAAAAGGTTTCGAATCTCGTCAACGCCGTCGCCGGTCTTCGAGGGGAAAGCTTGGTCGTGCATCCGGAAAAACTGACGCTCGATCCGGCCAAGCCGCTGGGGACCATTGAGGTCAAACTCTCGTCGGGGAAAACCGATACGCTTTCCCTCCTGGGAAAAACGGAGGGAGACCCTGATTCATTCTACATCACCAACCAGGACGTGAAATACATCTACACGGCCGGCAATTGGTCGCTGAGCACCATATTCGGCGACGCGTCGGAACTGGTCGACGCCGAGGCTCTCCTCGCGCCGCGCTGATACGCGACCGCTCATCACGGTACCGCCCGGGCGCGCACAAGCGCGCCGCGGGCTTTTTTTTTGCCACGGATGATACAGATGAAAACGGATGACGCGGATAAGAAAAAAAAATTACGGATGGACGCATCTATGGTTAGCGCATGTCAAGCCGCTTGAATCGATTTCTCTATTCTTTCAATCTCCTTAAGCTTTCGCGTCGTCGCTTC
>JAFGSW010000022.1 GCA_016934415.1 Spirochaetales bacterium | reverse complement strand
GGCGATAGGTCGATCGCTATTGGCGATAGGTCGATCGCTGTTTGGGATGCAACGATCGCTGTCGGCGATAGGTCGATCGCTGTCGGCGATAGGTCGATCGCTATTGGCGATAGGTCGATCGCTGTTTGGGATGCAACGATCGCTGTTGGAGATAGGTCGATCGCTGTTTGGGATGCAACGATCGCTGTTGGAGATAGGTCGATCGCTATTGGCGATAGGTCGATCGCTATTGGCGATAGGTTGATCGCTATTTGGGATGCAACGATCGCTGTTGAAAAGCGGTCAAGCTCTCCGGCGATGTAAAATATCGGTTTCCCCCCGATGCGCGCGAACTCCCCCCGGCCGAAGCCGGCTCTCTTCCGCCGGCCCGGCCGGCGATTACACATTCGAATCCAGGTACACTCTCCAGTCGTTTTTCACCTTCACCCAGACCAGGATATACAATCCGGCGTAGCCGCCGACATTGTATTTTCCGATCTGATAGACGAGATCGTCCTGCGACTGGATATGCGCCAGTTCCGTCAGTGAATTGAACCGGGTGTTCGGATACCAGGACTTCGCGATGTCCCCGTGTCCCCGGCGCAATGCGCCGCCCTTCAAATAGTAGCCGTTTTCCAAATACAGGGCGGCCACGGTCTTTCCGTTGTCCCGCGCCTTGCTCACTTCCAGGACGCCCCGCTGGGTCGTTTCGATGCCGCTCACGTCGTCGATCGAGGCGTTCTTTTCCGAAACGGCCTCGAATTCTTTTTTCCAGGAGCCTTCGGCCGGCGCCAGCTTGCACAGGTAGGAATAGGTTTTTCCTTTCAGGATGTAAAAACCCAATTCATAGTAATACTCGGATTCAAGACCTTTTTCCCTGTGCCTGGTCTCGATCGTGACGGGGCCCCGGCCGGCGAACAAGCGCGAAAAAGCCTCCCCGATGGCACGCCCGCCTTTTACCACCCGGTCCCGTCCGAGGAAGAGGTAGGCTTCGTCGGTAAAAAAACCGGATACGGCCGCGACACGCTTATTGGCGGCGGCCTCGATGCGGGCGTTCAGCGCGGATACGTCGTCCGCCGAAAGCGCACCGCCGCAAATCAGGCCGAAGAGCGTGAAAAGGACCGGTAATCTCGTTTTCATCCCATCCCCCTGTCCTGAATCATAGTATGAGAGGGACGCGAAATCGACCGGATAACCGCGCAGCGCGCAAAGCGGCACGAAGGCGGGGTTTGAAAAATATCTTCCGCCGCGCCCTTATTCCACGGGTCCGACGTCCCACCCGTCGTATGCCGTGATGTTGTTTTTCGCGGCCAGGGCCTCGAACTCCCTGTTGCGCCGGCACAGGGAATCCACGGTGTGCTTTTCGATTTTTTCAAGCTCATTCGTTCGATACATGCGTTTCTCCGCCTCCTTTCACCCCCCGTGCTCTCCGTTTTCGGAGCCTGCCCCGAGTCCCTCGACGGAGCTTGTCCTGAGACCTGCCGAAGGGCCCCCCCCGACAACGTCCCGCGTCATCGAATGCCCTCAAGACGTCCGGGCCACCCCGCTTGAACCGGCCCCCGGCGAATGCTACATTGTCGTACATACGCACGGCAAGGAGGCGGCAATTGTCCCATCTTCGCCGTGAGAGGTAAGAATATGAAATACGAAACGGTCCACGGCGTCACCCTGCCCAAAATCGGCTTCGGGACGTGGCGCCTCGGCGGCGAGTCCCGCGCCGAACCGAAAACCGACCCGGCCTCCCTGGCCGCCCTGCGCGCGGCGCTGGAGACCGGCTACACCCACTTCGACACGGCCGAGTATTACAGGGCCGGGCGCGCGGAGGAGCTCCTCGGACGCGCTGAACGGGTTGTATTGAGGCGGATACGGCGAAGGAATATCCCTTGATCAAAGGTCACGCGGGAAAATGAATGTAAAATATCTTTACCACTATTACGATGAAAGAACCGGCCCTTTTCTTAATCTATCCAGATTATCGATGGATGACGCCGAGGCGGTTCACGAGCAGATAAAAAAAGAAAACAGGTTGTTTGCGGCGCAACGCGACGATGAATACGTATCGAGAAGAAAAGCGCTTGAGGAATTGGCGTATACTGGGTTCATAAAAAAAGGAGGGAAGCCGAAAAACCGCTATCCGCACTATATGGTGGTGGAAGAATGTCCATGGCTCGAAACGTGGTATCCGTCGCCCCGCGCCATAAAGATTCCCATCGTTGACCTGGATATGGAGGAAATCTCGTTCACGTACGGGGATTTGTTCCCGACGTTCAGCGACGAAGTGAATGATGAAAAGGAATATCGAAAAAAGATTTATACGTGGGACGAAATGAAGGCATTAATCGGAAAATACGGGTTGCCGCAAATATGGAACAGCGACGGGAAACACGGTCCCGAGAGATACATCGAAGCTCAAGTATGGACAAGCAGGGAGGTGATTGTGCGAAAGGCAGCAAGGGAATGAGAGCTTGATAAGGAACGCATGCGCCCCCGCTTCAGGCGGCGATAATTCACGTAAAAGGAGCGTGTTATGAAGCTTAGCGACGTTTCCAAAACCGCGATCGCCACCCTGCGCGGCCGCGTCATCGAATCGCGCAGGGAACACCCGTTGATCGCCGATCCGATGGCGGAATATTGCCTGGAGCGGTTCAAGACTCTCGTACCGGACGCCGAAGGCGAGGGGATATTTACGAGGAGACTCTCCCGCCGGCTGACGATCCACCTCGCGATCAGGGCCAGGAAATACGATTCGATCGCCGATGAGTTCATTAAAAAGAATCCGATGTGCACCGTCGTCAATCTCGGCTGCGGTTTCGACACCCGCTACTGGAGAATCGACAACCGGAAATGCCGTTATTTCGACCTCGATCTACCCGAGGTCGTCGAAATAAAGAGGGAACTGCTGAAGGACAAACTCGGGTACCAACTCATCGGCCGTTCGGTGCTGGATCCCTCGTGGATTCGGACGGTGACCGAAAAAAGCGACAGCAACATCCTTCTCCTGGCCGAGGGCCTCTTCATGTACCTGGACAAATCGGATGTCGTGAATCTTTTCAGGATATTTTCCGAAAGTTTTACGCATTCGCAAATCGCGCTCGAGGTGGTGACGGAAAAATACACGAGCGGCATGTGGAAAAAAATAGTCACCGCCAAAATCAAGCAGCAGCTCGGCCTCGAGGCGGGATCCTCGTACAACTTCGGAATCAAGAACGCGGCCGAAATCGAAACGTACGGTGCGGGCATCAAAATCGCCGGGGAATGGTCGTACGTCGAGGATCCGGACACCCGCCCGCGGATCCTAAAATACCTAGGCATTTCCAGGACGCAATGGACCGTGATCGCGGCCATAAACGGCGAGAACGCGTAACATTGAAATGGTGTTTTCATCCGGCGACGTCGACAACGCGCTGCTCATCATGAAAGAAGCCGCCCAATGGCTGGCGGACGCGGGGAGGCCACTATGGCAACCCGAAGATTTTTCGAAAGACAATATTTTAAAAGAAAATAATGAAGATGATTTCCGCGTCGGATATGAAAGCGGCGAACCCGTCGCCGCCATGATATTGAAGTGGAGTGATCCCGATTTTTGGCCGGACGCGAAACCGAATGAATCGGGATTCATTCATAAGCTGGCGGTGAGACGCGCATACGCCGGCAAAGGGTACGCGGCCGGAATGATAAAGTGCGCCGAAGATGAATGCCGCGGAAGAGGGATCTCCCGGCTGCGGCTTGATTGCGCCGCGGACCGGCTGAAGCTCCGCCGGTTGTACGAGGACCTCGGTTTCGTCAGGGTGAACGGGAGATGGCGCGGTGAATTCTACGTCGCGTTTTATGAAAAGCGGATACGATAGTCGGCGGAAAGTTCGTTTGCTTCGCGTTTCGGCGTGGACTATACTTTGGAGAAAACGTCTCCCGAAATTGGGACGCGGGTCGCGCCCCCGCGAGTATACAGCTTTGGAGGGTTTCATGAAATTCGGTAAATGCCTGATCGCCGTCGTCACTCTCGCCGCCATTGCCGCCTTATCGGCGTCGTGCGGGGGAGCGGGGAAATACGCGGACGCGGTAAAACTTTTACAGGAAGCGATCGCCGCGAACGAGACGTTCGTCAAGACGATGGAAACCGCCGCCGATGGGGACGCCGCGGCCGCGGCCATTTCCGCGTACGCGGCGTCATTCAAGACGCTGGGCCGGCAGATTGAGGACCTGGAAGGAAAATATCCCGAACTGGGGGAGAACACGCCTCCCGAGCTGCGCGACATCGAGGCGAAATACGAAAAAACAAGCAAGGAAGCCGTCCAGACGCTCATGTCGAAGGCGGCGGTCTTCGCGGCAAACGACAAAGTCACGGCCGCGCTGCAAGCGTTCGAAGACATCGAATAACGAAATCGCCGGCAGAACCGGCGGTTTTTTACCCCCGCAACCTCCATCTTCCCGAGCTACCCCCCGCTTCCCGGGCCGGCCGCCCTCTTGTATCGCGTCCCGATGGCCCGCACCACCGTGTCCGCCATGCCGAGAAAGAGGTCGCGGCGCTCGAAGGCGGTGAGCTCGCCGGGCTTTTTCGGGACGGTGTCGCTCACCGCCACCTTGCCCACGTCGTGGAGGATGGCGGCGATGCGCAGGGACTCGCGCGTGTGGCGGCGCTCGCGCTGATCGATATTGCGTTTCTTGCCCCAGACCGTGTAGAGCTCGGCCGAAAGGGCGCTCACGCGCTCGGCGTGGGCGGCCGTCTCCGCGGGGTCGCGGAGGGCGGCGATCTCGACCATGCGGAAGGCCATCTCGCGCGTGAGTTTGGCGTTCTCGATGGCGTAGGCGGCGTTGTTGGCGAACTGGGTGATGTAGAGCGTGTCTTCCGAGGAGAAGGGAACGACCCGGCCCAGCTTGTCCTCGGCATTGATGAGCTGGAGAACGCCGAGGAGTCTCCCGTCGCGGACGGCGATGGGGACGGTGAGCATGGACCGTGTGCGGTACCCCGTCGTGTCGTCGAACTCGCGGTTGAAGGCGTAGGGGACGTCCTTCTCGAGCGCGTACACGTCGTCGATGAGAAGCGTCTCCAGGTCCTTGAGGTGGTAGAGTTCCTCGATCGTCTTGAGCATTTCCTCGGCCGGCGAGGAAGGAGGGCGGGCCGCGTCGTCCGGCGAGAACGCCTTGAAGAGTTCACTATTCTTCATGCTTTAATTATGGCGAAAACGAGAGCGCGGTGACAAGGTTTTCGCCCGCAGTCGGGGAGGACACATCCGTTTTTCTCCGTGTTCTCCGTGTCCCCTCCCCAGAAAAAAGCCCCGCCTTTCAGGCGGGGCTTTTTATCGCTTTTATTTTTTAATGAGGATGAATTCGACGCGCCGGTCCTTCCAGCGGTTGACGAGGTCGGAGAACGGCACGATCGGCCGGGCGCCGCCCACGCCGACGGTGGAAATGCGCGAGGCCTCAATGCCCTGCCCGATGAGCGCGGTCTTGATCGCCTCGGCGCGCTTCTTGGAGAGCGGGAGAAGCTCCTCTTCCTGCTCCTTCTTGGCGCGCGCCGGATCGGCCCAATACTCGCTCACGGCGTGGCCCTCGATCTGGATGTTGTAGGTCGAGTATTTTTTGAAGATCACGGCCAAACGCCCGATGACCCACTGGTTCTTCTCTGCGGCGTCGGTCGGCACGTCGACGTAGTTGTCGGTGTAGGCCTTGAAGGTGATGGACGGAATGCGAATGCGAAGCTTGTCGCCGTCGCGGATGACGAGCACGTCGACCATGATCGTCTTGGTGAGGCTCGCCTTGTTGCCGAGCGTGTCCGTGATCGTGAAGTCGAGCTTGTAATCGCTCGCCGCTTCCACCAGTTCGCCCTTGTCCGATTTGCCGTCCCACATGATGGTCTCCTTCGGCGTGCCGATCCCAGAAAAGCTCGTGAAGTGGATGCCGGTCGGGTCGGTGATCTCCATTTTCCATGAGGCGATGGGCGACAGGCCGGAGACCTTGGTGGTGATGTTCTCCTCGTCCTCCATGCCGTCGTTGTCGGGCGAGAACGGGACCGGGTTCAGGGTGAGATCGACCTTGGGGCCGCCCGCGTTGAGCACGAACGGCTTGGACTCGGCCTCGAGCTTGGTGCCGCGGTCGTACTCGATCATGAGCCGGCCCGTATACGCGCCATCCGGCGCCATATCGCCGTTTTCGTCGCGCCCGTTCCAGGCGAACGTCTCCGGAATGGGCGTATCGGCGAGGCCTTTCAGGGTGCGCTGCGGCTGATCCTGGTCGTTGAGCACGGCGAAGTACCATGACTTGACGCCCTGCCGGTACGTCACTTTGAGCGTAAGCGTTATATTTGCGAACTTCGGATCTCCGTTCGGCGTGAGTCCGTCAGCGCCCGCGGTGACGAAGGCGCTCGCCTGCTTGGTGTCAATGATGATATTATCGACCCGGTAGGAGGCCTTGTTCCCGGCCTTGTCGGCCGAGGCGAGGGTCACGCTGTACACGCCGTCGGGCGCCTGCGTCCCGGCGTCGGCGGCACCGTCCCAGGCGAAGCTCGCGGGGGAGGAATCCTTCCACTCTTTTTTATAGACCGCGGCCCCCTTGTCGTCGATGACCGAGAGCGTCCAGAGGTCTTCCTTGCTGCCGGTGATGTTGACCTGGAGGTCGGTCCTGGCCCCGCCCGTTCCGTTCGGCGAAAAGACGAGGTTCGGAACCGAGAGCCCGGCCGTCGGAGGCGCGTTCTTGACGATGACGGTGTACGTCTGGGAGACGCCCTTGTTGCCGTTGTCGTCCACGGCCTCCATGGTGACGGTGTAGGTGCCGTCCGGTACGACCGTGCCGGCGTCCGATTTCCCGTCCCAGATGAGGGTCTCGGGCACCTTGATGCCCGAGCGGACGTACACGAGGCGCTGGAAGACGTTCTCCACGTTCACGTTTTCCGGCCGCTCTTCCTTGTTGGCGATAGTCTTGACGACCTTGCCGGTCGAGTCGGCGACGGTGAGCGTGTAGCCCTTCACGTAGTGTTCGTCGGTGATTTTAAGCGGAACAATCAAGTCGTCCTGGACCCCGTCGAAGTTGGGGGAGATCCAGGTCCGCTCCGCGATGTCCATGTCGATGACGGGCGGGGTGGTGTCGACGACGCCGAGGGCGAGGTTGAGGCCCAGGCCGATGGCTTGCTGGCCGTTGGCGAGCGGCGCCCAGGCGCCGTCCACCGCCACGTCGCTCCGGTTCCAGCCGCGCTCTGAAATATTGAGAAAGGCGATATTATCCTTGATGTCAGTCTTGAAGACGACCGCCAGGCCGAAGGCCATGGGAAAGCTCCGCGGGGCGGCGGCGTTCGCCATCTGGAACGAATCGAGCTCCACCTTGGCGCGCACGAACAGGGTGTCGAACAACCCGAGCTCGGTGCCGGCCATGAAGCGCACGCCGGCGAAATCGGGGACCGAGACGTCGGCCGCCAGCTGCCAATAAAAATCCTTGACCTTGACGAGCTTGAAATTGAGCCCGAGGGCGGGCGTGAAGGCTTTGGGGAAATAGGTGTTGTCGCCGGTGGGGTTGTAGCGCTTGCCCATATTGCGCACGGAGATACCCCAGGCGAAATCTTTCATGAACAGGAGCTGGTCCGCGATGTGGATGAAGCCGAGACTGCCCCCAAGGCCCCAATCCCAGACGTCGGATTGCACGCCGACCTCGGCGTCGAGACCGATCCCGATCAGGAACGTGGGAAAGAGGTCCTTGGCGAAGGAGGTGTGCAGTTGGAAAAGCGTTCCGATGTTGGTCGTGGTGAACGAATCCCCCACGAAATGAAGACTCGTGGTCCATACTCCGGCATTGGTGGGAATGCACAACCCCGCGTTGACGGCCGTACCCAGACCCGCGTCGATCCCGAAGGGGAAGATGCCGATATAATTGAGGTCGACCGTGACGCGTTGCTTCAATCCGGCCGCCGCCGGGTTGAAGATGGAATTATACGGCGACTGCATGGAAACCGAGTTGCCGCCGAAGGAGAGCACGTACGGCGAGTACAGCTCCTCCACGTTCTGGCTCCAGGCCGCGCCCGCGAGGACCGCGAACAGGATCAGAACGCCGGCGATTTTTTTTACCATCGACATATTCAATCCTCCTTTGCGTTATGACGCGACTCTTATGATGAGTCGGCCGGTGACGGGCTCGTTTCGCGCGGAAAGCACGGGTCGACGATTCGCCGTCACCCGGGATGAAAGTCTCCTCTCACCTCGATACCATGATTAATATAGCATACCGGCCGCGCTTGGACAATGAAACTTTCGGTATAAATTGTCATTTTCTCCTTTTTGGGAGGACACCCTTCGACTCGGCGATGGAATTCATCGGTCATCAGATAGACGACGATCGCCTCGCTCAGGGCAGGCTCCGCCCACTGAGGAGGGCGGAGAGCACGGAGAAGAAAAAAGAAAAGGGGTTGTCGAATCTATTATTTTCGAAAAGTATTCAATTTCATTCGCTGTACATTCGATACAGTTGCCCTTCCAGCTTTCTGCTCCTGATTTCCCGGCTTCTTCCGGATCACATCTTTTTCTTGTCCGTTGTTCTCATTTTTTCTTTTTCTCATCCGTATTGTCCGACTTACCCGTGAACATCCATGGTTCCCTTTCCCCGCACGGCGACGCCCAGGATGAGGAAGGCGATGAGGGACATGACGCCGCCGAAGAGATACGGCGCGCCGGGAAAGAGCAGGTAGAGAACGCCGGCGATGAGACTGGCGGGGAGAAGGAGCACGCCCTCGACGGTCGCGAGAAAGCCCAGGGCCGTGGCCCGGCGCTCGGCGGGAGCCAGGTCGCTTACGTAGGCCTTTTCCACGCCCTCGGTCAGGGCGTAGTAGAGGCCGTAGACCGGCCAGAAGATCCAGAGAAGGAACCACCACTGGCGGGCGATGAAACCGAAGGCGGCGTACACGACGGTGTAGAGGGCGTAGCCGGCGAGAAGGAGCCTACGGCGCCCGATCCTGTCCGACAGCGATCCGAAAAATGCGGAGAAAAGCGTGGAGGCGAGGTTGAAGGCGATGTACATGAGCACGGTGAGCGAGAGGTCGCCCGTGAGGTCGGTGGTCCTGAGGAGCAAAAACTGGTTGGAGGAGTTGCCCAGGGTGAATACCGCCTGCGAGAGAAAGTAGAACTTCAGGTTCCGGTCGTAGCCCTTGAGTCCCAGGTTGAGGAAGGTCCTCCCTTTGACCCCGCCCTGCGCCCGCTTGGCCGTCTCCGCGATGAAAAAAAGGAAAAACACGCCGATAAAGGCGGGAATGATCGATATGATGAAGATGGTTATGAAGGCCGGGACGCTCGTCAGTTCGTGCGACACCGGATCCATGAAGAGCCGCACCAGGAAGAAGGCGATGAGCGCCCCGAGCGTGGCGCCGGCGAAATCCATGGCGCGTTGGACGCCGAAGGCCCGGCCGCGCGACTCCTTGGGAATCGACTCGGCGATGAGCGCATCGCGCGGTGCGCCCCGCACGCCTTTACCCACGCGGTCGAAGAACCGGTACACGAGCACGAAGACCCACCCCAGACCGGAGAGAAGAAGCGCGAGCTTTGAGAGGGCCGAAAGGGCGTACCCGCCGATGGCCGGCAGCTTGCGCTTCCCGAGACGATCGGAAATCAAGCCGGCGTACACTTTGAGGAGGCTGGCCGTCGACTCGGCGAGACCCTCCATCACCCCGAGCACCGGCCCGAGCAGGCCCCGCGCGCCGGACAGGATAAGCCTCACGAACCCCTGGAACAGGGGATAGATCATCTCCGATGAGACGTCGGTGAAAAAGGAGGTGAGCCCGGTGAGAAAGACGTTCTTGGAGAGGGATTTTTTGGCCACGGCGGAATCCTTTCTGGTCGCGTTACGCGCGGGGATGGAAAAGGCTACCACGCAAGAAGGGAAAAGGCAAACCAGCGGGGGGGCTGGGGGCGATGCCCGTGTGCATAGGGCCGTCAGGCCTGAAGGCCGGGGGGGGAGACGAAATGAGGTTGCCTCCGTAAGGGGCGGGTTCAAACTCAAGTACTTGGGGCGAAACGACGTGGCGTGTATAATACAGAAAACTTATTCGCTATCCGCCCAGTACCAACCCATTCTTATAAACTTATCCAGTTTGGCCAATGAGCCTTTCATATCATTTTTATTAGGACCAATGGTAACAATTAAATCATTCAGAAAGATGATGCTTGATCGAGAGATGCACCATTATCGCCTTGCGAATTCGCGTTATCAATCAAAAAAGAAAATTTGATCTAAACTATTGATGGTATTTTTATAATCACCTATTCATATCCAATCGGCGCCAGGGACGGCGCCGTGTCCGGAGCCCTCTGAGGCATGGATGCCGAGGCGGGCGGGTTGGGGAGGGTTCGCCGGCTAAAGCCGGCGTCGCGGGAGGGCCTTTGCACTTGTGGTGAGCTTGTCGAACCACAAAGGCCCTCCCTGGAATCCACCAGCGTGTGGAGTCGTCCCGTTCAATCCGAAGGAGAATGCCCGTCGCAAGCGCAACGCAAGCTGAAGCCCGTCAGCGACAGCTGAAAAAAATAGACTTCTACGAAGACACGGCGTCAGCCGCCTGCAACGCCGCTCAAGGCAACTCAAAATAGCGTCGCCAGAATCCCTGGAAGAAATTCCTGACGTTGACGCCGAGGACGCGGGTGTCGTAGCCGCCCTCGTGCACAAAGAGCGTTTTCAGCCGCAGGGATCCGATGAGCTCGCCGTTATTCTTGAAATCGTCCGCATTCAGCAGCAAGGAGCCGGTGGGATCGTTTTTAGCCGTATCGGTGCCGAACGCCACAACCAGAAAAGCCGGCCGGAAACGCGCGATAGCGGACAAGCCCTGCGCCAGCGCCCGCCGGTACGCTTCCCCGTCGGCGTTCTCGGGCAGGGGCAGATTGAGGTTGTATCCCGTCCCCCGGCCCGAGCCGCGCTCGTCGCGGAAGCCCGAAAAGTACGGGTAGGCGAAATTGGGATGGCCGTGAATGGACACCGTCAGCACGTCGTCCCGGCCGTAGAAAATATCCTGCTGGCCGTTGCCGTGATGATAATCGATGTCGAGTATCGCCACCTTTCCCCAGGCCGAGAGATAGTCGGCGGCAATGGCGTTGTTGTTGAAATAGCAGAAGCCCCCGAACCATTCCCGTTCCGCGTGATGCCCCGGCGGGCGGACGAGGGCGTAGGCGACGGGCGACCCCTCCAGCAGAGCGAGCGCCCCGGTGAGGGCCGCATCGACCGCTCCCCGGGCGGCGACATAGGCCTGACGCGACAGCGGAGTGAAGGTGTCGATGCAGTAATATCCCGCCCGCATGGAAAGCACGCGCGGAGGATGGGCCTTGTTCCGAATGGGGAAGACGTAGGGGTACAATGCCTCGTTTTCCTTCATGTTTTTGCACACGGTCTTAAAGTAGGAAATATACGCCTGGTCGTGAACGTTCAGGATGTACCGTTCCGAAAAAGGCCGAGCCCGAATCCGATGGAAAATCCCCATGGGCTCGATGCGTTTCAAGATGCTGCCAATCCGCGCCGGGGCTTCCACGTATCCCCGTTCCCTGACGTGGTGGATTTCGTGTTTTTCGTTGACAACGAGCGTCAACATGCGGCCGGCCGGGATCCCCGACGCCGGCACGATCGACGCGTCCCGTTTGAGATAGCGGGGCGGCCGCAGCCGGACCGGATTGTCCTTGAAAGACGCGGTTATTTCCTCAATCCGCTTCGGGCTTATGACGTCCGAGTACTTCCTTCTAAGAACCGCCCGCACGATGCTTCTCGTCTCCTCACGCCCGGGGGCTTTGTTTTTTCCCAAACCGTCGAAAACGAGGTACGGGGGATCGGTGTCTCCCTCTTTCACCGGCGTCTCGTACTCGGTCCCCTTGATGGGGAAAGCGCCGAAACGCTCATAAAATCTAAGGCGGGCCTGATTCTGCTTCCGGACCTCGGGGCGGGGAGAGAGCGCCGGATCGTCGGGGAGGCACTCGAAAAAAAGCCCGATCACGTCCAAAAGACGGGCCTCGCGCCGCAGGTGCTCGTAGAGGATGCCGCCGAGACCGCGGCTCGACTTCCCCGGCGAAACGGAGAGGTAATCCAAAAAGCAGAACTTGAGGTCCGGATCGTGCAACATCAAGGCGAAGGCGCCGATCGTCCGCGGCTTCACCTCCGCCACGTAAAGAATGGGACGGAATTTATACTTCATGGGGTTGAGAAGCAGCGAGGATATTCCCCTGTATTCCGACTCATGGAGGAGGGGAAACTGCTCTTTCAGAATTTTTTTCACCTGCTCGACGGCGTTTTTATCGGCCGGAGTCAGGTCGTCGAAAATGCGTCTGATGCGAAACATGGAAACTCCTCTGGGAGAGCGTTGCGATTATCGTTTTCCGTTCTCCGGTTTTTTTCCCGGTGTCAATCTTTTTCGGATGATGTCCACCAACCCGCCCAGAAATTTCCTCCGCTCGGGACCGGCCTGAGGGGCCCTGCCTTTGGCCGGTTCGGAAACGAACCCTTTCAATTCGTGAGGTCCGAACGCGACGATGAAGTAGGAGACGTCGTTATCAATGGAGAGCACGGGATAAAACGTGAGCGGAGTTTTCCCGGATTTCACCTCGACGGGACCTTTCGTGCGGTTCGCCTGAAGAAGGATTTCCCGGAAGTCGAGGTCCTCGACGTAGCCGCGCACTTGCGTTCCGACCGCCTGGGCGGCGGAAATTTTGTGTTTTTCGCAAAAACCGCCGCTCGCCTTCCTCACCTCGCCGCCGGCGTCCATCACTAAAAGAGGCGCGCCGATGAACTCGAGCAGTTTGTTGATGGTCAGATTCTGCTGCTGGATGCGGTTGCTTTTCCTCTCTCCGAGCGCGTGGAGTTCCTCGTATAGACGGCGCATGTTCGCGCCGAATTTCCCGAAATAGTCGAGCCGGTCCAAGGGAAGCTGTCCCTTGAGTTTCGCGGCGTCGAGGATCTTGTCGAATTTGCGCGCGGCCCGCCGCCCGTACGCCAGGACGCGGCCGCAGAAGAAGATCATCACGCCGAAGGCGACCAGGCAGTACGTCAGGAGCCGTTCGGCGCCGGCTTTATCCCCGTCAGCGGCGAGGGACACATACCCCAGCCCCCCCCCCGCCCACGACGAGGGCGGCAATGAGAACCATGAACGCGACGAAAAAACGGGTGCGCAGGAAAAGCATGGTCTGCTCCTTCCCTTATTCCAGGGCGGCGAGGGCTTCGATGTCCTCGTTTTTGCCCACCACTAACAGCACGTCGTTTTCCTTCAGGACGGTATCCGCAACCGGCATGATGAGCTCCTCCTGTAACTCGGGATTGCCCACGTCGTCGATGCTCTGCAGGGTCCGCCTGACGGCCGCGACGGTCAGCTTGAATTTTTGGGGCAGGCCGATTTTCGCCAACGTTTGGCCGCGAAAGAGGCCGGGCAACTGGATTTCCGCGAAACTGACGGCTTTGGAAAGGGGAATGGTGTCGAACACCTCGGGGGAGATGAGCCGCTGGCCGATGCGCGTGCCCTCGTCGATCTCCAGGTTGACCACCTCGTTGGCTCCCACCTGGCGCAGCACCGTCTGGTGGAGGTCTGAGACGGCTCGGGCCAGGATGTACGGTATGTTTCGCTTTTTCAGGAGGGCGGTCGTCAAAATGCTCGCCTCGATATCGTCGCCGATGGCGACGACGGCCACGTCCACCTCGTCGAGCGGCGCTTTCATGAGGGCCGCCTCGTCGGTGGCGTTGACGTGAACGGCGGCGGCGACCGCGTTCTTGATCCTTTCGACCGTTTCCGGGTCCCGGTCGATCGCGATCACCTGCCCGCCTTTTTCGACGAGCACCCGGCAGAGTTTTTCCCCGAAGGCCCCCAGGCCGATCACCGCGAACACCTTGCTCTTCGCCATCATTCGCTCCTTTCCAAAAACTTTCACCCGATGGAGACGTCGCCCATCGGATATTCGATATTGACCTTCGGCTTTTTGCGGCTGGCCGCGCTCAAGATGGTGAGCGGTCCCAACCGGCCCAGATACATGAGGCCGATAATGACCATTTTCCCGAACACGCTCAAGGTCGCGGTCACCCCGGCGGAAAGGCCCACGGTGCCGAAAGCCGAGGTCGCCTCGAAAAACAATGAGAGAAAAGAAGCGCGCTCCGTCAGGGAAAGCAGAAAGGTTCCGATGATGACGGAGAAAAGGCCGAAAAGGAGGATGATGAAACTCCTGCCCACCCGGTCTGGCGAGACCGAGTAATTGCCCAGCCGGGCCTGTTTCTCCCCCTTGATGAACGAGCGCAGGTAGGAGCCGATCACCACCACGGCGTTTATTTTTATACCGCCCGCCGTTCCGCCGGACGCCGCCCCGATGAACATGAAGACGATCATGAACAGGTACGTCCCCGGCAGAAAAGCGCCGAAGGGAACTGAATTGAATCCCGCGGTGCGGAGGGTGACCGATTGAAAGAAGGCGGACAGATACTGGTCGCCCAGGTCGTGCTTTTTCATGACGTTGGCGTGCTCGAGGAAGTAAAAAACCACCATGCCGGAAACGATCAGGAGGAGGGTGTATTTCAGGATAATCTTCGTGTTGAGCGTCAAGCCGATCTTGGGCGGCGAGGAACCGGTCATCCGGCGGCGGATCCTTCGGACCAGGGCGGCGCTGACGTTGGTGATCACGGCGAAGCTCAGGCCCCCCAGAATGATCAGGACGGCGACGGTGACGATGATCACCGGATCGCCGCGCCAGGATTCAAGGCTGTCGCTGAACAGCGAGAAGCCCGCGTTGCAGAAAGCCGAAACGGAATGGAACACCGAAAGAAACGCGTTATGGAGCGAAAAGCCGAACTTCGGCAGGAAACCGGCGAACAGGACGGCGGCGCCCGC
The DNA here is from genome assembly GCA_016934415.1 of Spirochaetales bacterium. Lineage (GTDB taxonomy): Bacteria > Spirochaetota > Spirochaetia > SZUA-6 > RPPD01 > JAFGSW01. The sequence continues at coordinate 33,330 of JAFGSW010000022.1, read as the reverse complement.
CAGCTCGATGCTGAACGTGATGAGAATGATGTTGCGCAGGGATTTGGTCAGGCCGGACATGTCGTCTTCACTCAGCATGTAGCTCAACATGAGCTTGTCCTCGAGCGAGATCGTGCGCCGCAGGGCGAAGACGGCGAAGAAGGAGAGGATCATGATGCCGAGCCCGCCGATCTGGATGAGTATAAGGATGACCAGCTGACCCCAGACGGTGAACTGCGTCGCGGTGTCGACGACGATGAGCCCGGTGACGCAGACCGCGGAGGTGGAGGTGAACAGGCCATTGATGAAGGACAACCCCTTCCCGTCCACGGTTGTGAAACCCATCATCAGTACGAGCGTCCCGATGAGGATGACGAAGAGGAAACTCAAGAGGATGCTCTGGGCGGGATGGATCGTGAAATTCTCCATGAATTTCGAGAATTTCTGGAAACGTCCGAATATCTTCATTACAAGGAACGCATTGCGAAGCAGGATCAAAAGGAGCGAGATACTCCCCCCGGTGTCGGTGAATTGGGAGAAAACATTGGATTTCACGATAATGAACAGGACGATGAAGGCGGCGATAAAAAGCAGGGAAAATTTATGCTCCTTGATATAAAGGAACCTATAGCGCGCCGTGACGACGCCCACGAACGCCTCGAGGAAAACGAGGCTGACGATCAGGTAATCGATGACGTTGCCGGCCGTCCTCACCCCCGGGCCGACGTCCTTCGCTTGTTCCAGAAACAATGAGACGATGCTGAAGAGAAGGGTGACGATTACAATGACGCGGAACAGCTTCTTCAATCGGGCCTCCGGAGTCAGGAAGATTGATTACGTATCAACACAGGCAACTCCGCTCGTATCATACATGAAATGATAATATATAAAACGCAAAAAAAATAGCGTTTCCCACGGACGGTGCAAACGGCCAATGCGGACATCCCGGCGAGCCCGCCTTTATGATGGAGGACATGCGGCGGATCGAAGAGGAACTCGGCTTCCTCTCGCTCGCAAGCGGCGGCCGGCTCGTGGAGACGGTCAAGGCGGCAGGCTTCATGGGGGTGGGCCGCGTCCGGAAGGACATCCGGCTCGTGGAGACCGCCCTCCGGGCGGGCGAAGCTCTCGCAATGAGCTTTTCCCCCGTTTGACTCGCGGCCCGAAAATCGATATATAATCAATGTACTTCGTCAATGGCGGCGCTCTGCCGTTCGGTCCGGTATATGCAAGCCAGCGAATATCTTGAACTCATGCAAGGACCTCAATTATGAACAAGATCAGGGAGAAAACGCAGCTCGCCGGCAACGTTTTCCAATATGTGATCGAGGCGCCGCTCATCGCCTCGGAACGGAAGCCGGGGCAGTTCGTCATCGTCCAGATCGACACGAGCTTCGGGGAGCGCATCCCGCTCACCATCGCCGACGCCGATCCGGCCGCCGGCACCGTCACCCTCATTTTCCAGGTGGTGGGCAAGACGACGGAGCATTTTTCGCGGCTCAAGCCCGGCGAGGCGGTCGAGAACATCCTCGGTCCCCTCGGCCGTCCCACCCACATTGAGAAAGTCGGTCACGTCGTCTGCGTCGGCGGCGGCATCGGCGTCGCCCCGCTCTACCCCATCACCGAAGGCTTCAGGCGGGCCGGCAACACGATCACGGCGATCATCGGCGCGCGCTCGAAGGAGCTCCTCATCCTCGAGGACAAGATGCGCGCGGTGGCCGACGAGCTCGTCGTCACCACCGACGACGGCTCCTACGGCCGGAAGGCCTTCGTCACCGAACCGCTCAAGGAGGTCTGCGCCGGGCCGAACCCGCCGCAGCTCGCCGTCGCCATCGGTCCCCCCGTCATGATGAAGAATTGCGCCGCAACGACGAAGCCCTTCGGCGTGAAAACCTTCGTGTCGCTCAACACCATCATGGTCGACGGCACGGGCATGTGCGGCGGCTGCCGCGTCACGGTCGGCGGCGAGACCAAATTCGTCTGCGTCGACGGACCGGAGTTCGACGGCCACCTGGTCGACTTCGACAACATGATGCTCCGCCTGAACGCCTACCGCGACTTCGAGCGTCAGGCCCACGAGGGCTGCAAGCTCGACGCCGAGATCGGGAAACTGCAGGGGGGCCTGGTATGAGTTTCATACCTCGGGAACAACTCAAAACCGAAGCCGAACGCCTCTACAATGAACTGAAGCCCAAGGCCGCCGAGCTCACCGCCAGGGATCGGCGCGCCATTCCGCAGCAGGAGATGCCCTCCCAGGCCCCGGAAGAGCGCGTGAAAAACATGCAGGAGGTCACCTACGGCTACTCGAAGGAGCAGGCCGTGGTGGAGGCGCTGCGCTGCCTTCAGTGCAAGAAAGCCCTCTGCATCGAGGGCTGCCCGGTGCGCATCGACATTCCCGCCTTTATAAAGGCGATCGTCGACGAAGACTTCAAGAAATCGATCGACATCATCAAGCGGGACAGCCTCCTGCCGGCCATCTGCGGCCGCGTCTGCCCGCAGGAGACGCAGTGCCAGGAGAAGTGCACGCTCGGCGCGGCGCTCAAGGACAAGAACAAGTCGGTCTCCATCGGGAGACTCGAGCGTTACGTGGCCGACTGGGAGCGGGAGAACAACCTGGTCACGTCTCCCGATGTGAAGCCGGAGACCGGAAAGAGCGTAGCCGTCATCGGTTCGGGCCCGGCCTCCATCACCGTGGCCGGCGACGTGCGGCGCGAGGGCCACCGCGTCGTCATGTTCGAGGCCTTCCACCGCCCGGGCGGCGTCATCGTCTACGGCATTCCGGAGTTCCGTATGCCCAAGGCGATCGTGGACGCGGAGATCAAGGCGCTCCAGGCGATGGGCGTGGAAGTGAAAACGAATTTCCTGGTGGGACGCACGCGCAAGCTCAAGGACCTCATGGACAAGGACGGCTTCGACGCGGTGTTTATCGGCACGGGCGCGGGTCTGCCCCGCTTCATGCACATCGAAGGCGAAAACCTGGTGGGCGTGTTCTCCGCCAACGAGTACCTCACCCGCGCCAACCTCATGAAGGCCTACGACGCCGGGCGCGCCGACACCCCGATCTTCAAGTCGAGGAAAGTGGCTGTCCTGGGCGGCGGCAACGTGGCCATGGACTCGGCGCGCATGGCCAAGCGCATCGGCGCCCAGAAGGTCTCCATCGTCTATCGCCGGAGCGAGGTCGAGCTGCCCGCACGGATCGAGGAAGTCCATCACGCCATGGAGGAAGGAATCGAGTTCCGCCTCCTCACCAACGCCCAGCGCGTGCTCGGGGACGAGAAGGGTTTGGTACAAGCAATCGAGACCCTCTCATACGAGCTCGGCGAGCCGGACGAATCGGGACGCCGCCGGCCGGTGCCGATCAAGGGGAGCGAGCAGATCCTGGAAGTGGACACGGTGATCGTGGCCATCGGCAATGATTCGAATCCCCTCATCAAGCAGACGACCGATGGTTTGGAAACCAACAAATGGGGCAATGTCATCGTGGACGAAAACTGCAAGACCTCGCTCGACCGGGTGTACGCAGGCGGCGACATCGCCCTCGGCTCGGCGACGGTCATCCTCGCCATGGGCCAGGGCCGCACCGCCGCCAAGGCGATCAATCAGCTGTTGGCGGGATCGTAATTCCGGCGTTTATCGCTTCACCGCGAGATAGGTCCTCCATTTACGGCGCTATCAGGTCGTTGAAAAAAACTCGCCCCTTCAACAATCTGTTGCGGTCTTTGCCCCTTTTCCTCATCTTGTGTAAAAAAAAGCCGTCCTTTACGGGCGGCTTTTTTTTACGTCGAGGCAGAAGCAGTCGCCTGAAAAGCTGCGGAGGTAAAGCCGGCCGTACGCGAAGGTCGGGAGCGTGAACCACTCGCCGGAGCGCTTTTTCCCGAGCTGACAGGAGGCGATCTCCCGGTATCCTTCCGGCGTCGCCTCCGCCGCGATCATGCGGCCTGTCTCCGTCACGAGGAGCAGGTATTTATTGATGCCGATCACCGAGCCCATCCCCATCTTCTTCGTCCATACGTTTTTTCCCGTCGCCAGATCGATGCAGACGTACTCGCCCTTGTGATAGTAGTACCAGAAGTCGTGCCCGTAATAGTAGCCGTCGTAAACGACGCCGGCCGCCATCTGCGCGCCGAGGCCCGGACGCCGCCAGAGGGTCTCGAGCGATTCGCCGGTAAAGCGGTACATGCCGTAGCCCTGGTCGTAGGTGGCGGAGACCATGATGGTGTCGCCCAGAACGATGGGGTCGGCGAAATTGCCCTGGAGTTGGGTGCGCCAATCGGTTTTGGCCACCACCGTACCGGTCGCCGGGTCGACGATGTACAGCTTCGCCGAACCAAGCATGGCGAGCAGGCGCCGCCCCTCATGCGTGAAGAGTACGGGCGGGGAGTAGCCGCTCCTCGCCTTCGGACTGTCCCAGATCTTTTCGCCGGTGCGCCGGTCGAGCGCGACGCCCCACTCGCGCGCATTCACGATAAGGATGTCGCCCTCGATGACGGGCGGCGAGACGAAACCGAACTCCTCTTCGCGACGGATGAGGCCGTACTCCGCCTGGATGTCGACATTCCAGACGGGAGCGCCCGTGAGGGCGTCGAGACAGAAGAGCTTGCCGTCCCAGCTTAAGACGTAGACGAGGCCGTCCTGGACAAGCGGGAATGCGCGCGGTCCAACGTAGACGGCGGCCGAGCTCGGATAGTCGTATTTCCAGACCGTCTGCCCTGTACGGTCGTCAATGCAAAATACGGAGTCCGTTCCGAGCTTGCTCCCTTTCCGGCGGGCGAACCCCACCGTGTACGCGTACGGGCCGGCCACTGCCACGCCCGAGTAGCCGACGCCGACTTTGGTCCTCCACATCAGCCGCGGATTGTCCGTCTCGAGAGGCTTGTCGAGCCCCTTCAGCGAAGTCGGATCGAAGTCGGCATTGTGGGCGATTCCGTCGTGGGCGGGTCCGCGCCAGTTCGGCCAGTCGGATGCCGCCGGCGGTTTGGTCGCCGTAGGCGGATTCGTTTCTTCAGCTGTCCCGTCGACGCAGGACGCGAATAGGATAAAAAATACGATACAGCCATGTAAAAGTGTGCGGGTCCGTTTCATCGCGACGCCTTTCTCGGCGGACGGGCTGCGCTCGAAGTCTCCCGTCCGCGGGTGCGTTATGACAGGGGCGCAAGAAGAGTTACCGTAAAGTTATTGCGCCCCGAAGCGGCGGTCTCGCCGCCCTCAACCGCCGGCCGCCGTGCAGCCGGATTGAAATTGACCATACCACACGAAAAAACCTGTTTCAAGACAACGGCTTTCGGGAGGGGAATTTATCAAGAAGCCGGGAAGAATGGAAGCCGAGAAAGGAGAAAAAAAAGTAAGAAAAAAACTCGAACAACCATATTCAGTGAATCTGGTACGGCGCGGGCTTGTCTTCGAGCCTGTCCGTGATGTCTTTGAAAATAAACGGCCTGGGCCATGTGCTGTAATAGCTGCGCGGTTCGAGGAGAGGCAGATCGGCCTTGAAGTACTGATTGAGCACGACCCGGAAGGTATTGACGGGGGTGGAGTCGATCGGTCTCCATACGCCCGTGTGCCCGGGCAGATAGATCGCATAGAGGATGGAGAAGCGGTCCTTCAGATTCGTCCTCTCCGCGGATAAAAAATCCATGTGCATTCCCGGTCCATGGTCGGCCTGGATGACGATGACCGGAGGCCGACCCGCGTTCTTTTCCAGAATCTGGCTCACCGCCACGCGCATGAGCTTGTTGAAGTACGTCATCTCGTCGAAATAGCCCTTCGCGTACTCCTCGACCGTGCCTCCCAGGCCCATGTACCCGTCGCCGTCGATGTAACTGAACCCGAACTTCTGTTCGACTTTCTCACCGTCCGGTCCGAAGACGAAGGGCGGGTGGGGACACACCATGTGGACGAAGATGAACCGGGGATGACCCGGAATGTGGGCCATGGGCATGGTATTGAGCGTGTACGCGATCCGGCGCCGATGCGCGTCGAACGCCGTCTGGCCGTCCACGATCGAAAGGGTGGTCGTGGTGAGGAGGATGTTCTGGAACTCGCTTAAGGAGCCTTTCGGTTTCAGGTAGACGTCGGCGTCCCTGATCTCCGTATACTCGTACCCCGAGGAAAAGTTCACGACTGCGTATCCGTGTTCCTTTAAAAAATCGAAAAGCGCATTGTGCCGCAGTTTCTCGACCAGCGGCATCCTGTCGTCCGTGTCTTTGTCCAGCGTGATGAAATCGTCGATGTAATTCATATTGAGGACGGCCGACAGGCTCAGGAGCGTCTGGCAGTAGTTGGATCTGGCCTCCCTGAATACCGTAAACCCCTCGTTTTCCAGGAAGCCGACGAAATCGGAATTGTCATATTGATAGAACCTGTTCATCGTATCCGCCCGGCCGTAGCTGTCGGGTATAATGTAATAAATGTCCGGGTAATCTCCGGGGTCGGCGTTCGCGGGAACCGCCGGCGCCCCCTTGGGCGCCGGTCCCGCGTTCAGCGCGACCGGCGACGCTTTCCCCGCAAGCTGCAGCAGGCCGGCCCCGGCGATCGCCACCTGGATAACGACCAGCACGCCCCCCGCGAAGTTGAGGATTTTAGTGAGAGGGAGGAGATTTTTTTTCGTGCGGATGAGAAAGACGATGGCGACGACGGCGAGGAGGATAAGCGCTCCCAAAATTACATATTCCCGGTACGGGAGCTGCCATTCCCGGGTCAGGTCTTTAAGCCGGCCGAAGGAAAAAATGACGACCAAGCCGGTGCTCGCGACGATCCCGCTCTTCATGAAGTTCCGCCAGAGCAGCCCCAAAAGCAGCGTGACGACGATCGCCGCTGCGGTCATGAGGGCCAGGGGAAGCAGGATTTCTTCGAACCGCATTTCCCTGGTATTGCCGGCGTAAAGGAAAAGGATCGGGAATACGCCGAAAAACAGCGGATGCAGCACGAAGTACGGGAATTTCAGCTTCGGTTTTCCGTTCGTGGACCGTTCCCGTCCGGAAGTCCGGGATCGGGACGCGCGCGGCTGGCTCCGTCTCCGGTTCTGCTTTTTTTTCATGACCGTCTCTCCATTAAATACACCGTCCGTTTGCTGTCCCGTACCGGGACTTTCTCCTTGAGGTCGAACAAACGGGCGAATTCTTTTTCGAATTCCGCCTCGGTATAGGCATCGAAAATATCTTCCCGCGTGGCAAGCATCCGCCTTACCTGCGAATCGTCCTTGGGCACGAATTCGACGATCAGGCGGCGGCAGGCGCGGGCGAAGAACGCGGCCAACCGGCCGAGCGGGAGGTTGTTGCCGATGGCGAGGTGGTGGACAAGGGCGAGCGCCAAGATCGTGTCCACCGGCCCCCTTTCGAGCAGGGAATGCCGCTCCGCGTTCTCCCAGCCGGACGGGGCGCTGGGGTTGGTCAGGTCGATGACCAGCGGCAGGAGGTTTGTTTCACCCTCCTTTTTGCAGGCGCGGTAATTGAGTTCCACGGCCGCGGGATCGATGTCGAAAGCCACGGTAAAAATATTCCGTCCCGCGGCAAGGCGGCTGAAAACGCCCGTGTTGGCGCCCAGGTCCCACACGTGGTCAGGCGCGAGAGAGGCGAGCATCCGGTCGACGATCTCCCGTTTATGGCCGAAAGCCGTCGATTGATAATTGGTGTTCTCGTAGTAATCGGCCCAAACCGTGCCCGCGGGCTCCCAGTCGAGCTTTTTCACAAGGGACTTGAGGCTGTCGATCAATCCCTCGAAGGCCAGGACGCCGATGGACGCCTTCCTTGCTCCGAAGTCCGGTTTGTCGGCGAAATATCGCTGGCTTTTGGCGTGCAGGTGGATGTGGGAGAGCACTCCGGGCCTGAACCGGGTCCCCGCGGGCAGGAGGGCGCTTGCCAGGTCGAGCGGAATGCCGTCGAGGTGGACGCGCAGGAGCTGGCCGAGCCTGACGTCCCGGAGACTCATGAGGAGGAGCGGGGCGAGAAAGTGCTGGCAGAACTGCCGGTATGCCGCCCACGGCCGTCCCGGCCGGTACGTCTCGAACGAAAGGGTGTCGATGAGGACGGGCGCGCCGCGATGGAACTGAATATTATAAGCGCTCGCGTCCTTGAGGACCATCCCGCGCCGAAAAGCCGCCTCCTGGATGGCCAGCGTGGCCAGAGCCGCGTCCTTGAGTTGGCTGAAGCACCATTCGTACGGGTAGGAGACGAAAGGCACCGGTTCGGGGCGGATCGTCAGGGAGGCGTCGTCCGTGCCGCGGACGTCGGCCGCTTCGTGGGGGATGAGCAGGCCGCGTTCCGTAAGCTCGGCGTATAATCCCGACTCCATCAATTTTACGTAATGAGCCCGATAACCGCCGTTTACCTGGCGGAAAAGCACGCCGTTGGAGAAAAAAAGGAACCCGGAAGGATCGCGAAACGAGGAGGCGAGCGGCGTATTACTCATGCTTCCCGTCGCTACCGGATGCGCCGGGGGTCGCCGGCTCGGTTTTTTTCCGGTTCTCGCCCCGGAGGAAGGCGATGATCTTTTTCCAAAATATCTTGAGCGCGAAAAGGCCGCCGGCTAAAACCCCGATGAGGATCTGGATGAAATAACTTCCCGTTCCCGGGTCGATGTACCCGCATTCCGCCACAAATGCAAAAAGAAGGAAGAAACCGAAAAATAATTGGTTGAGACTGGTACGATTCATAGTCGATTCCTCTGCCTCGCCTTAAGACCGGCGTTGTTCGTGATTTATACCCGCCAAGCTACGCTTTGTCGGATATTTCCGATTATATTTCTTTGACATACCGATACTTCGTAAAGTCTCGGTATGTCACATGTAAAACGATTGAGTATATTGCTCGGGACGGGAAATGAAAATCCGCCCCGCGTGACTTTCACCGGGCGGCAGCGGGGCCGAAACGCGTTGGGGAACCGGCACCTGAGCATTTTTCACTGCCTCGTGGAGAATACGAGAACGAGTATAGCACCTGAATGCCGGCGTTACAAGCGGAGTTTCCGGGGGGAAACGGATTTTCGCGCTTTCTTTCGCCGGAGAACCTTGCGGCTCGCCGGTCTTTTTCTCGCCGTCGCCGACTTTCGCGCCCCTTTTTTTCCGCTTGGTCTTGTCCGCCCGGCAGTGCGTTTGGCGGTTGAGCGCTTGGAGACGGATCTCCTGCGCTTCGCGCGCGCCGGCCTTTTTCCCGCCGTCGCCGACTTCCGAACCCGTTTTTTCCCGACCGGTCTTTTCCGCCCGGCAGTGCGTTTGGCGGCGACACGCTTGCGCTTCGCGCGAGTCGGCGCGCGGCGCGTGACCCGGCGCTTGCCGGACGATTTCCGAACGCGTCTTTTCACGGGACGTTTCCGCGCTTTCGCCTTTCGCACGGCCCGTTTTTTCCCGCTCGCTTTCGTCCGCCGGACGCGCTTTTTTTTGGCGGACCGCTTCGTCGCGACCGGTTTCCGAGAGACGCGTTTTCCGCCCTTCGCCGCTCTCTTCCGGCGCGTCGCCCGCACCTTTCGGGCGCGCCGTGCGGCGGGGCGAGTCCCGCGCTTGGCCTTTTTCGAAAGCCTTTTTTTTCCGCCGGCTTTCACCCGCCGGGACGTTCTTCTTTTTTCATCACGTTTGGCGCTTTTCTTCTTTTTTCCGTATTTTTTCTTTTTTTTCCCGCGGGATACGCCGACGGCCATTTTCGCCGTTTTCGTCCGGCCGGCTCTCGTATTCTTGCCTCCGCCGTCCGTCATGCGCGCGGCCGCCTCCACTCCGACGGCGATCGGCCGCCCTCCGGACCGGGCGGCTTTCACGATCGGCGCGATTAACTTTTCGTCGGTGAAGTTTACGGGATTGTCGAAAGCGTCAAGCAGGACCCGTTCGTTCTCGTCGAGCGAGGCCGGGTTTCGGAGTCTGAGCCCGGTTCGCAGGAGCGACATCCTGATCCGATCCTTGCGGTGGAGTCTCCGGAAATTGAACGCTCCCCGCAGGCCGAAGACGGCGATCTGCGCCCGCTCGGCCGGCTTGAAATCGGCGGCGAGGAGAGAATCGAGGGCCCGCGCGCGGACCGGCCCCGCACCGACGCAAAATACGATGAGCCGCTTGCCCTTCAGGGCATCGAGATTTTTGGCGATATAGTCAAGCCCGGCGATTCCGTTCGGGCGCCGATAACCCCCGTAAATGATGACGTCGTATTCGAGAAGATCCTCCCGTTTCCCACGGGCCGGGAAGAGGTCCGCCCCCAGCGCCCAGGCGATCCACTCCGCGTAGGTCTGGGTGCTGCCGTAAACACTCGTATAGATGACCGCAATTTTTTTTTCCAAAAGCCGACTCCCTCCTGCGTTTCATTTCATCATACGATGCGAGCCCGATAGTGGCAAGACGAAAGGCGCGTGAATGAATCGAAACCGTGGACGGGCGCGTGGCGAGCAGGCGGCCGGAAAGATAGAAAATATTGAAAATTCCTGACAAATAAGGTAGGCTCATGAGTGTTTCGCCGACATTTCGGCGGTGAAGCGGATGAGGTGATCGATGGAAAAAACGAATACGGCGAATAATACGGCCTTCAGGGCGAATGGCCGGGTGACGGGGCGGGCGGAAAGAGTCGCGACCTCCCGTCAGGGTCTGCGCCTCAAGCTCGATCAGTTACGACTGGCCGTGTCTTTCATCCGCAAATTCATCCACAACTGGATGAAGGTAAAATCGGGCGACATCATCCTGCTCGAACCGATTTTCGCCCTCTATCTCATTACCAAGCGCTGCAACTTCCGCTGCACGTACTGCTACGCCGAATCAAACGAGCGCATCTCATCGATCTCTCCGGAAGACCTCGATCCGGAAAAAACGATTGAACTCCTGAAAATAATGCGCCGGGATGTCGAAAATCTCTATTTTTCCGGCGGCGAGCCGCTGCTCCGCTCCGATATCGTCGACGTGCTCAAGACCTGCCGTGAGCTTAAGTACCACATTCTCTCCCTGACGACCAATGGTATTTTATTACCCAAAAAACCCGAAGTGGCCGATTACCTCGATTACCTCGCCGTCAGTCTCGATTCGCTCGACGAAAAAAAGAACGACGACATGTCCGGCGTCCGCGAGGGGACCACGAAGCGGATCATCGGCATCACGAAGGAATTCGCGGCGCTGCAGAAGGAAAAGAATTTTTCACTGCTCGTGAACGCGGTCATCACCGCCCACAACATCCCCGACATCTATCCGCTCATGGATTTCTGTTTCGAGCAGAATATCGGGTTGTCGGTCATCGGGCAAATGGAGAATTTCAAGCCCATCCCCGCCCTGCGCAACAACCCCGAATACCGCGCGCTCGTCGAACGAATCATCGATTACAACGGCAAAGGCTATCCGATCCTGGGCATGCCCGAGTTCAACCGGACGCTCCTGCTTTTCGAGGACCACACCTGCTTCCCCACGCTCATCCCCACGATCTACCCTAATGGAGACCTCCTCTATCCCTGTGAAGTCCTCAATAAGGCCCGCTACAACCTTCTTTCGACCGGCTCCATCCGCCAAGCCTATGAGCGGGGAGTCCGCGAGCAGGGATCCGCCATCAACTGCCCCGGCGAATGTTATCTCCCCGCCTTCATCACCGCCTCATGCTTCATGGAACAGCCCTTCCAGGCCATCAAGCAGGGGATCAAGCTGAAAATGGGCAACTGCTACAATGTCGAGACCACAGTCGACCGCAATCGTGAAAATCGAGAGCGCGTCTAGCGAAGTATGGAAAAATGAGGCCTTTTCGCTAGTTCGTTCATATAGTGCCTAGAGCGACGTTCGATATTCCAGCCGGAAGGAGCGACCAATGTCGAAAAAAAACACCGGGGTTTTCATTTTCGCGGTCAGCGATAGTGCAGTGGGCGTTCTTTCGTTCATCTTCATCGTCTTCGGTTCGCTTATTCTTCCCCAGATCACTCCCCTCGATCCGACCTCGACGCTGTTTCTCAAGAGTCTCGGCTTCTCCGCGATCATTCTCATCGCAGGCATTGTCAATCTCATGCGTTCATCGTACGGCGCCGTCCTCACGTTCGCCGTTTCTTTTCTCGTCGGAATCAACTCATTGGCGGAGTTGCTTTCGAAAAGCCCGCCCGCTTATCTCGCGGCGGACGTTCCGTCCGCCCTGACGTTTTTCTTTCGCTATATTGTCCCGTCGTCGGCGATCGCTTACTTCGCCGCACACTCTCTCGTGAGCTTCATCGCGATGAAAAAAAACAAAGCCGAGGAAGAACCGGTTGCCGCCGCGCCGAGAGAGCCGCACCGCGAAAAGTTTTGCGCCGCCTGCCAGGCTTTACTCAAGGAAACCGATGACGTCTGTCCTTCGTGCGGCGCACTCATCGACGGCTGGCGTTGCGCGGACTGCGGATTCGAGGGGCGAAAAAAAGAATTCCGCGACGAGCGATGTCCGCGCTGCGGGCACAAGTTGCCGCCGACTCAGGAATAATAACTCCTCGCCGCGCGCTTCAATCTCGACGTGATCGCTGAAAAATTTTTTTTATAGGAAAAAAAATTGTCATAAACGTTTTTTCGACGCAAATCAATGAAAAAAAATTTCTTCTCAAAGTATTGATTATTAATTCAAAATATCATAATTTGTGTTTCAATGAACGGAAAAAATTTCAAATTGAAACACGCGAATACAAAATCGTATGCGCGCATTCATTTTTTTTCCGTAGAAATTTTTTCCGCCGCTTCGCACAACGTTCCCGCCGACAACCATAAAAAATTCTCACGCACCGTTAACTCTCGCAATGCTAAAGCGCGCGACGGCAACGCGCCGATAATTAATCATCGTATGTGCATGAAAGAGAAACAATTGGAAGCGATGCTTGATAATAAAAAAAAGTTTCGTGAGAGCTTTCGTTCTCACGACTCCGGATCGAGACGTTGCCTTGAGGCGCGATCTCGACCGTAACAACAAACTCATGGAGGGTGCAATGAACAAAAAACCGGCGAAGAAAAAGGCTGCCAAGAAAACGGCCAAGAAAAAGACCGCAAAAAAGAAGACCGCGAAAAAGAAGAAGTAAAGAGAAGGGTGGCGAAAAAAAAAGCCGCCGCGAAGGCTTCCGCAAAGCGCGAGTTATTGGCGAAGGAGCTCAGGAAGCTCATTCCCAAGATCGATGAAGAGGGGCTTGTTTTTTTAATCAAGCAATCGCATACCATCATCTATAATTTGCATGTTGATGAGATGAATAAAGCCCTCGCGCGAGTCGATCGGTGGGAACAAAGAGCGACCGGAACCGTGAAGAAGGAGGAAGCCGCCCCCGAAACATACGGTGGTGTGGGCGTGGAAAGCGCCCCGGGCGGCGGGAGTTACGTGCTTGTGATCGGCACGGCGCGTAATATCCTTTCGCGGATCGAGCTGAGAAAGCTCGTCGCTGTCGCAAAGACTGGGAGCGACGACGCCGCACGAGGCGAACAGCTGTACACCTGGTTCCAGAAACACCGGGGTGACGTCCTGTTCGACGGCCGAATCGGCTCGCGGCACAATCCCCTGCTCGCCAAACTGGCGCGCTATTTGCGGACGCATTATACCGTTAAAAATTGAGAGAGCGGATATTTAAATCCGCTCTCTCTGTTTATGGATGGAAGGTAGATTTCGGAAACCGCCTTCCGGCCAAGGGGAACTTTACGTGCCACCCCCCTTCATCGGCCGGTTAATAAGTGACTATAGATTCAATAATTCGACCTCGAACACCAGCCAGGCATGAGGCGGGATGACATTCCCCGCCCCTCTGTCTCCGTAGCCGAGTTCGGGAGGAATGACGAGAAGCCTTTTCTCGCCTTTCTTCATCGCCGCCAGCGCCTCGTTCATGCCCGGAATGAGGGAGCCGATCGTGAACTGGGCCGGCTGATTTCGGTCGTATGAGCTGTCAAATACCTGTCCATTCAGAAACGTTCCTTTATAATGAACGGTCACCGCGGCCCCGGGGCGGGGAGCGGCCGTCCCTGTCCCCTTCTTGAGTACTTTATAAAAAAGCCCCGAGGATGTCGTTGTCAGTCCCGGCCAGTGGCGTTTGATCGCGGCATTGAAACGCGCCGGAGCGGAGGCAATCAATCGTTTGAAAGCGGCGTCGCTGGCGATGAATTGCCCGGCCTTGGCTCCGATCCTGAGCACGGCGATGTGCTTGATAACGTCTCCCTGGGCAATGGCGTTCACCACCTCCTGGCCTTTCACCACATGCCCGAACACCGTGTGTTTGAAGTCGAGCCAGGGAGTGGGGACGTGCGTGATGAAAAACTGACTGCCATTGGTGTCGTGACCGGAGTTGGCCATGGACAGGATCCCCGGTCGGTCGTGCCTGAGCGAAAAATCGAATTCGTCCGGAAACCGGTACCCAGGATCGCCCCGACCGGTGCCCAGCGGATCGCCGCCCTGGATCATAAAATTCGCGATCACCCGGTGGAACGTCAGCCCGTCGTAAAATAGCTGGCTATTTCGGCCTTTAAAGCTCAAGGCGCCTTCAGCCAGTCCGATAAAATTCATCACGGTCATCGGAGTTTTCTCGAACTCAAGCTGAACCAGAATCGTGCCCCGATTCGTTTCGATTTGGGTGTACAAGCCGTCGGGCAGGCCGAGGGGATGAGGGCTTTTACCGTCATCGCCGTAAACAGCCGCCATCATGGTGTTAAAAAATAAAAACATGCCGAAGATGCGTTTCATGGAATTCCTTTCTATAAAAACCTGTTGAAATATACAGGCATTGATAATACGGTGGCAAGAGGCGGCGATGGGAAGGATTTAGCATGGAGAGATATGGGGGCGATGACGCCGGCATTGTATATTCGGTTCGCCGGAAACCGGATAGCGTTTCAGCAGCGTAAAGTGCCCCCAAGATTGCGATTACAGCTCCATTTGGAGAAAATTATGAAAAATCTACAAAATTAAATCATTCAATCCCCATGCATAAATACATGAGGTCCGGAACCGTTTTCTCAAGGTTAAGGAGTAATCCCAAGGCCCGCCTCTGTTCATTCGCGCCCGTTTCCGCTACTATACGCTCACATCACCAACAAGGATCGGCTTCCCATGAACATAGGACAAGACGCCATAGAACTTCATCGTTTGATGAAAGGAAAAATAAGGATTCTCCCCAAAAAGCGCATCAAGACGATTCGGGATTTGTCGTTGCTCTACACGCCCGGCGTCGGGGCGCCGTGCCTCGAAATAGCCAGGCACAAGGAGCTCTCCTTCGATTACACATCGCGCTGGAACATCGTGGCCGTGCTCTCCGACGGGAGCGCGGTGCTCGGCCTGGGGAACATCGGGCCGGAGGCGGGCCTGCCCGTCATGGAGGGCAAGTCCGTACTCTTCAAGGAATTCGGCGGCGTGGACGCGTTCCCGGTCTGCGTCGGCACGCAAAAAACCGATGAGATCATCGCCGTGGCGACGGCGCTCGCGCCGTGTTTGGGCGGCATCAATTTGGAGGACATTTCGGCGCCGCGCTGCTTCGAGATCGAGGACGCGCTTAAGCGCACGCTCTCCATACCGGTCTTCCACGACGACCAACACGGGACCGCCGTCGTCACCCTGGCCGCGCTTATAAACGCCCTGCGGATCACCGGCAAAAAGAAGGAGAACGTCTTCATCGTCATCAATGGCGCGGGTGCGGCCGGCATCGCCATCGCCAGGTTCCTCTTTGACTACGGTTTCCCCCACGTCCTCCTCTGCGATTCCAAAGGCATCATCTCTCCGGGCCGCTCCGATTTGAATCCGATCAAACGGGATATGCTTTCCATCACCAACCGGAAAAACCGCGAGGGCCGCCTTCCCGACGCGCTCAAGGGGGCAGACGTCTTCATCGGCGTGTCCGGCGCCAATCTCCTCTCCCGCGAGGACGTAAGCGCCATGGCCCCGGCCCCGATCATCTTCGCCATGGCCAACCCCGACCCGGAGATCATGCCCGGCGACGCGAAGGCCGGCGGGGCGTCCGTCGTCGCCACCGGCCGCTCGGACTTTCCCAACCAGATCAACAACGTGCTCGCCTTCCCGGGCATCTTCCGCGGCGCGCTCGACGTCGGCGCTTCGGCCATCATCGAGGACATGAAGCGGGCCGCCGCCGAGGCGATCGCCGCACTCGTCGCGCCGAAGGATTTGGCGCGCGGCATCGTCGTGCCGTCGCCGCTCGACCGTCGGGTGGGAGCGGCGGTCGCCTTCGCCACGGCCCGGGCGGCGATCGCGGGCGGCATCGCCCGCCATCCGTTGGATGACGCGGCTCTGAAAAAGAAGATCAAATCGAATATGTATTGGAAATGAGTCGGTGGCCCGGCGTACAGGGCCGTGATAAAGGCACTTTCGTCCCACATCCTCGAACTGCACTTCGTCTTGAAAAAACGATCGACGTGCGATATGCTTTCCAATCTCACTTCCCGCGCATCGATCTTTGACAATACTGTCGGACGCAAGGGCCGACGAAGATCCATTCCGAACCGCAATGGTTCGGGCCATGACCGTCAGACGTTTGGGCTGACTGAACACGTAACAAGGAACGACGTATGGATCAATCACCATCCCTCATCATCAAAGAACATCTCATTGCCGTATACGACCTCGAGAGTTTCGGGCCGATCATGGGCAAGCTGCCTCCGGCGGAGCTGTTCGCGCTTCTGAACTGCCTACAGGTGCTCACCATCGAGACACTCGCGCCCCATCGTCCCCTCATCGTTAAGAACGACGGCGACGCCAATTTCATGGTTTTCGAGCCCGTGGAGTGGGACGACAAGGTTCGGGCGCTCCTGTCCCTCAAGGAAAAACTCGAAAGCGATCTAAAAAACCGCGGCTACCACTGCCGCGCCAGCTTTTCCGCCCACTGCGGTGAGATCGCGGTCGGCAGGCTGGGAAAAGAACCTTTTCTTTCGCTGGACGCCTTCGGCGAGCCGGTCGGCGTGACGTTTATCATGAACGGCAAACCGTGGAAAGGCCGGTTTAATATCAGTCCGCAGCTCTTCCGCAAGCTCGACGCCGCGACCAGAAAATTATTTCATAAATACACGCCGCCGGTGACATATTTGGCGGAATAGATAACGAATCGCGCGGGAAGCATCCGCCCGGCCTCGAACAACCCGGGGCCGGGTTTTTTCAGTTGCGAAAAAATCAGTTCCGAGAGAATCGATTATGGTTGAGAAAGGAAAGGCGATGAACAATCTGTTCGGCGGACCAGGTTTTACGGTCCGGCCCGTGACCGACGACGATATTCCTTCCGTACTGGAAGTGTACCGGCGATGCGAAGACTTTCTCGCCCTCGGCCCGGTGCCATGCACCTCGCTCGAAATGGTCACGACGGACATCGCGCATTCGAAGGAAGTCGGCGGCTTCTATTGCGGAATCCGTGACGATACTGACGAAATAGTCGGCGTGCTCGATTTCATCCCGAAGTATAAAAGAGGACGGGCTTTCCTTTCCCTCCTCATGATCGCCTCGGCGCACCGCCGGCGCGGGCTGGGGACGGCGCTTCTGGCCGCCCTCGAATCGCACCTCATGCTAACCGCGGGCGCGAAGGTCATTGAATCCGGGGTGCAGGTGAATAACGAGGCGGGAATCAGCTTCTGGAAGAAACGCGGTTTTCGCATCGGCCGCCGCGCCCGGCATATGGCCGATGGAACGACCGCTTATCAAATGTCCAAGCATATTGAGATGCCCATTCCATGAACTCGAAGTGAAGTTTATGCATATCATTGCCGGGCAGTATACGCTCGCCGTACCGGCCGCGTTCACGGGCCTTCAGCCGTTCGCGCCGGATCGCCCATGAAACATATTTATAGATGATGAAATCGATATCCGATATGAGAAAATCCCCCCACCCCATCATCGAGCCGCTCACCACCCACGACGCAAACCGGCCAGCGCCGATGCGAGCAGGGCGTTCCGTTCCTCTTTCGGCCTGACGTGCGTGAAGGGGGGTCTGTCTCGATCCAGAAAAAATAGTCGGAATCGAACTGAGGAATTCCGAGCGCCACCGCCAGCCCCCTGCCCAGAGTCGTGGTGCCCGCGCCCGATGGACCGAGGATATGAATCTTCATAAAAGAGGAGAATAACCGCCGTCTAGGCAGATTTCAAGTTGCGGCTGCGGGGGATTCCGGGAAAATATCTACAGATGAGTGCCCCCAAGATTGTTATTGTATGCCATCGAGAATGAAAAAAGTGGCATAATGACCCCTTCCTGATATATTTTTTCTCTATTTTCTCCACAAATTTTATCTCACAACAATCTTGGGAGCACTATACGGGAGAACTTACGATCGAATTCGGAATTAGTGCTGGGAAATAGACGCCATCCGGCAATAAAAAACCCCCGGAGGGAAAAGTTTGGGGGCCTTCACGAAAAAGGCGTTTCTTTTCGCCCCGCGGGGGTTATGGCCGTTCCATAATACGGATCAGCCCTTCCATCAGGAATATGTCTTCCGGTATGAAATTCAAATTATAGGCGGACTTCCATTCTGCAATTCAAACGCGTCATCATGAGTGTTCCACCTCAATTTCCAAATAACTTCGAAATGTATACTAAAAGAAGCGGTATGTTGATGATCGCCACGACGGCCGCCAGCCCGAAAAAGAGGACGGCGGTCACGAGCTTGACAAGCGCCATGTGCTTCTGAAAAAAAGCCGTCAGCTTTTGCGACGTCATTCCCCGGTACGTCAGGAAAAAGACGAGAACGAGAGGGGCGATGAACGCCAGGTTGTAGATGCCGAGATAAATGAAATCGGATATGTGCCGCCGCGTCCGGACGAGCGCCGTGATGGTGGGCAGATAGATCTGGCCCGTGCAGGCGAGCTCGAAAAGGGTGACGGTGAAGGCGACGACGATCGTGCTGGCGACGATGGTGACGGACGCCGCCTGCGTCCGGATAGTCTTCCGGATGCGGTCCTTGAAGCGGTCTGAAAGCTGGAGCTTGACTTCCTTCACCTTGTTCTGCCTGATCTTGATGAAATCGTGAATGCTCAAAGCACCAAACAGGATAAGGACGACCCAGAGGACGATCTGAATAACGAGCGCGATGGGGGGGAACGCGGTCAGCGCCTGGATCACCTGGAAGAATCCCAGGCCGATGAGATAATACGTCACGAACACGACGAGCGAGTAAACGACGCCGATGATGAGAACCTGCTTTTTCGTCCGACCGGCGAAGGCGAGGTAGGCGAGGAGGAAAATGAGCGTGCTGATGACGCACGGATTGACGCCGTCAATGAGCCCGGCAAGGATGACTGGAAAGACGGCCAGCGCGTCGTCGGAACCGCTCCCGCCTGCGGCGTTCCCGTCGAGGACGTTCTTCGGGTTCGCCTCGACAGCCGGAACGGTGCCGGCCGCGTACGAGGCGAGCACCCTCTCGAGCTCGCGGTCGATCTGATCATACCCCTGGAGAACGGTGTCCCCGATGATGACGGACGGCAGGTCGTTGGCTTTCTGTCCGAGCTGTTTCACCTTGTGCTTGTACAGGCCGATATTCGCCGGGATGAGGACGTCGCGCTCCCACACGTTGAGGCTGACGCCCAGTTTTTCCTCCAGACCGGGCACGGTGATGTTGAGGAAATCCAGGCACTCGTGGCAGTTGGACGCGAAGTAGTAAAAGAAGTCGACTTCCGTGATTTTCGACGAAGAATCGATCTTCCCATTGACGGGAAACGTTTTTTCCGGGCCCGCCCCGTCTTTGGCGCGGAACGCGAGGCGATAGGAGAAATCGCCGGCATTCCCATTGGCGTCGAAGAACAGTTTGATGAAAGCCGTCGCTCCCGGCGCCAATTGCAGCGCATCAGGCTCGACTGACAGCCGGGCCGTGTCCGAATCGATCTCGAGCTTGAGCTCGTCTTTCCCGCCATTGGTGACGGAGAGCTGTTTTTCGACAACGCGGCCCGCCCGGATCGTTCCCGCCGACCATTCCTTGTCCGATAAGGAGATTGCATCCGCGGCCCAGGCTGCCGTCGCCGCGAACAATGCCAGCCACAACGGAATCGCAATACGCGCGAGCGCCCGCGCGAGCGCCCTCATTCTATGCATACGATAACCTCACCTTCATTTTTTTCCGGCGCCGGCGCATGAAGAAGCGCCCTGAGAGAACCGGTCCTCCTTATTACGCAACCGGTTCAAGGGCGCCTCTATTCACGCGGTGTACGCCGTTACATTTTATATGAAAAAACGTGGTGTCCGTTCATCGTTAATCATCATCGTCTTCATGGTACAAAAGCCGTCCCTTTTCCTTGCACGGGATGCATTCTGCCGGATCGAACGCGAACCTCGGGATATCGCTCACCCGCGTTTCGGTCACTTGGGCCGGACCGGTCGCTTCGGTCTCCGGATAGGGCTGCAGAACGCGGACAATGGCGATGTCGTCATCCCTCTCCGCCAAGTAGGCCACGCCCCCGGCTTGAAAGACGGGCTTGTATAAGCGGTCGTACGCCGGGCCGGCTTGTCCGTTGACCACCATGTACCATTTGCGTTTTTTCCGGCTTTTAAAGACGATGTACTTTCCATCCGGGCTGAAACCGGGCCCTCCTTCGGGGCTGATCTCACTGTAATCGAGCGGCGGTTGTTCCCACCCGTTCACGACCAGGTGCCATTCCTTGCCTCTCCGGCCCGCGTAAACGAATTGCGAGCCGTCCGCGCTATAGGCGCCGTCGCCGACGACGATCCTGTCCCAGGCCGGTCCTTCCCGGCCGTCCTGGACGACGATCCATCCGTTGTCCGCGGCCGCCGGAAATACGCAACCTTTGCCGTCGGGACTGAGCATGATGTTGTCGGCCAGGACGTCCTTGTAGAGCGTCCCCGCCTTTCCGTCGACGACCACCATCCAGCCCTTCCCGGTATAAGCGGCAAAGGCCACCCGTGAATCCTTGGGTCCGAAGACGACCGGATTGATGATCGACGACATCGGGTAGACGTCTCCGATCCTCACGCCGTCCTCGATCACCAGGCTGGTCTCGCCTTTTCTCGCGCTGTACGCGATGTGGCGTCCGTCGAAGCTGAAGACGGGCTTCTCCACCTGGTCCCAGGCCGGCTGCGGCGCGCCGTCGAGGACGATGAATTTTTTGTCGCCGTCCTCGGCCGTATAGGCGAGGCGTTTACCGTCCGGGCTGAAAACGGGATCGCCGACCTTGTCATAGAAAGGTCCGGCCTTGTCGTTCGTCACCATGCTCCATTTGTCGTCCCGCCCCGCCGCGTACGCCAGCCGCGCGCCGTCCGCCCCGCCGAACGCAATCGGGCCGATCGCATCGTATCCTTCCCCGGCGGCGGGTTTGCCGTCGACGACCGCGAACCAGCGGTCCTTGATCCGGGCGGCGTACGCCACCCGGCGGTCGTCGCGGCTGAATACGGGGCCGCCCTCGCCGACAGCTTCGCAGGCGGGTCCCACCTCCATGCCGTCCAGGGTCATCCTCCAGATCGCGTCCTTCCTGGTTGCGGCCGCGACATGAGCGCCGTCCGGGCTCGTCACCACCAGTGAAATCTCGTCAAATTTCGAGCGAAAGGGTTTTCCGTTCACGGCCACCGCCGCTTTGCCGTCCGGGGTCTTCTGGACCCAGACGATACGTTGATCGTCCGCGCTGCGGACAATGACCGGGGGAAGGGTGAGTTCGATGCTGCTCTGTCTGGCGCACGTGAAAAGAAAAGAGGCCGACAGCATTGCCGCCGCCAACCGGATGAAGCCTAGTAAATATTTCCGCCGCATCGTGAAAACTCCTTCGAGAAAATACATCACGTTTTGGAATTTTCGGCTTCACTCGACTTGTCCCGATTGATAAATCACTATAGGATTAGCTGGTATTTCAAAGCAATCTCAATATTCCATTCCCGGTATCAAAAAATCACGGCCATGGATCACGACCGGGCAATTTCCCTCGCCTCGTTTTAAAATATTGAAAAAATCCTATATTGAGGAAATCACGCCAATCGCAATTAGTCAAGGGGACAGTCAACCGTTCGTCGCGGAAGGTCGTTAACGGTTCACTTTTCGATTAAACCGGTACAGCGATATACAGCAACACATGCTCCTCCCCTTGGAAACGGGATATTTCAAACTTGACGGAATCGCCGCTATCCTCTATCATAGCCCGATTTCCGCAAAGTTGAGTCATTTTCCACACATATGTTTGATCTCCGCATGATACATGAGGAGGAAGGGTGGATATATGCTGACAAAAAGACCGATCATTGCTCTCCTCGTCGCGATTTTTCATCTTTGTATTGTCGGCGACATATTTTCGCAAAATCTGATCATCAACCTCGACATTGAATTCAGCGATCCAGTCCGGGTGAATGTCAGCAATAACGGCGATGTGGTACTGAACGCGACGGGAATCGAATATTACATAAATGGAATAATAAAAACCGATAATACTCCTTTTAGGGTCGCGCCCGGAAAAACAAAATCCGTCCCCATCGATATTACCCGTCCCATTGTCCCGGGCTCCTATAACATTTGGGCGAAGATCAAGTACACCCTGGACGGCAAGCCGGCTACCTTGATCAGCAATTTTTTCGTACCAGTCAACCAGGCCGCCGTCATCGACGTCTGGGTCGACGTCAAAACGACGGCGATCGAAAGAGACGGCACGATCACGCTCACGTTCAAAGACCCGACTCCCATCGCTCTCTGCACCCCCGTCTTCCCCGACGAACTGGTCATCACCGACCGCAGGGTGGAAGGGAACAGCATCATTTATACGGTTAAAAACACTCGGCCGGATCTCAGTGAGCACACGGTTTTGTTATGGACATTTGAGAAAGAAGAGGCGATTCCGGCGGCGGAGGGCACGATGCGCATTCATCGGGCGGGCTGGCTCCGGGTGTCCGTGACGCTGGGCAGAGGCAGTCAGCCTTACCAGGTGGAAATCGGACGCAAACCCCAATATATCGACCGGAATTTCATTTTCTATAATTTCCTCTCGACGAATGTCGTGGCCATTCTCACGGTCATCGCCGTGTTTTTTTTCATTCTGATGGTGATCGTCTACCGCGGCAAAGAAACACTGATCCCGCTCATGTACGTTTCCTTCGCCTTCGTATTGGTCAACGTTTTGATTTTGATCTTTCAGATTCCTTTCGTTACAAATCCGACAATCCCTTTCCCCATATTCAACTTCTCTGAGCCTTATGTTCGCATCCAGCACATCCCGCTGTTCGTCACCGCTTCGAATTATGTATATTTCAGAAATTTCGTCCTTCCCGTCTATTACCCGATCATGATTTTCTACCTGGTATATTCATACCTCGATATTAAAAAAAGGAAAGGCGAGGATCTTTGGAACCGCCTGCAGGAGAAAAAAATCTGGCGGATTTTCGCATTCCTCTACGCACGAATCAGAAAACTCTTTCATAAAACGTACGATAAACGGGATTACGCCTGGAATCCGTACAGGAGAACCGCGTTTCTGGCCATCGGGGTCAAATTCTTGTGGATGCCTCTGTTGTGGACGTGGACGATCAATAATATTTTCGTCATGATCGAGCAGATCATGAACATGCAGCCGGATTTTTACCGTGTCAATGAGTTCGCGGTCAATCTCATCATCCTGATGGACGTCGCCATCTTCGCCTTTTCCTACACGGTGGAAAGCAAAAAAACGAACAGCATGATCAAGTCGGTGGAGCCCACCGTCATCGGTTGGCTGGTCTGTATCGCCTGCTATCCGCCCCTCAACCAATTCAGTTTCCAATGGGTTGACAACTTATTCGCCTGGGTGCCGAATTTCGAGCTCAGCGAACCGGTGAAAATCGCCGCCTTTGTGGGCGTCACCGTCTGCTGGGCGTTCTACGCCTCGGCGACGGTCGCCTTGGGATTCAAATCGAGCAACCTGACGAACCGCGGGATCGTCACCCGGTTCCCCTACAACATTGTCCGGCACCCGGCCTACATCGGAAAGAACCTCCTGTGGGTCATCGAGTTCTTCCTGCTGTCGCAGAAGCACCTGGGCCTGGTAGTCGGATTCATCGTCGTTTATTTCTTCCGGGCGATAACCGAGGAGCGGCACCTGAAAAAGGATCCCGATTACGTGGCGTACATGAAGAAGGTGAAATACAAATTCATCCCGGGAATTATTTAGCCTTTCACCTCATTCCTTCGGTACTTTCCCGCCGAGGGAGCGAACTCAAGACTCTGGGAGTTGACGTGAAGCGATCCCTTCAAGACCCGTTTGGACGGCGGGAAAAATCCCGGAAGCCGAAACGGGGAATTTACTGTACCTGAAAAATGATCAACAATAAGGTACTCACAGTAGTTCTCCCCGCCTATAATGCCGGAAAAACCCTCGAAGCCACATACGACGAAATTCCATTCGACATTGTCGATAACGTCATCCTTGTCGACGATTGCAGCAGCGACGACACGGTGGAAGTCGCCAAGAGGCTCCACATCCGACATATCGTCAAACATGATAGGAACAGGGGGTACGGGGGGAATCAGAAAACATGCTACAATAAAGCGCTTGCGCTCGGGAGCGACATCGTCATCATGCTCCATCCCGATTACCAGTACACGCCGAAACTGATTCATTCCATGGCGTACCTCATTGCGAACGGAGTGTTCGAGGTCGTGTTGGGTTCAAGAATCCTCGGGAGGGGCGCGCTCAAAGGAGGCATGCCGCTCTATAAATATTTTTCGAACCGGCTGCTCACCCTGGCGCAAAACATACTGATGCGCCAGAAACTGTCCGAGTATCATACGGGGTACCGGGCCTTTTCCAGAAAAGTGCTGGAGGCGGTGGAGTTCGAAAAAAACAGCGATGATTTCGTGTTCGACAATCAAATGCTGGCGCAGATTTGCTTTGCCGGATTCGATATCGCCGAAATAACCTGTCCCACGAAATATTTCGACGACGCGTCCTCGATAAATTTCAGAAGAAGCGTTGCGTACGGCTTGGGCGTACTGGCGACATCGGTGAAATATTTTTTCTCAAAACTGGGTTTCCGTACATCGAGGATTTTTCGGGCGGAATAAGCGACCACCGGCGGAGCAGGCGGTTTTCTTTCGGCTTGAACATCCCCCTCACGGAGTGCATGCTCCGTAAAATCATATGATACGTACAATCGGGCGATATGGCGGGAACCGCCCCCCTGCCCCGCGCATGATCAGCGGTGGGTATAGTTTTCTTCCATCCACTTTTTATATTCCCCGGTTTTGACCCGTTCGACCCACCCGCTATTGTCCAGGTACCACTGGACGGTGGAACGCAGCCCCTCTTCGAATCTCACGGATTGCTTCCAACCGAGCTCCCGCTTGATCTTGTCGCAATTGACGGCGTAGCGCCGGTCGTGGCCCGGCCGATCTTTCACGAACGCGATCAATTTTTTATACGGCTCGCTCGGCCGATCTTTGGCGGCGGCGATGATATCGCAGAGGAGGCGGACCACGGCGATGTTTTCCATCTCGTTCTCCCCCCCAACGTTGTACGATTCGCCGGCCGTCCCCCGCCGGACGATGGTCCACAAGGCGGCCGCGTGGTCCGCCACGTACAGCCAATCACGGACGTGCTTACCGTCCCCATACACGGGGACCTCCTTGCCCGACAGCAGATTGAGCACGGTGAGCGGAATCAGTTTTTCCGGGAACTGGTAGGGGCCGTAGTTATTCGAACAGTTGGACAGGGTGACGGGCAGCCGGTAGGTGTGGAAGTAGGCCCTCACCAGATGGTCCGAGGAGGCCTTGGACGAAGAGTAGGGGCTGCGCGGGGCATAGGGAGTGGACTCGTGAAAATAACCGTTCGCGCCCAGTGAACCGAACACTTCGTCGGTGGAGACATGATGGAAAACGACATCATGCCGGTCTCCCCACAATGCCCGGGCGGCTTCCAGGAGCGAGAAGGTGCCGTAGATGTTGGTTGTAATGAAATCCGCCGGACCGACGATTGAACGATCGACGTGCGATTCCGCCGCCAGGTGAATGACGGCGTCGATCTCGTATTTTCTCATGAGATTGTTCATCGCCTCCTGATCGCAGATGTCCGCGCGCTCGAAGCGATACCGACCGGCTCCGAACTCATTTCGGATTTCAGCGAGATTTTCCAGGTTGCCGGCGTAGGTGAGCTTGTCGACATTGACGATCCGGCCCGTGAAATCCGTCGCGCGCAATATGTGGCGTATTAGGTTGGAGCCGATGAATCCAGCCCCGCCGGTGATCAACAGGTTGTGTAAGTTTCGTTCCATCGCCTGAAATCCTCCGATAAAAATCGGCGCAGGGAATGATCCCACAACGGGATGGCGAGATCAAGGGTCTTCCGTATTTTTTCCGTGCTGAGCGGCGAGAACGCCGGACGACGCGCCCGCGCGGGATAGGCGGCGGTGGCGATCGGATAGATGCGGCACGGGCGGGAGACGAGGCCGGCTTCCCTCCCCGCCCTGAAAATCTCGCGCGCGAAATCGTACCAGCTGATCCGACCTTCATCGGAATAATGATAGACGCCGGACATTGCGCCGCCTTTCTCAATGAAGGCGAGCAGCGCCTCCGTCAGGTCCCGCGTATAGGTCGGCGAACCGATCTGATCGTCAACGACGTCCACCGCGTCGCGCTCGTTCATGAGCCGCAGCATGGTGTGGACAAAGCTCGGTCCCGCGGTCCCGTAGAGCCAGGAGGTGCGGACGATCACGTGCCTGCATCCGGAAGCGCGTATTATTTCCTCTCCTTTCAGCTTGCTCCGTCCGTACGCGCCGAGGGGATTGGTCGCGTCGTCTTCGCGGTACGGCTCGGCCTTCGTCCCGTCGAACACATAGTCCGTGGAAACGTGTATCAAACCGGCGTCGAGCTCCCCGGCCAGCTCGGCCAGGCGGCCCGCCCCGTCGGCATTGACCGCCGTGGCGAGATCCTCTTCGTCTTCGGCCCCGTCCACAACGGTGTAACCGGCGCAGTTGATGATCCAATCGATGCGTTTGCCGGCGGCGTGACGACTGAGGGCGGCCGGATCCAGTATGCTGACTTCCCGATCGGTGGCGGTGTAATCCAGTCGGCGCCGGCGCAGGAGCGCTTCCATTTCGCGTCCCAACATTCCCTTGTTGCCCACCAGCCAAATCACGGTCCGCTCCGTTCGAGCGCCTTCGGACGAAGGGCGTGGAAATCGGAATATTCTCGGGGGAGGACGATATTCACGCCGGAAAGCGCGGTTTCAGGGAATCTGAAGACCATCGTCTTCCTCGACGATCCGCTTGATGTATTCCCCGTAGCCCGATTTTTCATATTTGGCCGCCAGAGCGAGCGCCTGACGCCTGTCGATATATCCCTTTTTATACGCTATTTCCTCGAGGCAGGCGATCTTCAAGCCTTGCCTGTCCTCGATGGCTTTCACGAAATTCGTGGCGTCGACCAGGGAATCGTGGGTGCCGGTGTCCAGCCAGGCGTACCCCCGTCCCAACACCTTCACGTTCAACTCACCCGCATCCAAATACGCTTTATTGACGTCGGTGATTTCCAGTTCCCCGCGGGCGGACGGCGTGAGGCGGGAGGCGATCTCCACCACCCGGTGGTCGTAAAAATAGAGGCCGACAACGGCGTAGCGCGATTTCGGCTTCGCCGGTTTTTCCTCCAGGGAAACGGCCTTCCCCGCGGAATCGAACGACACGACGCCGTAGCTGCCCGGGTTCCTCACGTAGTAGGCGAACACGGTGGCGCCGGTCTTCCGGCCGGCGGCCTCGATTAAGAGCGGTTGCAGATCGTGTCCGAAAAATAGGTTGTCGCCCAGGACGAGCGCGACCGGATCGCCGCCGATGAAATCGCGGCCGAGGAGAAACGACTCGGCCAGGCCGTTCGGCTCCGGCTGCACGGCATACTCGAAGGTCAGGCCCAAGGAAGAGCCGTCTCCCAGCAAAGCCCGAAAACGCGGCGTGTCCGCCGGCGTGGAGATCACCAGGATCCGCCGTATACCGGCGAGCATCAGAACCGACAGCGGGTAATAAATCATCGGTTTGTCGTAAATGGGAAGAAGCTGCTTGCAGATGGGCAGGGTCAGGGGATACAGTCTGGTACTCGCGCCGCCGGCGAGGATTATGCCTTTCATAGAAACCTCACAAGTGCGCCCTCACTCTCCGCGGCACAGCCGAAATCCCGTATCGGAGCCTTTGCCCGCCGCGTGCCAGCTGCCCCGAAAGGAGGACCCGCAGGCCTGCTCGCCGCCGAGCCAGCCGCCGCCCCTCCAGACGCGTCCCGGCGCGTCAAACGCCGTCGCAGGCTCGTGCCGATCCCAACACCATTCCCTGACGTTACCCGACATATCGTACAACCCCAGCTCATTGGGCGCCTTGCGGCCGATGGGTTTTGTTTTACCTTTGTTATATTCAATAATGGTATAGTTCCAAAACCCATGCAAGAATTTATCCCCGGAATTTTTCCAATACCATGCCACTTCGTTTATGTCATCGCTTCCGCTGTACGTATAACTCCCGCTCAGCCGCCCCCCGCCCGCGGCGTATTCCCATTCGGCTTCCGTCGGCAATCGGTACCCATGGGCTCGCTCATTGATCGTCACCGTCCATTTCTCTTCACCACTTTCGTTCTCTTCAGGCGGGTCCGGCGCATGCTTGTCTATGGTATAATAGGGCCGCAAACCCTCTTTCGCGCTTTTGGCATTACAGTACTCAACGCAATCGTACCAACTTACCGAATCGACGGGCAGATCGTCTCCTTTAAAAAGCGATGGATTCGTCCCCATCAACTCAACCCACTCTTTTTGGGTAACTTCGAATCTACCGATGTAAAAATTCGCTATTTTTTCATTTTTCCCGTAATAATTGGATTTTGTGTTTATAAAAGCCCCGCCCGGGACGAAAATCATGTCTCCGGATTTTCCGGGCGAACAGGCGCCGAGCGCGACAATTATCGGCGATAAAAGAACAATCAGCAATTTCCGCATCATGACCTCATGCGACAGCCTCTCAGCCGGAGCTTCACAAGTAAAACTACGCAACGCCCTCTCCGGCGTCCGGAGCGTTCCGCAACCGCTCGCTTCAATCCCACGCCATCCACTCGAGGATCGGTTTCTGTTTCCAGGGCAGCGCTTTATCCACGCGCACGATATTCACCACGAATTGCTTGTTGGTCACGCTGCGCACGGTCACGGCGAACGCGTCTCCCCCGTCCCAGTAGGGATCGTTGCGCACCGTCGCGATGATTTTGGGAATGCCTGAAAACGCCTCGCTAAAGGCGATTGTAATCTGCTTGGACGGGGAAGCGCTGTCGCCGATGGCCGTTTCGCCCGTTTGGAGATGACCCAAAGCCGCACCGCTTCCCTGACCGCCGACTTTAATCGAGCTGACCGCGGCCGGGCCGGTCTCCACCGTGGCCTCGATGGCGAGCGTAATATTCTCCCTGTCCGGGACGTTCGTTCCCACTAAAACCTCCCTCGACACTTTTCCCTCGAGTCGTGCGGTATCGAACCGTCCCGTGATCTTCCCGCTCTGGCCGGGCTGCACTTCCTGGTCAACCGTATCCAAATGCGTGCAGCTGCATGTCGACAATACCCCGCCGATGACGAGCGTCTCCGTGCCGATATTGGTATATTCATAGCTGAAGTTGAAGATCTTGCCTTCCGGAACGGTCCCCAAATCAACCTGCTCCGACGCGAATCGGATACCGGGTCCCGTCACCTGGGGGCCGCATCCCGGCATAAAAACGACCGTCAAAAAAATTAAAAAATAGAGGTGAAGGCGATTCATACTCATTTCATGCTCCTTATCGAAAATGAAGCTCGTCTTTTTTCTTTACTATGGATTTGTACTATAATGGATTCACTCCCGTTTGACAACGCGTCCGGAACGGCCCGAAACAGTTCTTGTCATTAATATCTTCCTCTGCTACAGTAGGGACCTGTCGCGGATTTCGAGCGGACAGGGATTCACAACTCGAGTCGTATGAGTATTATTGAGCGGATAAAAAAACTCCTTAATGAACGGATAATAAAATTCCTCATCTCCGGCGGCAGCGCGGCGCTATTAAATTTCGCGCTGATATATATTTTCATAGAGTATCTGGGATTCAAGACCTATTTTCTGAAAAACCTCGCCAATTTACTGGTCATTGAAATATGCATTGTCTTTGTGTTTACCCTCAGCAGATTATGGACCTGGAATGACGCGCCTAAAAAGCAGGGCCAAAACCTGGTGGGCCAGTATTTATCCTTCAATCTTGCGTATGTGGCGGGTATTGTCATTAAAGTCATTCTCTTCGCTGTTTTCGAGGCATTAGGCATGTATTATCTCGTGAACATCGCCATTGGCATGGTCATCGCCGCCGGGTTCGATTTTATCCTGAGCGACAAGTTTGTATTTAGGCGGAAAGAAAACCATGACAGGGTCGTTACAAAATATATCCCGCCGCGATAACTTGCCATCCCCGTTTTCCTCTGCTACACTCGAAGACCAGCGCAGACGCAGCCGGGAAAGGACTCAAGCAAGAGTTTATGAAAAATCCAGCCGATAGAAAAGGAGAATCTCCTTCGCAGCCCGCGCTGTTGACTTTTTTCAAAAATAACAAGAATACGATTCTTCCCATTCTCGTCTTTTGTCTGCCTGTTTTTCTGTATCTGCAAACGGTGAGCTTCGGCTTTATCGGATTTGACGATAGGGATGTCATAACAAAAAACATCGTTGCCTTGAGCGACTTTGCAAACATCCCCAACGCATTTCAAAAGGACGCCTTTCTCGGCAAAACCAGTCAATTTTACCGCCCCATGCAGACCTTATCGTTCATGGTGGATACACAGTTGTCGGGCGGGAATAATCCCTGGATGTATCACCTCACCAGTGTCGTGCTCTTGGGGCTCATCGCCTTGGTTCTTTTCCTGCTGCTGAGGAAGCTCCTGATACCGCTGAAGCGGGCTTTTATAAGCACGCTCCTCTTTTCCGCCCATCCGTTGTTTATTTCTTCAGTGTCTTGGATACCGGGACGGGGAGACTGGCTGCTGGTATTGTTTTCTCTGCTGTCGTTTTATTTTTATATTGAACGTCTTCAAAGTAATAAGCATGTCTATTTGTTTTTATGCTGGATTACCTTTACCATCGCCCTATATTGCAAAGAAACCGCGGCGATCCTCCCGATCATTTTCATAATATATTACTTCACCTTTTCACCGAAAAAGCGTTTTGAAAAGAAATACATTCTCGACGTTGCGCTTTTCGCCGTTTCGGGAATCCTCTGGTTTTGGCTGCGTTCGACGGCAACCAGAAACCTGGCACGCCAGAGCAACGTCGGCCTATCGGCCTTCGCGTCGAATCTGCAAGCCCTCCCCGATTCTCTCGCCAGATTTTTCATTCCTTTTGACAGCTCGTTTATATCGAGTTTTTCCATTGTCTATACCTTGATCGGCTTGGGAATAATGATTCTGATCGGTGCGGTATTCTTTCTAAATAAAGAAAGAACGAAAAAGGAGAAAATATTTTCTTTATCGTGGTTCGTTTTGTTGATGCTGCCGGCGATGATAATTAAGGAAGATTTTATTGACTACTTGAGTCATCGCCTTTTTCTGCCCTTAATCGGCATAATGCTATTTGTGTTGTTTTCCATTCCGAAAAAATGGCTTGAGGGAAAAGATCGAAAAAGAAAAATCGCGGTGAATGGCGGTTTTGTTTGCGTTTTCGCCTTCCTGTCTTCCGTCACCGTCATACATTCCCGCTCCTTTTCCGACCCAATGACGTTTTGGAATACCTCCATTTCCCAGAACCCCCGCAATATCCTCATGTACACGAACAGGGGGTATGAAAGATATATTAGAAACGATTTTCAGGGAGCAATCGAGGATTTCAAGAAAGCCTTGACGCTGGATCCCGATTACGCGGCCGCTTATAACAACATGGGAACCGTGTATTCGGCGAAAGGCGACCTGGAACAGGCTGTCAAAGAATACGATAAAGCCGTGCAGCTGGATCCACGGTACGCGGAGGCCTATAACAACCGGGGAAAGGCTTACGCGGATATGAGGGATTACAAGCAGGCCATGAAAGATTTCAACAAAACCATAGAACTGAACCCGAACTATGCGGAAGCGTACAAGAACAGGGGGAATGCCTATAGCGATCTCGGCGACCGGGCAATGGCCGACAAAGACTACGCGAAAGCCATAGAGGTGGATCCGGAGTTCGCCGACGCGTACATCAACCGGGGAAATCTTTTTTCGGTGAAAGGCGATATCGATAACGCGATCGCGAACTACAGGAAGGCAGTGGAATTGAATCCCAATTACGCGGAAGCGTACAACAACTTGGGACTGGCCTATCAAGCGAAAGGCGCCCTCGACAGCTCGCTTAAGGACTTTGACAAAGCCATTGAAATAAAACCCAATCTGCCGGATTTTCATTACAACCGAGGGAATACCTATTTTTATAAAGGCTCCTTCGACAACGCCGTCAAAGACTTCGAAAAAGCCATTGAATTGAATCCGAAATACGCGGAAGCGTACAACAACCTGGGGCTTGCCTATCAAGGAAAAGGCGACCCGGACGGAGCTCTCAGAGCCTACGACAAGGCCATTCAGCTCAAACCCGGCCTGGCCGAGGCGTATTACAACCGTGGCAATTTCTATTTGATGAATCGCAATTTCAATCGCGCCATCAAGGAATACGATACGGCGATTGAGTTGCAGCCCGATTATGCGCAAGCGTACGGCATCCGGGGGATCGCGTACTCCGAGAAAGGCGACCTTAACACGGCGATCAAAGATTACCGGAAAGCGATCGAACTGAATCCCGGGGATGCGAACGCGTACGGCAACCTGGGAAACGCCTATAAAGCCAAAGGCATGTTCAAAGAAGCCGATGAGAATTTCAAAATGTATCAAAAATTGACAGGGCAAAATCAATAATAAAAACCGCTTTAAACAACATCCCGGCGAAACATAAAGGGTTTCCGGTGACAAAACCGGCGTGTTCTGATATAAATTCGTGAGAGGGCACGGCCAATCCCCCCTTTGATGTTTTTTCAGGAACGACCATCAGGCGGGGAATGCGCCTGAAAGTCTATCATTTTTTTATTCGATTGCGGTTGCACCGTTGAAGAAGCGAATGCCGAAAAAAAGCCGATTTCGCCTTTACCTATCGAGTCTCCGCCTTGAGCGCTGGCCGCGCAGCCTCGCCATGCTGCCGGGCCTGGTCATGGCGTATCTGCTTTTCCCGATTGAGGCGAGGCCGACGCTTGATATTCTGCTGATCGCCAAAGGCGTGCTCGCCTTTTTATTGGCCTGGGCCGTATCCACCATCAACTACATCATCAATGAGATCACCGACGCGCCTTACGACGCCCACCACCCGACCAAGAAACTCCGTCCCCTGGTCACCCGGGAGATCAGCCGTTCGATCCTCGTTGTGATCGGTTTGGCGTTGGGCATCGCGGCCGGCGTGCTGGCGTTTTTAATCTTTGATTGGCGTTTCAATACGGCCCTGCTCCTCCTGCTGGTCCAAGGTACGCTGTACAACATAAAGCCCTTCCGCCTGAAGAATATCCCGTACGTG
>JAFGSW010000021.1 GCA_016934415.1 Spirochaetales bacterium | reverse complement strand
TTTTGGGAAAAGTAGTCACAGGTTTTTAAAATATCTGTTACAGATAATTCGCGAGTCACCCTTCGACCCTTCGACTTGTTTCGGAGCATACATGCTCCGAAACAAGTCGAAGGGCAGGCTCCGCTCAGGGCGACTTCTATCGAGTTGGTTTACTTCGTTCCTCTATTTCCTCTTTCCTGGTTTCCTGGCTTCCTTAGCTTTTCCCTTTCCCCCTCCGTGCTCTCCGTATCCTCCTTGTGTGCTCCGTGTCCTCTTCTCTCCCTTCGTGTTCTTCGTGGTGCCTCGTGAAGGCTGCGGCCAGGGGAGCGCGTTTTGCCGGGCCACCTTTGCCAGGAAGCGCGCGCTTCCCCGGATCGTCCGCTTCTGCGTCTTGAAATCGACGCCGATGAGGCCGAAGCGGGCGGTGTAGCCTTCAGCCCATTCGAAGTTGTCGAGGGCGGACCAGTAGTAGTAGCCGCGGACGTCGGCGCCGGCGCGGACGGCGCGGTGCGCGGCTTCGAGGTGGGAGGCGATGAAGGCCGTGCGGTCCGCGTCATCGATCTCGGTCGTGCCGTTTTCGGTGACGTAGAGCGGGAGGCCGAAGCGCGAACAGTACGCGAGGACGCGATAAAGCCCCTGCGGGTAGATCTCCCAGCCGAGCGAATTGCTCTTCGCGCCCGGCCGGGTGCTCATTTCAGCAAACAAAGCGTCGCCGCGGCGCGGATTGAAGCGCACCATTTCGCGGGTGTAATAGTTGACCCCGATAAAATCGACCGCGCCCGCGCCGCGCCGCAGGCGTTTCCGGACGCCGAGCGGGGGGTACAGGACGCCTTTCACGAGGGCGATGAGAAAGGACCGGTTCAGGAAAAAGTCGAGGACGCCGGCTGAGAAGCGATCGGCGGCGTTTCCCGGCCGCAGCGGATCGAAGAGGCGGAAGTGCATGGCGACTCCCGCCATGATGTCCGGGCCGAGCAGGCGGTGGAGAGCCCGGTAGGCGAGGAGGTGGGCCTCGATCATGCCGCGGAGCACTCTTGAGGCGAGCCCAAAATCGTTTTTCCCCGGCGGCCAGATGCCGTCCAGGTAACCGAAATGCGAGTAAATCACCGGCTCGTTGATCGTGCACCAGAGTTTGATTCCATTCCCCAGCTCTTCCGCGGCCCGGACGGCGAAACGCTCGAAGATCGCCGGCGCCTCGGGATGGGCGAACGCGCCCATGCGCTCGAACCAGATCGGGTTAGTGAAGTGGTGGAGGGTGACCATCGGTTTGAGGCCGCGTTTTTTAAGCGCGCCCAGCACGCGCCTGTAATGCCCGAACTCCTTTTCGTTCCACTCGCCCGGCCGCGGCTCGAGGCGGCTCCATTCGATCGACAGCCGGTGCGTGTTGTAGCCGAGGCGCTTGAGGTCGTCGAAATCCTTCTCGAACCGGCGGTAGTGGTCGCAGGCCTTCCCGGATTTCGAGCCGTCGGCGATATGGCCGGGAACGCTCTCCCATTCCGTCCAATTGTTGTAATTGCCGCCCTCCACCTGATGCGAGGACGCGGCGGCGCCCCAGAGGAAGCCCGCGGGGAAGCGGAGAAGTTTCGACCGGCCGGTTGTAACGGATGATGCTTTTCTCATGATAGTGAAGGTCTATCGGGCAAGGCGACAGATGTCAAGGATTTTTTGCGAAGATGGTCGGGCATGAGCTGAGCCGAAAGGGGCAAAGGAATTGTCGGGGAAATTCGACGCTTCGAACATCCGATTATTCCGTTGTTCATGGAAGCAGAACGGCTGGAGTAAATACATAAATCGAGGTATAATGTTGCTAAAGCGATATTGTTAGATACAAATACCCGTAAAAGGATTGCAAGTATGAAATTTCTTTATCGTTTGAAATTCGTTGTCGTCTGCTTGTCGGTATTCCTCATTATTATCTCCTGCTCTGACATGATCAACCGGTACCGGCTCGCAGAGCCGGATGCCGGCCAGGCGACGAGGGGGAAGGAATTCTTTGTTTCATTCCAGGAAAATCCTGTGATGAATACGGGCAATCCGTATGAGATATCGCTTCTGATATCGGGTGATTATAACACGACAGGGCAGGTCGTCGTTCCCGGACTGTCCTTCACGCAAGCGTATTCCGTGTCGGCGCACGGCGTCGCCCGGGTGACCTTCGGTCGGACCGTTCGCGTCGCCTCCAGCGACGTGGTGGAAGATTTGGGAATACACGTCACCGCATCTCAACCGGTGGTCGTGTGCGGATTGAATTATGAGCAGGGAACGAGTGATTCATTCCTCGCCCTGCCGGTCCAGTCGTGCGGCACCGAATATTATGTCATGGACTATCAATCATACATTTTAATGTCCGGTTCGTCATTCACCGTCGTCGGTCTCGCCGACGCCACGACCGTCGCCATTACTCCGACCGTCACCTCGGGGAGCCGCACCGCCGGTATTGCGTATTCCATATCAATGAACCGCGGTCAGACCTACCGCCTCTGTGATCTGGCGGCCACCGGGGATATGACGGGCACCCACATCGTTTCCGACAAACCGGTCGCGGTTTTTTCGGGGAATACCCTGGCCTTTGTGCCCGCCGGTACGTCTTACGGCGATCATCTGACCGAGCAGCTCGTTCCCGTCGCGGCCTGGGAAACCCGCTACCGGCTCGTCCCCCTCATGGGCCGCACCGCGGACACTGTCAGAATTCTCGCCGCCTCCGACGGTACGGTTGTTTCATGGAACGGATCCCCGGTCGCGACACTCAATGCGGGTCAATTCTACGAGGGAGTCCTTACCGCCAATGCCGTCGTCACAGCCGATCATCCCGTGCTTGCGGCCCATTACGCCCAGGGAAGCCAAAGCGTCAATCCTCCTACAAACACCGGCGATCCGTTCATGGCCCTCGTACCGATGACGTGGCAATTCAGAACGCAATACTCATTCTGTGCGCCGCACGCCGATTTTCCCGACAACTACGTCAATCTCATTGTCCCCGCCACCGCCGTCTCCGGGATGCTGTTGGACGGCGCAGCTATATCCCCTTCGCTTTTTTCTTCAATCGACGGCGACTACTACTGGGCACGCGTGAGCGTGACGGAGGGAAACCACCTTGTCAGCGGACCTCAGAAATTCGGCCTCATTATGTACGGTTACGGCTATAATGATTCCTACGGGAACGCGGGGGGATGAGGTTGCACGTGGACCTTATAGTAACTATATATTATTGCAATTCCGAATGCCTGTGCATTTGATTGCTTGAAAATAGCGACGAAAAGAACTAAGCCCGAAGAAAGCGATTGAAGCGCGCTCAGGGTTGATATTGCGGCTGGAGCTGATATGGGAACCGGTGTATAATGATACTATTCAGACTAAATTTATAAGCTAAATACCTGCAAGAGGTTTTAAAGTATGAAATATCTTATTCATACCAGATTCATTTTTGTCTTTTCAGCGGTAATCCTCATTATAATCTCCTGCTCGGATATGATCAGCCGGTACCGGCTTGCGGCTCCGGGTGCAAGACTGGAGACGCGGGGAACGGAATTCTACGTTGCGTTTCCGGCTAATGCGATGGATTTACCGAACGATCCTCACGAAATATCGCTTTTGATATCCGGAGACTACGATACGACGGGCGAGGTGACCGTCCCGGGGTTGTCGTTAACCCGCGCTTTTTCTTTTTCCGCCCGGGGCGCGGCCAGGGTGACGTTTGATTGGACCGTGTGCGTCGCCTCGAGCGACGCGGTGGAGGACCTGGGAGTCCGCGTCACGGCCTCGCGTCCCGTGACCGTGTGCGGACTGAACCATGAGCATTATTCGAGCGACACGTTTCTCGCCCTTCCGGTGCAGTCGTGCGGCGGCGAATATTATGTCTTGTCGTATCGATCGTATTTCGGCACGCCGTATCCCGGTTCGCGCTTTACCGTCGTCTGCCTCGCCGATGACACCGCCGTGACGGTGACGCCGACGGTCTCAGTGGGGACGCGTACCGCCGGTGTTCCCTTTTCGATAACGATGGACCGCGGTCAGACCTACGGCCTTGTCGACCTGGGGTCCGACGGGGATATGACGGGCACCCATATCGTTTCCGACAAGCCGGTCGCCGTTTTTTCCGGAGACGGTATCACCCAGGTCCCGGCCGGCACCGTTGCCGGCGATCATCTGATCGAGCAGCTCATTCCCGTCGCGGCCTGGGACATCTGCTTTCGGCTCGTTCCCTTCATGGGACGTACCGCGGACGTTGTCCGAATCCTTGCCGCCTCCGACGGGACAAATGTTTCCTGGAACGGGTCCCAGGTCGCGACCCTCGACGCGGGCCAATTCTACGAGGGCCTTCTCACCGCCAATGCCGTCGTCACGGCCGACCGCCCGGTGCTTGTGGCCCAGTACGCGCAGGGGGGAACGACCGTCGGCACCACTGGAAATAATGGCGATCCGCTGATGCTCTTCGTCCCGGGGGAGCGGCAATTCCGTACTCAATACTCATTTTGCACGCCGACCTCCGATCTTCCCGGCAATTACGTCAATCTCATCGTCCCCGCCGGCGCCGTTTCGGGGATGCGATTGGACGGCGCCCCGGTATCGGCTTCGCTCTTCACGCCGATCGACGCGGATTACCTCGGCGCTCAACTGAGCGTAGCGGAGGGTATCCACGTGATCTCGGGCCCCGTGAATTTCGGCCTCATCATGTATGGATTCGGCTCTTACGATTCCTACGGGAACGCGGGGGGGTGATATGGCAGGGACCGTCCGATCCGCTTTCTCGCTAAAGGGTCGTCTTTTCAATACTCTCCTCAAATACTTATGTTCTTTTTGATGGCCATATTTCTGTCCATAAAAAAAAGGTTGTCCCATTTTCGGGGCAACCTTTGAAAATTGATTCCTGTAATACTATTCAACTGTGACTGCCCTCAAGCCGGAAATCATGTCCGAGCAAGAGAGGAGCAGCAAAGCGAATGAAGCGAAAATTACGATTCGAACCTGCGTCTTCATCGCCCTAACCTATTTTTCCAGGATGAACTCCACGCGCCGGTTCTTCCACTGGTTGGCCTTGTCCTTATACGGGACGACCGGATTGGCATTGCCCTTGCCCACGGCCTTGATCCGGGCGGCGGCGAACCCGCGCTCAATCAGGGCCAGGCGGATCGACTCGGCGCGCTTTTTCGAGAGCGGGAGCAGGGCTTCGCGGTTTTCCCTCTCCATGCGAACCGGATCGTCGTAGATATTGACGGCGTACCCTTCCACGATCAGGTTGTACCCGGCGTACTTCCTGAAGATCTGTCCCAGACGATCGAGGATCTCCAGGTTTTTCGCCACCTGCTCGGGCTTGCCCTGGCGGAAGTCGGCGTTGAATCCCTCGAAGATGATGCTCGGGATGACCACCTTCACGCGGCTGCCGAACCTCTGGATGAGGATGTCGGTGGAGACCGTGCCTTTGAGAACGACCGCGTTGCCGGCGCGGTCGTAGGCGGTGGCCTCGACCGGGTACTCGGACGCCGACTGGACGAGCTCGCCCGCGGCCGAGGTTCCGTTCCAGGCGAAGGCGGCGGTCTTGGGATCGAGCGAGCGGCGTTCGAGGAAAAGGTTCCCCGCCGGATCGAGGATTTTCAGGGACCAGTCGTTCAAGTCGCCGGGATCTGTGAGCGTGAGGGCGATCGAGGCCGTGTCGGCCGCGCCGTCGCCGTCCGGTGAAAAGCGCTTGGGAGAGACCGAGAGGGCCGCCGCCACGCCGACGGTGTCCAGGTCGAAGGGTTCAGAGGAGGCGGTCGCCTTGCCCGAGGAACCGGTCAGGGTGAGCACGGCGGTGTACGTTCCGTCCGCCGCGACGTTCCCGTCGTCTTTTGCGCCGTTCCACACCCACTCGCGGGGCAGGGTTGAGCCGCCCCGCATCGATTTGACCGTCCGTTTCTCCCCGTCGACGATCGCGATCTCGAACTGGTTGAACGCTCCGCCCGCCTTGGGCTGGAACACAATCACGTCCTTGATCCCGTCGTTGTTGGGCGAAAAAGCGGGGAGGTCGCGCGAGAGGAAGACGTCTCCGGGCAGAAGGGGGACGGGGGCCGGCCCCGGTCCGGGGACCGATCCGGATCCCGCTCCCAGGGGCACGGTGAAGGAAAGCGCGGCCCCGAGGTTGAGGCCGGCGTACAGCCCGAGGTTCGACTGCTCGAAGAAGAAGGTGAAATACGGCGCGGCGTATATGGAAAAGGACGGGGAGAAACTCAGGGAGAAATCCACCTGCAGGCGCAGCTCGGGATCGAAATAGAGTGCGGTGTCGGTGGCGCTCACGACGTGGCCGACGTAGCCGCCGCCGACGAGCGGGGTGATGGAGAAGGCGTCCGACAGGGGAATGGCGTAGCCGGCGAACAGGGCGAGTGAGGAAACGCCGAAAGAATCCACGGACTGTATGTGCTCGGCCACGAAATTATACCCGAAGAGGAGCCGCAGGACGGCGTTCTTGAAGAAGACGTTCCGCACCTGCACGCCGATCTCCGCGCCGCCGCCCAGGTCGGTAAGGTCGGTGAACACGCCGATGGGCAGGATCAGGCTCCCGGTGAGCGAGGGCGTGATGACGAGGGAATAGGGCTCGTCGCTTCCCGGTACCTCGGCGAAGGCGGGGGCGGCCAGGAGCACGAGGGCGAGGCACATGATAATGGATTTCGTTTTCATGGTATCCTTCCTTTACTTCTCAAAAAACGAAAAAATCGATGACTAAAGATATATTTCTATAGTATTATAACTTCGTGAACGCGTCGGATGTTGCAGCCGTTATCGCCCCGGAAATCATCGGCGCGTCTCCGTCGGAGTGTAGAGGGGTGAGGATATAATACGGCATACGGAAGACTGCCAACCTTTTCATCTTCCCGACTTTCTTATGTCTTTATGCGATTGAGTGCGCGACGAGTGAACCGGCTGTAAGCTCGTATTTCGGTATCAGCCGGATGGCGCCCATGGTAGCGAATAATCGCTCAACGGTCAATCGGGTAAATTACCTGCCGCGAAAATTATGCGCTCCATGTTCCTTCTTCAGCAAAGGCTGCGATTTATTGACCCCTTATTTATAAATCTCCGGGACCGATTGACCAACTGAACCCTACAACAGCGAATCGATGATTGTCCCGATCGTCTGGTTGATCCCGGTTCCGTCGCTCGGAATCTGGTACATCTGTCCGTTCGTATCGTTTACAATATTGATGAGATTGCTGGATTTTCCATCAAAATTAATCCCAAAGACCATAATGCCTTTGCTCGCCAAAGCGTTCAGGGTTTGAGAATAGGTATGCCCGGGATAACCGGGCTCAATATGATAAGGGGCGTCGGTGATCAGGATGACCGCCTTTTTCAGGGAATTTCGCCATCCGGGATCGGTGGGGGAAACGTACGGCGGGTACCCTTCGCCGGTGGCGAGCTGGTAGAGCGCTTCCAAATGCGCTTCAGGGGTGTCGTTCCCGCTCAAAGGATTAATAGTTATTGCAAGTATGGCGTTGGTAGCGTCGTTTTTATCAAACGATAATGGTTGTAACAACCGGAAGGGAATATCTTCGGGAATGCCGTATGGCGCGATCGGGAAATCCGCAAAATTCGCCGCACCGATCCAATAGTCTTTATCTGCCAAGACGAGTTCGCTTTTCAACCTTGAAAGAGCACTTTGGCAGCTGGCGGTTACATCAATTAGGATGTAAACATCCGTTCCCTCGGGCTGGGGGATGGAAAGATTTTGTATCATGTCGCTGCAGGAGGTGAAGGAGAAAAGGAGGATGAGAATAATTAATTTCGATAAATGACGCATCATAACTATCCCAACTATATCCCTGTGAAAATTATTCATATGTTTTTTTGCCCGCCGGCGGCAGGTTCAATTAATAAATCGAATGATTTTAGATTTTACCTAGGCGGCCCGTCGAAAAATATAAAAGGCTCGCCAGGATCGGCGCCATCGGTTTGACCATTAGGGAATGTCTTCCAACTGGCTGGATCCAGTTGCGTATTGATAAAAACGAGTTTGTCATAATCAAAAGTAAAATTGGGACCATGGTAAAGGTAATCGGAGTCGTCAATAATATAGAGCCCCTCGTTTTCCTGAGCGAAGAAACGCTTGGGGTGATAAAATTTACCCGGGACGGTTGAAGGAACAATTTGCCACTGCCCGCCCTGATTTAATGACGAAATAGTACCGAAACTCTGTATTAGATTAAGATTTTTATCGAATTTCAAGATGATCGGCGTCGTATTATCAGCCGGATCGTCGATCTGGTTCAGCACGTATACCCCGTCATCCTTAGCAAGGACGTCCTGT
This sequence comes from Spirochaetales bacterium, assembly GCA_016934415.1. Taxonomy (GTDB): domain Bacteria; phylum Spirochaetota; class Spirochaetia; order SZUA-6; family RPPD01; genus JAFGSW01. The sequence goes on along the minus strand of JAFGSW010000021.1, from coordinate 84,464 downwards.
AGAGTGCGGAACTCCGGGATTTGCACAGGCTGACCGACGATGGCGCCATATGTTTGGCCGTTGGGAATGAACGGATCATATTTCACAATGACGTATTCCCGTAGACCGACCGTTCGTTGCCCGACGAGATAGAGCATATGGGTCCACGGGTCCAATGACATGCCGGAGATCGCGCCCATACCGGGCGCGGTCATTTGCACCGGAAACTGGGGCGCCGGCGGGGGTTGGCCCGGCAGGGAAGTTGAATCATCCAGAATGGAATAATAGAGTTGGTTCCCCGAAGAAATGTACAAGATATTCGTTTCAATAATATTCCCAGGATCATTATTGATATTTATGTAGCAGTCCCGATCCATTGCCAGAGCGGTAGGAGGGGCGCTCGTCATGGGAATCGGTGCGGGAGGAGGAGGGGAAGCGGGAGGATTCAGAGAATTATGATAGTTGATTGCTTCGACGTTTGTATTGGAGACAAATATCCTGCCGTCGGTTGCGATTTCCAGATCGTTTGGATAGATAGTGCTGGCAACACCCAACGTTCCTGTATTCGGTTCAACGAAATCTTCCACTATTTCAGCTGAATACATCATATGGCCATAATAATCCGGCACCAGCAATGCCGTCGCGCCGGCCACCATCTGGAATTTCAGGCCCACGTACATGCCGGGGCGCAGATCGGGGGCGATCGTTCTGCCTTTATAGGAACGAAGGTCATCGTAAAGAAATGTGCTGTTCGGATTTTTCGAAAAGAACACCTCCAGGGTGAAATGCCTGTCCTGCCCGGCCGGCACGGACATGTTGACGAACCTGGCCCCGGCCGAGACCCACTTCTGGATCGGCGTCATGCCCGGACCGAAGACGGAAATCTTGACGCCGGTAATGGTGATTCCCGACGGCACGCCGGTGACCGCCCGGCTCCCCGCGTCCCCGTAGAACCGGCTCAGATCGATCCCGACATTGGCGTTTTCGTCATTGCCCAGGAAGAGCTCGCACTGGGTGAGGAAAAGGATGCAGAAGACCATGGTAAAGATGATACCGGTCGAAAAGAAACGCTTATTTTCCATATGACGCCCCCATGAGAATTCTTTTAAAACACTTTTAGGTTGTTTTGGCCGCGTTTATACTGGAAAAGGGCCGCGAACAGTTATTGGTGTTGATAATATATCACATAAAAAAGGATTAATCAGCAAGGGAAATTGGCTCTATCCGCCCAATCGCCTAAAGTGAAAAATCCTTTAGATTTCGTATACGACATTGATTGGTAAATAGGCTCTTCAATAAGCGTTACCGATCGCGACGTCTCTGGCCGACGATTGACATAAAAGCACCACCCGCAAACGCCGTGCTCCCGCCTCCCCGTGATAACGCCTTGCGGTTTGCCAAGCTGCGGGCGATAAATTATAAAACCTTATTCATTCCTTTTAAACAATGCCACTCTTCCATTCATTTATTGCGGCTTATTTTCTTTGAACCCCCGGGGATTCAACACGAAATCCCCGGGGGTTCAAGACAAAATCAGGGGCTTATAGAAAAGAAATGAGTTGAAAATACAAAGTCTTTCGATTGACAGACATATACATCGTTATTGATAGGTAAAAGGAACGTTCCCGAGAGGAGAATATGGTACCCCCAAGATTGTTGCGGATTTTATTTTTTAATTACGGGGATGTTGCTGCTGAAGAGCTATTTGAAGCTACCGCCACAAATATACCATTTCCATAGCAGGCCGATTGCCAACTCGCCATTCCAGGTAGTGAGTATAATATCCAACTTTCTCCGTCAAAAGATGTTGCCACCAATGTCCCGTTTGCGATCGCTATAAAAACACCGTTTCCATAGGTCACAGATGTCCATATAGCTGAGGTGGGGAGTGAGCTTAAAATCCAATCTTTTCCATTTGAGGAAATCCCAACTGATGAACCACTACTGACTGAAACAAAAACGCCATTCCCAAAAGTTATTGCCGACCAGTCTCCATCGATTGGTAATATATAATCAGTCCAAATTATTCCATCCGGAGACGAAGAAAATAATCTGCCGTTACCGATTGCGATAAAAACTCAATTTCCAAACTTTACAGAGCTTCCAAGGCTGCTCGATAGCGTATGCGGATTCCAATTTTTTCCATCCACGGATGAAGCAGACACCGAATTATATGCACTAATTACTATAAAACGGTTATTGCCATAGGTCACTGACGACCAATTTGCAGTGCTGGGAAGTATGCGTGCGGTCCAGAAAGAACCTGGCTTACATCGTGGAAGAATGCCATTGCATGAGGAGAATAACATGCAGAGTAATAAAAAATGGATCATTTTCATATAATCTCCTTAGCTTAAAATGAGTATTTATCTGATGATCGATTTGATATTGTTAATTTTGAAATTACATAGTTTTCAGAAATTCCATGTTCCTGGTAATTTCGATCTTTATATTCAAGTGATAAATTACGCACCCTAAATATAAATAGCACTGTTTTATGTAGTCTGGGAAGTAAGATTTTGTAATATTTCGTTTATAAAATTGTATACGTCTGAATATCCGGAATGGATTTGCACGCAATATACCGATCATTTTATAACCCTCGTCTCGCCGCCCCCGGCGGGAAGCGTCGATACGAACGTGTGTTTTGCGCCGGAAGGACCGATCAGCATCAACTGTTCATTCATCACCGAGTGCTCCGTTTGCCCGGACGGGACACAGGAATTGATAGGCACCGGTTTTGAAGCCTATGGCGCCACTCCCTGACTCGAAACAATCGCTCCCGTGAACGGCGACTCGACCATTACGGTGCGGTTCGCTATCTGGGATAATTCTGACGGCTTGCTTGATACACTCATTCTCATCGACAACTGGCGCTGGGTCACCTTCCCGGTCGCCGGGGCGAACACCTACGTAAAGGGCGATTCCTGCCCGTGCCCGTGAAAAATATCCCGGTGACAGAATGAATACCGCCACGTGCCATTCTACTCATCGGCAATAAATGAACCGCTCTTCTCATGAGCAAAGGTCGATGATTATTTCCACCAACTCGTCCGCTCCGTTATTTCTGAATTGGTACGCCCGGCAATGCTCCACCCGCCATTGTTGATTTTCGAACCGTTTCGGCATCGCTCTATACTCCGCTATTTTTCCGAAGTAAATCGTCTCCCAAAAAGCGTTATAGCCCGCCCCGCACACGATGAAATCAAAGGCATTGAAGCAATCGACGATCGGGAAAGAGCCTCCGGCGAAGAGCGATGAATAATAAAATCTGTATCCCTCATCCTTTAGGGAGGAATAGGCTTTTTCGATTTCAGAAGCCTCTTCAGCCTTTACATTTAGTGAATAGAGGCAGTGTTTTTGTTCCGGATCGAGCCCGAGACGCTCCAGCGCCTGATCGCGGGACAGTATTTCAGACTTGTTGCGGATTACCAAGGGCTCAATATGATCCCGGGTCACCGGGCACGGATAGGGTTCAATGGCAAGGACCTTGTCGTAGCGGTTCGGGTCGAACGCCAATGAAACGCCTTGAAAGGAATATGAAAAAAAGGAATCGGCCACCTGACGCGTCAGGAAAATCTTCTTGCAGGCAAGGGCGGATAACAGGTGGTGCACCGGAATCCAGAGAAGATCGACGATCAGCACGTCGGGGGAGAGGCTTGAGAGTAGTTTGAAAACCGCGGAATTCTCAAAATGGCCGGCATCGGTCTGGGCGGCCGATTCCATCGGCAGCTTGAAATTCGGGGTTTGCCCGAGAATGCGAGTGTCGGGCGCCGAGTGGACGATGACGAAATCGGCGCATATCCCCCGCCGGAGAAGGGCGTTATTAATGGTAATTCCAAGCACCAACCGCCCGCTGCCGGTGACGCCGGACGTGTAATAAACGATTCGCATGATGCCTGCACTCTGAGGCTAACAAAAGTAGAACGTGAATTCCTGATTGGACGGTATTTGTTCTGCTCTAAATATCTCCCATCCTGACCAAGTTGCAGGATCGTCGAAGGCAATAATTCGGTTTTTATTACCAATGCCGGGAATGTTATAAGTGCCGTCGTCTATGACATATATTTTCTTGTTCCCCGGGGCTATGAAATGTTGAGGGCCGTAGAAATAGCCGACTCGATTATCATCCTCGGATGTCGATCGAGTTCCATAAGAACCAACGAAGGCCAACGTATCTTTTTCAAATACCTCTATGGTTGCAGGATCGACGGGCGTGCTGGTATTCTTCGGAAAATTGGTAACATAGAGGAACTTGCTTTTTACAAGAATATCCTGTGGATTCTGGAGGTTGGGCCTGGCGGCGGAGATGGTGGAAACGATTGTATTGGAAATCGGGTTATAGACGCATCGATATATGCCCGGAGAAGAGTCTTTTCGAGCCAGATAAAACACATTATTTTCGAATTCAATCGCCGATATGACTTGGCTGTCTGTCGGGATTCCGGTCCCCCCAAGCAAAATATCGCCGGTCGTGCTATCATCAATATTTACGTAGCGGATATTGAATGAAGAAATACCCGTAATAGTATTTCTATATGTATATATTCGCCTCGATTGGTTGTCAATCGCGAGGGTGAAGACGCTTTCGCCCGGAGGCAGTCCCGTATCATATGGTACGGCGGAAGTATCCGTAATTTGGTTTATTGCGTAAATGTAGTAGGAGCCGGTGGTGAAGAAAATCCGTCCGGTGTCATCATATCCGACATCATAAACGTTATCAAATGAGAACTCAAACCAATCCGATGGATTCAGAGTCGTCGGATTCATGCTTGGGATACGAACTAAATGGGATTTCCCATTATCCGGAATGATCAGCTTCATCTGCCCCTCACGCATGACGAATATGCACCTGGTGATCCGCCCGGGTTCCAGATCGACGGTCGTTTCTCCCGCCAGCGACAATAGATGCTCGTGGTTGTTCGCCATGGCGACGGCCTGATCGATATTGGCGTCGAGGCGGATCGTTCGGTCGTTCCCGTACGGGATGTACATGTTGATATATCGCGCGCCGGCCTGCACGTCTTTTTGTATGGTCGCCATGTAGGGCGCGCTGACCGTGACGGTATAGGACGCTATCGGATACGGAGCCCCGGCGATGGCCCGCCCCGTTTGCTCGAGCGAACCGGCGAGATCGATCGAGAGGTTGTATTCGCCGCCGTCACCTAAAATATATTCGCATTGCGTCAGAGCGCTCGCGCATAAAATTGTAACTGCGAGGAATGCCGAATATCGTATGCGTTTCATCATCGCCTTCCTTTCGACCAAGCGAGGCGATCGGTCGTAATCCTGCGCCTCTCGCCCGTTCACCAAATCGTATAAAAAATCACGATCGCGGCGTCACTTGTATACGTGGAATCATGGGCCGCGCCATGCCCCGACGCGGGGTGGAATCTCCGCGGAAGGCGGAAGCGGGAGTTGCGAAGCCGGCCGCTCGGCATGAGGTCCAGACCGGTTCCGGTCAGGGCGTAGTCGTCCTTGAACACGGTCATCGGCTGGTTGAGAAGGTTGTAAAGAACGGCCTTCCCCTCCTTGACCGTCATCTCGTACCCGTCGTCCGTGATCCTCGTGCCGCGGACCGCGGCGGTGGAGACCGGGCTCTTCACCTTGAAATCGTGCGTGTAGTCGGCGCCGCCGGTCTTGACGTCGGCTTCCAGGCTGCCGGCGCGGATGTAGATGTTCGTGGTGATGACGTTCTGCTTGCGGACGAGCTCCTCGAGCGAAAGCCGGGTGAGCTGGTTGACAAACAGCGTGGATTGATCGAGCTCGATGGTGGCCTTGGACCGGAAGCCGGTGGAGACGATCGATCCAGAGGCGACCGCCATGCCCTTGCGGGCGGGCGTCCAGCCGGCCTTGGGCGGCTTGATCTCCACCTTGCCGACGAAATCCGTCAGCTTCGCCTGGGCGAAGGCCGCGCTCCCTGAAACCAGAAGCAGCGCGGCGAACAGCCCGGTCATTAGCGCTTTGTTATTCGTCATGACAATCTCCCTTTGCTAGAATTCCAGCACCAGCTTCAGACGGGCCAGGAATTCGACGTTCCTGCCGCTCGCCGAATAGGCGCTGTCGGCGGTGTAGTTGTTCGGCAGGAAAATGCCGAAGGCGATCTCCAGGCCGAGGTCGTTCAGGGGCTTGAAGGCGGTGATGAGATCCGCCTCGCTCCCGAGGTAGTAGTCGACCGAGCCCGAGTTGAGGCCGGTTGAATCCGAAACGTCTGACAAGGCGGCCCGGAAGTAGGTGAGGGCGGCCACGGATATTTCGAGGTTCCGCCAGACGTTCGTCTGCTGATCCGAGAAGGGCTGGATCGAGAATTCCAGCCGGCCGACGATGAGATTGGTGAGCTGGAGGGTGTTGACGAGCCCGATGGTGGGCCGGGTGACGGGGATGAACTGGTTGGAATACGCGTCCGTGTTTCCCTCCAGGTAGTTCTCGTAATCGCGGTCGCCCGAGGCGACCAGCACGTCAAAGGTGAGCCTCGACTTGGGCGCGTCCGAGAGATACCAGTCGATTTTCAGACCGGAGAAGAAGGCGTAGATGGGCACGTAGCCGTACTCGGTCGATGCATAGTCGTACGAGAGTGTTCGGCCGTACTCGAAGTAAAAAAAGAAATGGTAGAAGAACTGGGGGAAAAGGCGGCCCTCGATGCCGAGGCCGGCATAGAGCGTGTCAATTTTTCCGCCGTTGTTGTAATCGGGAATGGCCGCGGGACCCGGCTGGATGAGGTTCTCCTCCGATTGCATATCGAGTTGGCCGACGACCGAGAGGTTCACCGTCTGGGCCAGGAAGAGCTCGGGGAAATTGAGCGTCAGTACGCCGATGAGGCGGGGCGGCACGAGCGGGAGCGCGGACGGCGAATAGTTGTTGTCCGCGATCGACATGTCGAGGAGCGAATCGCCCTTGAAGAGGAGCCCGGTGAATCCGCCGCAGACCTCGGCGTTGAGGAATGAATTGCGGAAGACGAGCCGGCCCCCGTCCAGCGGGTGCGACACCACGTAGCCCGTAAAATCCGCGGCCTGCAGGCGCCCCAGGGCGAAGCCGAAGAGGAAAGGATTGGCGTCGAGCACCGGGAAATCGGCGGAGAGCTCGAGGCGGTCGAGGGAATACACGTTCATCGGATCCGTGATCGCAAACCGGTAATAGCCCTCGATGTTGATGGCGGCCGTCTCGGAGAGATCGAAGAGCGTCCAGAGGGTGATCTTGTCCTTCTGGTAAAACAACTTGTTCTCCACGGTGAGGACCGAGGTCGTGTTCTCGACGATGACGCCCACGTCCGTGGCGAAAGCGGCGGGCGGCGTGAAGAAGAAGGCGGCCAGAAAGGCGGCGGTGATGATCCGTTTCATGGCGCCACCTCCCCGCGGTACGACATGGTCTTGCCGATGATCTGCAGGACCTCCTCGCCGCCCAGGCGCCGCGACGGCACCGGCCGGCGTCTCACCAGCTCGAGAAATTGGAATTCGCGGACGGCGTAGCGCGGCCCGGGAAAGAGCGCGTACATGAAGCCCCCGTTCATATTGTAGGCGCGCATGAGCACGTAGCACAGGTCTCCCAGGGTCACCGGCTCGTCGGCCTTTTTCTCGAAACCCCATGCGGCGATTTCCAGGTACGCCATCGCGTCGGCGACCGTTCCGTCGGGCTTGACCAGTCCGGCCGCGGCCAGGGCCATGAAGACGGACTCGCCGTACGGCGCCTCTTTTTCATCGATCAGTTTGTCTATGAACGCGTTGGACTGCGCGGAGAGCGCGGCGGCGACGGCAATGGCAAGGACGAAAAAACATATGAAGTGTTTTTTCACGTTTTGCTCCTTTTCAATCCGCGGAAACATGTTATACTGTTTTGGATATTTGAAAATATACCATGGCGGGTTTGAAAAAACAACCCGATCGGATGTTGAATTTCATTCATTATAGTAGAGTTGTCCGATGGGGGGCCCGCATCCGAAGCGGCCCTTGAAGACCGAGGAGGACGGCGGTGTTGAAGAAACTGCTTCTCATGGGCATCATTCCCGCGGCGATCATCGCCGTCTTCACCGTGCTGGAGGCCGCTTCGGTCCTCGCCCCGCTCGAGCACCGGGCGTACGACCTCTCCCTGGCCGTCCGGCCCGAACCCCCCGCCGATCAACATCTCCTGCTGGTGGCGGTCGACGATCCGGCCATTGAATTTTCGAAGACCGTCTGGCCCTGGCCGCGCGATCTCATGGCCAGGGGAATGCTTCATATGCGGGAGTTCGGGGCCTCGCAAATCGTCCTCGACATCCTCTACGAGCAGCCGAGCGCGCCCGGCATCAACTCGGGCGCTTACGCCGCGGCGGCCAAAACGTATACCGCCGCTTTCAACGATCTGAAAGATTATTTTCTCGGGCTGGAGGATTCATTGCGCCGCGGCATGCTCTCTCTCCGCGACTTGCCCGCGGCCGCCCGGGACTACGCGGCCGCCATCGATTCGACCAAACAGGATCTCCTCGACCGGATGAACGACATCACCGAGAACCGCGACGAGATGCTCGGAAACGCGGCGCGGGCGTTCGGGCACGCTTTTTTCGCGGTCAACCTGTCCCTCGATCCGGAGGCCGAGCCGGGAAAAAGACTGGCCGGTCTCGATCAAGCCCTGCAAAAAAAGTTCTTCCTGTCGAACGCGACCGTGAACGGCCGGATTGCGGCCTCGGCCGTCGACATCGTTCCGCCCGTCGGGCCCGTGTTGTCGGGCGCCAGGGCTTTCGGGTTTCCGGTCACGGAGAGTCAGATCGATCAGCCCGACGGCGTGACCCGGCGCATCAATCTGTTTTACAAATTGCAGGACAAAGCGATGCCCCAACTCGGTCTGGTCGGCCTTCTCGATTACCTGGGGGATCCGGCGGTGGAAATAAAGTCCGATGCGGTGGTGTTGAAGGGAGCCCGCCGCCCGGGCGCGGCCGCCCCGGACGACATCGTCATTCCCCTGACCGAGGACGGGACGATGCTCATCAACTGGACGCGCCAAAAGCCACAGCACAGCTACAAAGCCGTATCGTTCAAGGAATTGCTGCAGCTCGACAAGCTGGAGGACGAAATCGTCTCCAACCTGGAGACCCTGGCGGACAAGGAAGCGCTCGGCGCCTACACCCTTGCCCCGAGCCGGGGCATGATCGGATTTCTCGGTGATTTTTACGCGCCGCTCCAATCCTCGGTTCGGGATATTCTCGCCGGCCGCGAGCGGACGAACATCGACGATTACCGAAAGGCGCATGACCGGTTCCTGACGGCGCTCGCGGGCTTTACGGCGCCCGCCAAGGAAGAGGAGCTTGTGCAAAGCGTTCTGGCCGAAGACGCGGCGGTGAAAAAGGAAATAATCGATACGACCCGCAGGGTTTTCGGCGACAGCCGAGAGAAATTCGCCTTGCTGAAAAAAATCCGCGATTTTCTCGCCGACCGGATGAACGGCGCCGTATGCTTCACGAGTTGGACGGCATCGGCCACGACCGACCTGGGGGTGACGCCCTTTATCGGCAATTACGAGAACGTGGGCACGCACATGACCGTGGTCAACACCATCCTTCAGAAGCAGTTCCTCGACAACGTCCCCTGGTGGGTGACCTCGCTCATCGCCGCGGTCTTCACCCTGCTCGCGTATCTTTTCGTCTTCGCCATCAAGCGCCCGCTCGTTTCCGTATTGGCCGGGTTGGGGACCGTCCTGGCCGAGACCGGAGGGATCCTCCTTGTCTTCGTCCTCTCGGGCGTCTATCTCGGTTTGGTGGCTCCCGCCGCCTCCGTCCTGCTCGTTTTCGTGATATTCACCGTCGTCAATTTCTTGAGCACGGCCAAGGAGAAAAACTTCATTCGCCACGCATTCGCCAATTACGTCTCCAAGGAAATTCTCAACGAGATCGTCGCCGACCCGTCGAAGATCAACCTGGGCGGCGAGGAGAAACAGTTGACCGCGCTGTTTACGGACATCAAGGGATTTTCCGGGTTCTCGGAAAAACTGGCGCCGCCGCGTCTGGTGAGCCTCCTGAACGTCTATTTCACCGACATGGCGAACATCATCATCGATCTCAAGGGCTATCTGGACAAGTACGTCGGCGACGCCATCGTCAGCTTCTTCGGCGCGCCCACCGCCCTTGACGGCCACGCGCGCGCCGCCTGTCTGGCGGCCGTGCGCATGAAACGGGCGGAAACGCTCATGAACGAAAAGCTCATGGCTGAGGAACTCGCTCCCAAGCCCCTGCTGACGCGCATCGGCATCAATACCGGCGAGATGCTCGTCGGCAACATGGGATCTGCGAACCGGCTCAACTACACCGTCATGGGACACCACGTCAACCTGGCCTCGCGCCTGGAAGGCGTGAACAAGCAATACGGCACGTGGATTCTCATGAGCGAGGCCACGCAAAAGGCCGCCGGCGGGTCGTTCCTGGCCCGACGCCTCGACCGGGTGCGGGTGGTCGGCATCAAACAGCCGGTGCGGCTCTACGAGCTCATCGACGAAAAGGAGAAGGTCAGGCCCGAGTTGTTCGAGACGATCGGCATGTTCCACGCCGCGCTCGAGCTTTTCGAGGAACGCGAATGGGACAAGGCCCGCGCCGCCTTCAAGGAAATCCTCAAGCTCAAGCCGGACGACGCGCCCTCGCAGGTCTATCTGACGCGCTGCCTGGAATACCGCAGGAAGCCGCCCGCCGTCAAATGGGACGGCGTGTTTTCTCTGACCTCGAAGTAAGCCCTGAGAACGTCGGCCCGGGCTGTATACCATGCATAAGGAAACGGCGATGAAATACGGAGCCATGCTTGTCTTGTCATTCGCCCTTCTGGCCGTCGGACTCGGCGTCTTCGGCTGCGCGAACCGATACGCCGATTACAGACGCGTGCTTGAAAACGAGCGGGTCGTGCTTTCCGATTTCATCGACGAGGCGGGACGGGCGACCGACGCCGAAACGCTCACGGCCGGCGTCGAGAAGCTCAGCGCCCGACTGCGCGGCCTGGCCGCGCGGTTGAACGAGGCGGAACGCGGTATCCCGGAGCTGGCTGATTCGTCCGGGCCGCTGGAAGCTGCGGCCGTGCCCGGGGAATTAAAGGACGCGGTGATCGCGCTCGAGCGATCGGTCTCCGATCTGGACAGGCTCATCCTCGACAAGGAGAAGCTCTTCTCAGATCCCAAGGTGAAGAAAGCGCTCGAGGAACTGCTTGATGTGCGCGGGAGCCTGGGGCTCTGAGTCCTGCCGTTGGCTTGCCTTGAAAGAGGGGGGAACCACGGATGAACATGGATAAGACGGATAACACAGATAAAAAGGGAAAAAGTTCAGGGAAATATAGGCAACATCGTAAAGTGAATCCACATTGAATAAAGTGTTTATTCCCTTCACATGTCCTAATCACTCATCCTGATTTGTGACGGTAGTTTTATCCTTTCACCCTATCCGTGTACATCCGTGCCATCCGTGTTATCCGTGGTTCTCTTCGGGAAGTCGATCATCGAGCACACAAACAATCACTCACCCACGACCTGCACGTACACCCGGCGCGTGCGCGGACGGTTGTCGTGATCGATGAGCACGATCTGCTGCCAGGTGCCGAGAATGAGCTCGCCGTCGCGGAACGGCACGGTGATCCCCGGCCCCATGAGCGTGGCCCTGAGGTGGGAGAATCCATTGTCGTCGCCCCAGGCGGCTGAATGCCGGGAGCGCATGGTGCTGGGCAGGAACCGCTCGAGCGTCTCCTCGAGATCCCGGACGAGGGCGGGCTCGTATTCTATGGTAGAAATCGAAGCGGTTGAACCGATCGCGAAGACCGATGCGATCCCGGCGCCGAGCGAGGAGGCGGCCACCGCCGACTGCACTTCCCCGGTGATGTCCGCCACCTGCGAAAAGCCTTTGGTGGAGAAGGTCAACTCTTTCCCGTATACCATGCGCGGCTCCTTTCACGATGCGCGCATTATACCCGAGGACGCCGCGTTTCGCCCAGCGCCCGCGGCTGAGCCTTCGGCTCATGATTGCACATTGAGCGCACGGCCGCTTTACCCGCGCCGCCGTTCGTGGTAATACGATGAAAGGCGTTCCATTGAAAGTGAAGGTTCGATTACTGAAAAAAATCGTCATCCTCCCGCTCGCGGCGGTCTTGACGGCGCTGGCGGCGTTTTTCTGCTGGGGACTCGTCGAAGCCGCCGGTTTGACGGTCACGCGCGTCGATTTTCCGCATCCCGACGTTCCCGCGGCCTTCGACGGGTTCACCATCGCCTTTCTCTCCGATTTCCATTTCGGCCCCTTTTTTTCGGCACGCCGCACGGAGCGCGCGGTGGCAACGGCCAATGCCCTGCATCCGGACCTGATTCTGTTGGGCGGGGACTACGTCGATGTGCCGCCGGAGGAGGCGAAAGCTTTTTTCAGGATTCTGGGCGGCCTGAAGGCCCCCTTTGGAACGTACGGAGTGTTGGGCAATGGCGATTACCGGGGCGCGGAGGAGGAGATCGCGCAACGGTTGTCCGCGAACGGCGTCACCGTGATCGAGGACCGCGGCCTCTGGATCGAGCGCCCGGGGAGCAGGATCAGGCTGGGCGGGGTGCGGGAGATGGGGACGTGGCGCTACGACCTGGCGCCGGCCCTGGCCGGCACCAAGGCTTCCGATTTCGTCATCCTGCTCGTTCACCAGCCCGATTTCGCGGAAAAGGAAAAGGACGGGCGGCTCGACCTCGAGCTTGCCGGCCATACCCACGGCGGGCAGGTGAACCTGTTCGGCTGGTCGCCCTCTGTTCCCTCGTCCTACGGCGCCCGCTTCCGGGGAGGCGTGGTCAAGGTGCGGGAGACAACCCTCGTTATTTCCCGCGGCCTGGGGACGACGATCCTCCCGCTGCGGGTGGGAAGCCCGCCGGAAATCGTGCTGGTGACGTTGCGGGGGGGGAAGACGTGAAGAGGAATTTCGGCGTTCGTTACCTTCGCCGGATCGGCGGTGAGGATTTCCTTCTCACCGTTTCGGACGCACCGGTCGATACTTATGGTACCGGGAGTGGAAAGCACATCGACCCCGGCGGGGAGAGAACGGCGATGAAAACGTATTCGAGCGCGGCCGCCTTCGAGCGGGAGAGAAGAATAACCATCGTCTGCCCGATCTGCGGCGGCGCCGCCGTCCGGCCCCATTTCAGCGTCCCGGGGGGCTCTTTCGTGCGCTGCGCCGGGTGCGGCCTGGTGTACCAGAACCCGCAGCCCGTTTTCGACGACCTGAAGGGCCGCTACGCGCAGGCGTATTGCGACTATGAAATCGAAAACGAGGACAACTTTTTCGAGCTCATGCGTCTGGGGCTGCGCGACATCGGCTTCGACGAGTCCTTCTTCACAAACGTTCCGGGAAAGACCTTCCTCGACGTCGGCTGCGCCACCGGCAAGCTCCTCGACGTCATGCAGCATTTGGGCTTTCGCGTCCAGGGCGTCGAGATCTGCGCCGAATCGGCGCGCTACGGGATGGCGAAGCGCCGGATACCCGTCTTCATCGGTCCCCTGGAGGAAGCCGGTTTCCCGGACGGGTCTTTCTCCTTCGTGCATTTTTCGCACCTGATAGAGCACGTGCCCGATCCGTACTCGTTCCTCCGGGAGGTGAAGCGCGTGCTCGCCCCGAACGGGTACGCCATCATCACCACGCCCAACATCGCAGGCCTGCAGGCGCGGCTGTTCCGCTCTTTATGGCGCAGCGCCATTCCCGACCACCTCTTCCTTTTCTCGAAGCGGACTCTGCCCCGGCTTTTGGAACGCGCCGGTTTGGAAGTGCTCAGGCTCGTCACCTGGGGCGGTTTGGCCGTCGGAACGGCGCCGGCGTGGATCAAGAATCGGATCGACGCGGCGGCCAAGAGGATGGGGTTCGGAGATGTCATGCTGGTCCTGGCGACCGCACGGGGAAAGACGGGGGTGACGGCGCCCGTCATGGACGGCGGCGGGCGGTTCGAGGCGACCGGATAGCGGATCGGCTGGATCCCCCTCAGGGCGCCTCGCGTTCGTAGGGGATATGATTCTCCATCTCGATCAGCTGGAACGTTTTATAGAGGGTGTCGCTGCAGCCCTTGATCCTGAGCGTCCTGCCTTCGGTGCGTATCTTATTGAAAAATAAAAAGAGTTTTCCCAGATTCGCGGAGTTGATGGCGGGCACTTTGAGAAAATTGAGCGTGATATGGCGTTGAGCGCTCTTTTCAAGCTCGGCGAGCAGGTTTTCAAGCTCGTGCACCGATTCGTCGCCGGAGAGCGATCCTTCGATTTCCACCAGGATGGTGTTATCCCCGGACGTGGTTTTTTTAATAATCATATTTGCTCCAGATCGATGAATTTTAAATACCGAAAAACGGATGATACTCTATTTGAGGGTTATTTTCAATCCCCTTCCATGATTGAGCAGAGGATAGCCGTATGGTGCGGGACAAGAGTTTTTGGACATGTCTTTTTTTTGCCAAGAGAGGACACGAATTTCGCAACGTACTCTCGATCGAGCACACGAAGAAAATGAAAAGCACGAAGGAGTGAAAAAGGAAAAAGGCATCTATTGCATTGTCAGTTCCATTGAAATTGAATGCGCCATATGTTTTTATCCTTTGCTTTTCCTTCTTCGTGTGCATCGTCCTCTTCGTGAGCTTCGTGTCCTTTTCTATTGTGGGAGTGAAGTTTCATAATCGTATATCAGTTTCAGCGTTCAATTTTATGGAGAGGCCAGGTACGCTCTGGTCCGGGCCAGGCGCGCCAGGTGCCCTTCGATGATGCGACGGTAGTCGAGGTCACGGATTTCGATGCGAAGATTTTCGTCTTCCCACATCTGTATCTCGGGCAGGTGCACTCCGCGGCGGGTAAAGGCCTCGCGGGACCAGCGCTGCGCCTCATCCCAGAAGGTGAGGGCGGTGCGATAGGCCCATTCGGCGGTATTGAGGCTGTCGAGGATGGCGTTCTTCCAGGGGCCCTCTTTATTGAAGAAATACACCTCAAACTTGTCGAATTTGGCCGCGATGTGAAGGTATTGCTCGATGATCTTCAAGTTGACGTGCATGCGAAAAAGATCCATGTAACGCCTGTACTCGTTCTTGTCCTTCACCCGGGCGATGGCGTACAAGGGGTTGGCGAAATCCGAATGAAGGGCCCGCTGCAGGTAAAAAATGTTTTCCAGGGAATCGTCGGGGTACTGGTAGAAATGCTGGTGGTACAGACGGTAGTACTGCTCGGCATAAAGAATGCGGTCGGCCGATACCGGCGCAGCGAGGACAATGGCGAGGAAAACGGATGCGGCAAGGGGGGAAAATTTCTTCACCTTTTCACTATCGGCAGGGAAGCGAGGAGATTCCATATCCGGTCGCGGATTTTTTCTGCGGCATACGTCCCGTCGATGCGCTCCAGGCGCATGGGCGAATGCGCGTACAAGCCGAACGCCCGCTCATACGAGCGCGCCACCCGCTCCTGGAAATCGTCCCGTTCGAAGAGCTCCGTCCCGCTCCTCCGGCTTCTCCGTTCGGCGCAGACCGAGACGGGCGTGTCGAGGTACACCAGAAGCGAGGGGAGCGGAAACCGCTCGTTGAGGCCGCGCACGAAATCGAAACCAGACGACACCGATTGATAGGCGAGGCTCGAAAACAGATAGCGGTCGCACAGCACGAGCTTGCCGGACGCGAGCGCGGCCCGGATGCCGCGCGTCGGGCTTGAAACGTGTTCCTCGCGGTCCGCGGCGAATAGATACGCGAGTGTCTCGGGCCGGACGGTTTTTTCCTTCTTGAGAACCGAACGGATGAATGCACCCACAGGACCGTCGGTCGGCTCGAAGGTCGCTTCGTGCGGCACTCCTTTTTCACCGAGAAGCCGGTCAAGGAGGGTGAGTTGGGTGGTGGTGCCCGCCCCGTCGAGCCCCTCAAGAACGATGAAATTTTCAAGCACGGGCTGCGGATTCGTTTCCATGTCGTATGGCGTCACAATATCACGCGCGCAAACGTCCGGCAACCCCGCCTGTTGGCGGCAACCCCGCCCGCGTTTTTCCCGCTTTTTTGTAACGATTGGCCGTTTCGGATCATTTATTGATGGAATCCGGTCGTCGACAAGGCGGGGAAGATTGCGGTTGTCATCAGGTTTTTATTTTTGCATTCACCGATGCGATATACTATAAATTTGAGACGGGGTATGATATATTAATTCAATAGAGGAGCCGCCCAGCCGCCTTTTCCGCCCGGTGACGCCGAAAACGGAAGGCGGTGCGGGGAGACTCCGGGAATCATACGGAGAACCGTCGCCGGGGAGGACCCGGGACAATAAGGGAAAAAGACGTGATGAAACGTGAGGCCGGGACGGCGAAGCCGCGGCCCGCTCAAGGAAAGGTGCTTTTCTCCGCGCTCGCGCTCTTCACAGTGCTGGCCGTAGGCATGGTGGCGTTGTTCAGCGCCGCCCATCTCGCCATGGGGTCATTTCGTGAAGATATACTCGCATCATTTCGTGAGCGCACAGGGTACGATATTGCGTATCGCAGGATTTCGCCCGCGTTCTTCCAATCCATAGAAATTCGAGATCTCACGATCTCCTCATGCGACGCAGAGAAACGCGTGATACTGGCGGTAAAAAAAATCAGGCTGCATTACGACCTATTGTCGCTTTTTTTCGAGCGCGACAAGCTCCGGGCGATCGTCACAATCGAAATCGAAGACGGGCAGGCCGCCTTCGACGCAAAAAAAGACAGCGCCCTCATCGTTTTCCTCGAGAGCATCTTCGGCGATTCAAACCAGGAATATCGGCTTTCGAACAGATTTTCCCTTTCCGGACGCAATGTCAGTCTCGTCTACACGGACGGCGAGGCCAAATACGCCTTCCGCAATCTCTTCGCCTCCGTGCAAACGGAGGATTCGTTTCTGCGTTTCGTTTTCCACGCTCGCGGCGAGGCCGGTACGGCGGTCGCGGCTCGCGGGCCCGACCTCACCACGAACCTGGACATGCAGGGCAGGGTCACCAAGGATTTTTCGCTGCTCGACGCCGATTTCCGGGTGGAATCGTTCAAGGCGGGCGACGTCATTCTCAAGGAGCAGCAGTTTCACATCGGTCTGAAGGACAGAACGCTCGATATCACCAAGGTCCAGGATCGGTCGCCGCTCGACCTGTCGGTCAGGTACTCGCTCGACCGCGAGGTGCTGTCCGCCAGTTTTCTGGCCGAAGACCTGGCGCCGCAGAATCTTATCGCCTTCACGGACAAGCTGCATGACCTCCGTCCGGTGCTCTCTTCCCGCATTTCGGCCGACGGTTCCCTCCGCTATGAGGTGCCGCGCAATGATCTCGACTTTTCCCTGACATTAGACGGACTCCTGTCCGAAAGCGTCTCTCCGGTCGCCGTGCGCCTCCATTCGCGGATCAGGGGCACGGAAGACAGGATCGAATTCGATCCCGTCACGATCTCCTCGGCCGTCGGCCGGATCGAGTTCTCGGGCGACGTCATCTATAAAACGATCCTCCCGGAGGGCAGGCTCAGGCTGACCGACGTAAAAACGGCCATCGGCGAGGACCTCAATGCCGATCTCACCGTCGAGCGGAGCGACAACTCGGTCACCTTGACCGGCGAAAAAGTGAGAATCGGCTCGGCCGGCTTCCGGTCGTTCATCCTCGACGTGTTCCCCCGTCAGGGTGAACTGCGCTTCGCCGTCGCATCGGCCCTGGATCTGCCGGTGAGCGACAATTCCATCACCCTCGACGGCAGCCTGACGTACGAACGCGGGTATCGGCTGGCGATCGACGGGGCGTTCACCTCGGTGCCTCTCAATTTCCCGTACCGGGCCTTCACCAAGGCGGATCGTTTTTCGGAAACGCTCGATCGCGACCTGCAGACGGTGCTGTGGAGCGCGCCTTTTTCATTTTCCACCGATTTCAATTCCTACCGTTTCACGGCGCCGGACATCTCGGTCAAGGATGTTCGGAATTCAACCAACCGTCTCGCTTTCGACGTCGAGGCGAGCGACGACGAATTGAAAATCTCGCCGTTGCGCGGATCGTGGGCCGGATACGCGCTCGCGGGCGACATCGATTTCCGCTGGCGCAAGAAGGCGGGATTCGATTTCACCGCCGGCGTCTCCGTCAACAAGGAGAAATACGCGTTCGACGGCCGCTACATTCCCGGTGCCGGGATCATGATGAGCGGCTCGTACGGCTTCTCCCTCATGCTCGTGCCGCAATCGGCCGGCGGGCAGTATCTGGCCCTGCGCGTTGCCTCCCTTCCCGTGCCGCTGCCGGGGCACAAGGTGTTCGCCACCCTCGATTGGATCGGCACCCTCTCGCCGTCCGGGGACCTCGCGCTTGTTTCACGCCGGACGTTCGTCACGGGGATTCCCAGGCTCATTCCCGGGATGGAGAATGCCTCGGCCGACATTCGGTTCTCGCTTTCGGGCGGCAGAATGCAGATCGCGGAATTGTCGTATCGCGATAAAATTTCCTCGCTTTCGGGAAACGGCAGCTTCGACCTGCGCTTATCCCCCGAACCGCGTGCCGACGGCTGGCTCTACCTCGAGGATGAGAACCGGGTGGAGAATTACACTGCCGTCGCGAACCTGTCGCCGGGCAGCGGCGATCTCACGCTCTATTTCAAGAACAGCCCCCTGGAGCATTGGGGCGATCTTGCGCTCCACGGCAATGCGAGCGGCGTACTCACCCTGCACGGCCCCTTGTCCGCTCCCGCCGTCGACCTATCCGCCGCGCTCGGCAACGGGCGACTGAACGGCGAACCGGTGACGCTGAAGGCGGACGTTTCACTCCGAGAAGACGGGATCACGCTGAAATCGCTCGAAGGGTCATACGCCCGTACTCTTACGGTCTTATCCGGTGACGGCACGTTCGACCTTCGCGCCGGCACCTTGAATTTACGCGCTTCCGTGAGCGCCGGCAATCACCCGGTCCGCGCCGATGTCTCTCTGCAGACATATATCGCTGATTTCAGGACAAACGAGCCGCTCGCCGCCATCCTGGATAAAAACGTGCATGGGGCTTTCTCGGTCGTCAATCGCGACGCCAAGGAAGGCGAACTTCACGAGTGGAGTCTCAGATTCTTCTTGGACCATAACGGTTTCAACGTCTCCGGCGGCCCCGATGAAGTGCTCATGGGCCAGATGAAGCGAGACGGCGCGTTCCATTTTGATCTTGCCGCACCGTTTCCGCTCCAGGGCCACTTTGAAGGCAGGCTGGCGGACAACAGGATCGAGGCTCGCGCGGACGGCGTGGTGCTTCTTCTTCCCGCGATCAACGAGCTCGTCAATACCCCGTTTTTCGTGATTCGAGACGGGATCGCGCGCGGCAATCTCACCATCTCGGGCCCGGCGGTTGATCCTGATTTTTTCGGCGTCCTCACGGTCGACGGCATGGCCGCCTCGTCTCTCGCCCTCGCCGATCCGGTCGGACCGCTTTCCAGCGTCCTTGAGATCAATGAGAAAAAGGCGGTCTTCCGCCAAGCCGACACGAAAGTGGGGAATTGCCCCGTCTCGGTGTTCGCCGAGATGATTGTAGACCATTGGAATATCTCCCGCCTGACGACCCGCTTTGCGATCGACGATCCGCTGGGCGCGCATCTGACGCTGCCGCTGGACATCCTCGCCTTCGACGGATATGTCACCACTCCCGCGCTCATCCTGACGGCGGACCAATCGGGGGTTTCCATCGACGGGTCGCTGTTTGTCCAAAAATCCGACGTCGTGTTGGGCAGTTCGAAGCCGGGAAAAAACGCCGAAGCGTCGGATTCCAACCTGGTCGTCGATCTCGATCTCCAAACCGGCAAGCAGGTTGAATTTTACTGGCCGGCCCGGGAATTCCCCATCCTGAGGATGGTGTCGGAACCGGGTGCCGGCATCACCGTCAAATACAACCAGCTTAAGGATGAGTTTTCCCTCGACGGCGACATTAATTTCAAGGGGGGCGACGTCTATTACTTCGAGAGGAGCTTCATGATCCGCGAGGGCTCCTTGAGCCTGAAGGAGACCCAGCTCGACTTCAATCCGCTCCTCAACCTGAAGGCCGAACGCATCGTCCGGTACAACGACCAGGACGTGAAAATCACCATGAGCGTGCCCAATCAGCACCTGAAGGATTTCGCCCCGGTTTTCGATTCCGACCCGCCCCTCCCCATCACCGAGCGGTACCTCGCCCTCGGCGGGGTGATCCAGAATACGTCGGCAAGCAACAGCGACGAATACCTGACGTCGATCGTGAGCGACATCGGGGGGGACGTCCTCACCCAGCTCGTCCTGCTCCATCCGCTCGAGCAGAAGATGAAGCGGCTTCTGAACCTGGACGGATTTTCCATCCGCACGCAGTTCATCACCAATTTGATCCTCGACACGGTGTTCAATTCCGAGGAGAATCTCGCCCCGGACACGGCCATCAGCATGGGCCGCTACCTTAACAACACCGAGATAAGCTTTCAGAAGTACCTCGACGAAAGGAACAATCTGTTCTTCGAGACGATCGTGAGAATCAGGACCGATCTCACGCGCTCCTCCGAGACCGGTGCGGGACAGACGTTCGGCAACGTGAACGTGGAATCGGAATTCAGCCTTGAGTTGACAACGCCTTTTTTTCTCACTATAAAATGGTCTATCACCCCAGAGCACTGGGAGACATTCTTCCTGCCGGACAATAAAATCACCTTTAAATGGGGAATGTCATTCTGACACTTGTACACTAAAAGGAGCCCTTACATATGAAGCGTATCTCCGCCGCCCTCCTCTTGTTCTGGCTCGCCGTCGGCGTCCTCCAGGCGCAGCAGCCAGAGAGCTCCTGGTTCATGGGAAAACCCGTCGTCGGTTTCCAGTTTCAAGGCCTGAAACAGGTGACCGAAGGCGAATTGCTGACGCTCCTCTCCCCGTACCGGAACAAACCATTTTCGTACGACATCTACTGGGAAATGCAGAACAAGCTCTACGCGCTCGAGTTTTTCGAGACCGTTGAGGCCGACGCCATCCCCGGCGATCCGGAAAAGAAATCGGTCATCATCAGTTTCACGGTCAAGGAACGGCCGCTCGTGTCCCGGATCCAGTTCAGCGGGAACAACAATATGTCGGAGAAGGAACTGCGTGACGCCGTTCTCATCAAGGAGCGGGCGGTCTGGAGCGAAGCGAAGGTAAAGATGGACGTCGACGCGATCAAGGCGCTCTATCGGAACAAAGGCTTCCTCGACGCGGACGTCACGTACACCGACAAGGTCAATGACATAGACGGGATGGTCGATCTGACGTTCGTCATCGCGGAAGGCCCGAAGACGACCGTGAAAAAAATCCTGTTTTCCGGAAACACCTTCGCCTCGGAAGGAACTCTCAAGGGCCTCATGCAGACCAAGGAGCCCGCCCTGTTCGCCAACAGCGACTACCAGGAGAACAAGCTGAAGGAAGACTCGGACGCGATCGAAACGTATTATTCCGATCACGGCTACTATTTCGCGAAAGTGGAAAAAGTGGACAAGCAGATCGAACTGAACGAGGCCGAACAGCGAAAATACATCATTCTCACCGTCTATATCAATGAAGGCGCCCAGTATACGTACGGGGCGACGACATTCCAGGGCAACAACATTTTCTCCACGGAAAAATTGGCCGCGCTGTTCCGCCAGAAAACGGGCGACATCCTCAGCAAGAAAAAGTACAAGGAAGACTTCATGAAGGTGGTGAACCTGTATTACGACAACGGCTACGTCACCATGCAGATCAATTCGAACGAAAAGGTGGACGAGGGGAAAAAAGTCATCTCCTTTGAAATCACCTTCGTGGAGGGCGACCGTTCGCACATCGGCCGTATCATCATCCAGGGCAACACCAAGACCAGGGAGGCCGTCATACGGCGCGAGCTTCCCTTCGAGGAGGGCGACGTATTCAACCGCGCCAAGATCCAGCGCGGCTACATCAACCTCATGCGGACGGGGTACTTCTCCCGCAACCTCGTGTTCGAGCCGACGCCGGGGATCGAAGAGGGATTGATCGACATCCTCATCACGGTCGAGGAGACGCCGACCGCCAACCTGGAGGTCGGCGGAAGCATCGTTCCCGGCGATTTCCCCTTCACGGCCTACGCCAACTTGGTGGATAAGAATTTTCTCGGGATGGGGGTTACCGCGGGCACCAATCTCAATCTCACGACCACCCAGCAGAGTCTGTCCGGCACCTACGAGAACAACTGGATGTTCGGACAACGCATCCTCGGGGGCATTAATTTCTCCGTCAAGCACGAGCTCGTCCAGAATGTGCCGATCGATTGGCTGGTCGGTCCCACGTTCAACGGCGATGAACCGAACGCGTTCCCCGATCCCTTCCTCAGCTGGGAAGATTATCAAAACGCTCTCGACAGCGGCCAGGGCATTCCGGCGGATTATACCATGGAGTATCACAACGTCGAGTTCAGGCTGGGGCTGGCCGGAGGCTATTCCCTGGATTTGCCGCTTGGCTTGTTGGGATTCAGGATTGAGCCTTCTTCGACGCTCTCCTACATCTATTATGATCCGGCGAGTGACCGGCCGTTTTCAAACGTCTTACGCGATGAATGGAACCGGTGGATATTGATCAACCGCCTCGGCTTGACGCTTTTCCTCAACGGAACCGACGTTCCTCAAAACCCGGAGAAGGGTTTTTACCTCTCGCAGTACGTGGGGTTCATCGGTGATTTCCTCTTGGGAGACAGACACTATATACGACTCGCGTCCGAGGGCGAAGCTTACCTGAAGTTTTTCGATATTCCGGTGAGCGATGCATGGAGCTTCAAGATCATCCTCGCCGTTCACAGCGACATCAACTTCATCCTGCCGCCCCTTTTCCGTGAAAACGAGGTCACCGTGGAAGACGATCTCTTCCGGGTGGACGGCATGTTCGTCGGCCGCGGCTGGTACCTGCGCTGGCGGGGCAAGGTGCTCTGGGACAATAAAATCGAATTGCGCATGCCCATCGTCCAGGAGGTGCTCTGGTGGACCATATTTTACGTTGAAGCCGTCGGGTTCTGGAAGGAACCGTCTGATTTCGCCGCCATGAAGGATTCGGATTTTTACTGGTCGGCGGGCACGGGTTTACGGCTCGTCATTCCCGGCATCCCCATGCGGCTCTATCTGGCCAAACGCTGGAAAATAGTAAATGGGCAGATAGTGCCCGAAGAAGGCGCCCTCAAATTTAGCGACCAATTCAGCCTCGACCTCGTATTCTCGGTCGACATCAATCCGTTTTAGGGTGGAAGGAGGACGATTATGCGGAATCCAGCGCGCCTCGCGGCGATCGGATTCGCCCTATTTTTATCGGCCGGCGTCGCGGCGTACGGTCAACAGCAGATCACCAAGGTGGGCGTCGTCGACATGAACAAGGTGGTCAATGCCTTTTACACCAAATCCCCGGCCGTCAAGGAGCTCATGGACTACTGGACCGAGACGGAGACCCAGCTGAATAAAATCAGCAAGGAGATCACGGATCTGGAAGCGCTCCAGGCCAAAGCCAAAAACGATCAGGACGACCGGGCGGCGCTCGAATACGAAAAAAAAGCGAACGAGCGGAAGGAATACCAAAGGGATCTATATCGTTATCGCAAACTCGAGTACGACAAGAAGTTCGAAGCGGTCAGCAAGTCAAGCGCTTTTTACGGCGATATCCTGAACGTCATCGAGCGAATCGCGGTGCGGGACAGCTACTCGCTCATCCTGAAGACCACCGATCCTGCGATCATGTATTATTCCAAGGACGTCGACATAACCCAGGATGTCATCGAATACCTCAGCCGGTGAACCGGCGGCCCGCCGCCCGTCCGGTACGAACGTATGAAAAGGATCATGGGACTCGACGTCGGCACCCGGCGCGTCGGTGTCGCCCTCTCCGATCCATTGCGGCTCTTCGCCCGGCCCTTCACGACTTTTCCCTTCACCACCCCGGAGCGCCTGGTCGCCGACGTGCTTGAGATCGCGGGCCGCGAGGACGTCGACCTGGTGATCATCGGGTGCCCGGGGGAAGCGGGCGGTCCGGAGCGGGAGCCCGCCCGTCTCGCGCGCCGGATCCGGGCGCTTCTCGAGCAACATGCCGTCGCCTGCCGGCTCATTGACGAGAGTTACTCGAGCCGCGAAGCCGAAGCCGTCATCCGCGCACACGGAAAACGCCGCCGCGCCTATAAGGAGAAAGTCGATCAAATCGCCGCGGCGCTCATCCTGAAGCGATATCTCGATTCGCTTCAGGAGCGTACTATCTGACGCGGCGAGCGTTCTTTCCCGTTGAAGCGTTCACGCGGATCGAGTGACGATCAATCGTCGGACATGACAATGGTGGGCGACGGGGGGGGCGGCTCTTCGTCGGTCTCCTCTTCGATTTCGAGGCCCCGCTCGGTGGCCTTGCGCCGTTCCTCGATCACTTTTTTCTGCAGTATTTCCCGGAGAATGCGAAACTTGTCCGCGTTGGCGGACGAGACCTCCGCCAGCTCGTCGTGGGCGGCGAGCATGAAGTCGGGCGTCGGCCTGTGGCTCGACGAGATCGTTTCCAGCGTGGAAGGGAAGGACACGAGGCCTTCGTGGACGGTGAAGAAGCGCATGATATTGAGCGCGGTGAAGAGATTGCTGCACTCAACCGTCGGACACACGAGCGTCAATCCCGTGTCGGTTACATTTTTGAGTTTCTTGTTGATCCCGAGTATGATCCCCATGAACGTCGAGTCCATGTAATCGCAGCGGGACAAATCGATGTAAATGTTCCCCACGTGGGGCAGATCGCCCAAACGGGTGAATATCCGATCGCGGAGCTCATAGCAGATATTGACCGTCACCCGTCCCAACGCCCGAATGAAAATATCGTTGTCCGCCTCACCGTAGAGAATGGCGTCGTTCATCATGGACTGCGGTTTCCTTCCCGCGGAGCGGAGACCCGCGACCGGCTCGCATCCGCCGGCCTTGTGTTCCGCCATCCATTCAAATATAATCCATTTATGCCCGAAACAACAACTCCCATGATGACTCAATACAATAAAATCAAGCACAACCACAAGGACGCCGTCCTTTTTTTTCGTTTGGGAGATTTCTATGAGATGTTCGACGATGACGCCCGGGAAGTATCCTCACTCCTCGATCTCACCCTGACGCAGCGGAACGGCGTGCCCATGTGCGGCATTCCGTACCATGCCGGCGCCAATTACATCGCCCGACTTATCAAGGCGGGGAAGAAAATCGCCGTGTGCGAGCAGACCTCGGAGCCCCGTCCGGGCAAGGGGATCGTGACCCGGGAAATCGTGGAGATCATCACGCCGGGCACGCTGGTGGACGAGGGCCTGCTCGATCGTTCGCACAACAATTATCTGGTCGCCCTGGCGCGGGTGAAGGACATGGTCGCGCTCGCCTCCATCGACCTTTCCACCGCCGAGTTCGCCGCCACGCGGTTTCCCCATAAGCGGGCCGAGGAGCCGCTCAAGCGGGAGCTCTACCGCCTCGACCCGAAGGAGATCATCATCGAGGAATCGCTGCTCGCCTCAGACCCGCTCATCGGCCGGCTCCTGGGCGAGCGGGACAACCTCGTCGTCAACCGCTATCCGGCGTGGAGCTTCGACCTGGACGCCAATTTCGAGCGGTTGAAGCGGACCTTCGGCGTGGTCAACCTCCGGGGATTCGGGCTGCGGCCGGATGCGCCGGAAGTGGCGGCCGCCGGCATCATCCTCTCCTATGTCGAGGATACGGCCCGGACGCTGCTGCCGCACATCCGCGACATCCGGGTGTATTCGGAAAACAGCCATCTCCAACTCGACGAGTCGACGCAGAAAAACCTGGAACTCGTCAAGAACCTCCAGGACGGTTCGCGTCGCTTCACCCTGCTCGAGGTGCTCAACCACACGAAAACCGCCATGGGAGCGCGGCGCCTCCATTCCTGGATCCTCGCCCCGCTTCTCGACCCTGAGGCAGTTCGTGAGCGGCAGGAGTGCGTATCGTTTTTCCATAAACACCAGCTCGTGCTCTCCAAGGTGCGGGAGCTTTTGGGACGGACGCTCGACCTGGAACGGCTCGGCACGCGGGTGGCCATGGATCGGGCCCACGCCAAGGACCTCGTCTCCCTGGCCCAATCGCTCGCCTCGTTTTTCGACGTCACGGCCGCGCTCTCACGGGAGGAAGCGCCTCCCTTTCTCGCCCGCGCGGCGGGCACAGACCGGCGGCGGTTGACTGAAGCGGCCGATTTGGTGCGGCAGGCTCTCCTCGACGAGCCGTCGCTCCTCCTCACCGAAGGCAACCTCATCCGTCCCGGCTACGACGCCGAACTCGACCGGCTGCGCGAGATTCGCGACCATACGCGGGAGGTGCTCGAGCGCTCGCTCGAAGCCGAAAAAACGAAAACCGGCATCGCTTCGCTCAAGCTTCGCTACAACCGGATCATCGGGTATTACTACGAGGTGACGAAGGCCAACCGCCACCTGGTGCCCGATCATTTCATCCGCCGCCAGTCGCTGGTGGGCGGGGAGCGGTTTACGACCCAGGAGCTCATCGACCGGGAGGAGGAGATGAACGACGCCGCCCAGAAGATCGTGGATCTCGAGCGGGACCTCTTTCTCAAGGTGAGGAAAGCCGTCAAGGACGTCACCGTTGAGCTCATGGAGGCGGCGCGGGCGGCGGCGGCGCTCGATGTCCTCCAATCTTTCGCCTACGCCGCCACGCTGTACGGCTACACCTGCCCCGCGGTGGGTGACCATGAGCGTCTCGAGATCCGCGAGGGGCGGCACCCGGTGGTGGAGGCAAACCTGCCGGGCGGGGCGTTCGTGCCCAATTCCGTCTCGCTCGACACACGGCAGCGGTCGTTCGTCATCCTCACCGGTCCGAACATGGCCGGCAAGTCCACCTACCTGCGCCAGACGGCGTTGATCGTCCTCCTCGCCCAGATCGGATCGTTCGTGCCCGCCGAGTCGGCCGAGATCGGGGTGGTGGACCGCATTTTTTGCCGCGTCGGAGCGAGCGACAACCTGGCGCGCGGCGAATCGACCTTTCTCATAGAAATGAACGAAACGGCGAATATCCTCCGTCAGGCGACGCCCAAGAGCCTCATCGTCATGGACGAGGTGGGCCGCGGCACGAGCACGGCCGACGGACTCGCCATCGCCTGGGCGGTCACGCTGTTCATCCTCGAGCGCGTGCGGTCCAAGACCCTGTTCGCGACCCATTTCCACGAGCTCACCCGCATCGAGCACGAGAAGCTGGCCAATTTTTCCCTCGAGGTCGTCGAACGGGAAGGGACGATCGCTTTCTTGAAAAAGATAAAGCCCGGGCCGGCCGACAGCTCGTACGGGGTTCATGTGGCGCAGCTGGCTGGTCTGCCGGAGGAAGTGATCAAGACCGCCCGCCGTCTCCAACGAAACGCCCTCACGCTGGCGAGGGAGACCGTCGCCGCCGGAGCCGACGCCGAACGCGCTCCCGCCCAGCCTTCATTGTTTTCTCAATCGGAAATGGTGCTCGAGGCGATCAAGGGACTGTCGGTCGACGGGTTGCGGCCGCTCGACGCCCTCAACCTGCTTGCCCGTTTCAAGGCCGAGCTGCTGGAAGAGGAAACGGATGGAAGGCAGGACATGGCGGCCGGATCGAATGCGCGGTACGGAGGGGATGCAGACCGAAAAAAATGAGGAGATGAAGTGTCGCCCGTCAGCTTCTCACACAGGCCGTTGAAAAAGCTCTACGTTCTCAACAACCCGCTAAAGTGCGCGGAGAAGCTCGATCGCCCGTTGCCGCGCGATCGACACCTGGGGCAGCCCTTCGCTCCGCAGAGCGTTTACGACGCCTTTCAACAATTCATCGGGCATCAGCGACGAGGCGGCCTGGAGATTTTCCCGGATGATTTGGTCTCTGGCCGAGGATTGCAGTTTGTCCTGAAAAATCCTGATCAGATAATCGATCGCGATCCGGTCCGAGTCGCTTACGGCGAAGCGAAGCGTCTTGGCGTAGTCGGAGAGCACCGCCTCGTCCTGAAAGCGCGTCTGATCGATGATCGCCGTCAGACCGGCCTCGCGGTCGCCCTCGGGCTCCTCGAGAAGCGTCCGCACCGCCAGGAGCCCCTGCAATGTGCGCTCGTACCGGAGCGTCAGTCGGTTTCCCGCGACCGACACCTCGTCGGCCACGTCGAGCAGGTCGGCCCCGGCCGCGCGACGGCGCGAATCGGACTTCCCCACCGCGGGCTTGCCTTCGGGTTTCCTGATGTCACGCTGCTTTTGATCGCGCAGGCGCTCGAGAGCGTCCGCGTCGCTCGAAGAAAAAATTTTATTCATGTTCCCTCCCAGGATACGCTTTCATTATACAGCAACGAAGACGGAGGTGTCAAACAATTTCGCGAAAAAGAAGAAAAACTACGGATGACGCGGATAGGGCGCGGATAATGGAAAGTCTTGAAGAGAGAACAAGCTGGAGTGAATGAAGTCGAAGTTGAAAGTGGAAAAGGCTATTAGCAAACTCGAGAATCTAGAAATAATTAACTTAAAAAAAGTTTCAGGAAAATAAACGGCTTGTAATTCTCTCTGCTTGTCACCGTATTTTTCGACTCTATTTATCTTCTCCTTTTTTCCTCTCCTCTTATCCGCGTCCTATCCGTAGTTCTCTTCAGGAAGTTGATCCACAAAAAACCCCTTGACACGGGAATTGTAATTTGTTACAGTGTTTCTATATGAAGAAACACTGGTTTCTCGGACATTCGGTGGTATTCCCCTCCCGGTCGTGGCGCTGTTGCGCCTGACCGGCGGAGCGATTTTAGGTTTCGATCCTTCCGCCGGTTGCGGACGCCTTCCCGCGTTCAGGCCGGCATTCCACGACAGTGAGTAAAAGCCGCAGAGAGCCTTGAAGGCGGTGGATTCGGGCGTCGCGAGCGCGACGGCGGTCGAAAGAATGACGGTGAAAGGATTGATGATGATGCAAAGCGCGGTTCGAACGAAAAACCTGATCGTACGCACCCTGCCGGGCGAGCGGTTCACGCCGTATTCGCTGGCGGAGAAGCTTTCCTGCGAAGCGCTGCTCGAGTCGGCGTCGTTCCACAGGGGCAAGGAGCGCTGGTCCCTCCTCCTCGTGAAGGAGGCGGCGCGCATCGTGCAGACGGGCGACGAAATTTCGATGGAGACCAAGGGCAAACGATTCCGGCTCAAGGGCGCATACCGGGACATCCTCGACGTGCTCCTGTACTTCGCCAACCAGCACGCGGGCGCCAAGCCGGAATACCCTTTCCCGGCCGGCGGCATCGGATTTCTGACCTATGAGTTCGCGGCTCACTTCGACACCATCCGTCTCAAGCCCAAAACCGACGAGTTCGGCCTGCCCGACGCCATGTTCCTCCTCGGGCACGTGTTCCTGCTGTTCGATCACTATACGGACACGATAGTTCTCATCGGCCTCAATTACAAAGAAACGGCCGTCGACCTTGAGAAGGAGCTCGACGACATCGAGTCCCGCCTGAACGACCTCGACTTCAACTTTATGGCCGGGGAGCGGAAGACGGTCTCCGCCGAGATCGTGAAGAGAGAGGGCGAGGAAGAGGAGTACATGCGAGGCGTGGAGAAGGTTCGTGAAGAGATCATCCGCGGCAATCTCCTGCAGGGCGTGCTCTCGCGCCGACTCTACGTCAAGACCGACCTGGACGCCCTCCAGGGGTACCGGAACCTTCGCTCCTTCAATCCCTCGCCCTACATGTTCTACCTGAATTGCGGCGCATTCCAGCTCTTCGGCGCCTCGCCCGAGGTGCACGTCAAGGTGGAGGGGCGTCAGGCCCTCATCCGGCCGCTCGCCGGAACGCGTCGCCGCGGGAAGGACCCGGTCGAGGAGGCGGCCCTCGAGAAGGAGCTCCTGGCCGACGAGAAGGAGCGCGCCGAGCACCTCATGCTCGTCGACCTGGCGCGCAACGATCTGGGACGCATGTGCGAGCCGGGAAGCGTGGCGCCCACGGAAATGATGGCGATTGAGAAATACTCGCACGTGATGCACATCGTCTCCGAGGTGACCGGCACGCTGAAAGCGGACAAAACGGGGCTCGACGCCCTCCGCGCCTCGTTCCCGGCCGGCACCGTTTCCGGCGCCCCCAAGATCAAGGCCATCGAGGTATTGGACTCGCTCGAGAAGCCCAAGCGGGGATTCTACGCCGGGATCGTGGGTTACGTTGAGCCGGGCGGAAGCCTCGATTCCTGCATCGCCATTCGCTGCGCCCTGAAAAAGGACGGATTGCTCGTCCTGCAGGCCGGGGCCGGCATCGTCTACGATTCCCTGCCGCACAAGGAGCTCGAGGAAACCGCCAACAAGCTCGGCGCCCTCATGAAGGCCTGCGGCCTGGCCGCAGAGTGAGGCAGGTGTGATGTCTCGATTCACACAGATCAGGGGGGGACTGAAAAAACTACGGATAAGACGCAGATGGAAAAAGAAGGGAAGAAGATGGAGTTTCATTTTGATATTTTCTTTTCTCGGTTTTCTCCTTATCCGTTCCCATCCGCGGCCCATCCGTAGTTTTAAAACCTTCCTGATCCGCGGCCGGGCCGCGGTTCGATGCGATACCGGATACTTCCGACGAAGGAGTACATTATGTACGTCATCATCGACAATTACGATTCGTTCACCTACAACCTCTATCAGTACTTCTGCGAGATCACCGACGAGCCGGTGAAGGTTTTCCGCAATGACGCGGTGGACGTGAAGACGATCGAGCAGCTCAACCCGCGGGGCGTCGTCATCTCCCCGGGACCGGGCACGCCCGACGACGGCGGCATCTCGGTGGAGCTCATCCGCGCCCTGGCCGGCAAGGTCCCTGTTCTCGGCGTGTGCCTCGGGCACCAGTCGATCGCCGCCGCCTTCGGCGCGCGCGTGGAGAGCGCCCGGCGCATCGTGCACGGCAAGGCCGAGGAGATGACCCTCGACGGCCGCGGCCTGTTCCGGAGCCTGCCCCGCCGGGCCGTCTTCACCCGCTACCATTCCCTGGCCGTGCGGAAGGACACCATTCCGCCCGAGTTCGAGGTCACCGCCACCGCCGACGACGGCGAGGTGATGGGCATCCGCCACAAACAGTACGTCCTCGAGGGCGTGCAGTTCCATCCCGAATCGATCGCCTCGGCCCTCGGCAAAACCCTCCTCAAGAATTTCATCTACTACAAGCGGGAGGCGTATCCGGTGAAGGCGATGCTCGCCAAGGCTCTCCGGCAGGAGGATTTTTCCTTCGAGGAGGCCGAAGGATTCATGGAGGAGCTCACCGACGCGAACTTGAACATCGCCGAGACCGCCGGATTCCTGGTGGCCCTCAACATCAAGGGATACACCGCGGCCGAGATCGCCGGGTGCGCCTCGGTGCTCAAGCGCAAGAAACAGAAAATCGAAATTGATTTCCCGGTCGTCGACACGTGCGGCACGGGCGGCGACGGTCTTCACACCTTCAACATCTCGTCGCTCGCCGCGCTCATCGTCTCCGCCTGCGGCGCGGGCGTGGCCAAACACGGCAACCGGGCCGCGAGCTCGAGCTCGGGCTCGGCGGATTTTTACCAGGAGCTCGGGATCTGCATCGACTTGAACCCCGGAAGCGCCGCGGAGCTCCTGCGCCGGGCCAATTTCGCCTTCCTCTTCGCGCCGCTCTACCACGGCGCCATGAAACACGCCGGTCCCGTGCGCCGGGAGTTGGGCATCAAGACCATCATGAACCTGCTCGGCCCGCTCGCCAACCCGGCCGAGGCCGAGGCGCAACTCATCGGCGTGTACGACGAGTCCCTCTGCGAGAAACAGGCGCAGGCGGCCCGACTGCTCGGCGTGAAACGGGTCATGGCGGTGCACGGCCTGGACGGTCTCGACGAGATCTCGGTGACCGGACCGAGCCGCATCGTCGAAATCCGGGAGGACGGAAAACCGCGCGACTACGTGTTCAACCCCGAGTCCGTCGGCCTGCCGCTCTATGCGCTCGACGAGCTCAGGGGCGGAAGCCCGGCTGAGAACGCCCGGATCGGTCTCGACATCATGGAGGGAAAGGGCCGGCCGGCGGTGAGGGATTGCGCGCTCCTCAACGCGGGCGCGGCCCTGGCCGTGGCGGGCAAGGCGGCCTCGATCGGGGAAGGCTACCAGGCCGCGCGTGAAGCCCTCGATCGCGGTCTCGTAAAGAAGAAACTCGAGGACGTGCGCCGTTTGAGCCACGATCTCAAGAGTGAAGAGGCGAAAACCTCATGAACGTCCGCGACCGGATCGCGGCGCGGCGCCGGGAGCGGATCGCCGCCGAGGGACACGCGCTCGGCGCGCGGGTGCCGGACCGGCGGATGGAGCCGCTCGTCCCCTTCGGCCGGCCGCCGTTTCTCATCGCCGAGGTGAAGCGCCGATCGCCTTCCCGGGGCGACCTCGCGGCGCAGGCCGATCCGGTCGCACAGGCCGGCGCGTACCGCGCCCAGGGCGTGCGGAGCGTCTCGGTCCTGACCGAGGAAGACCACTTCGCGGGCTCGCTCGGCGACCTGCTGGCGATCAAGCAGGCCTTTCCCGACCTCGCCGTTCTGAGGAAGGATTTCCTGCTCGACGATGAGGACGTCGAAGTCTCGCACCGGGCCGGTGCGGACGCCGTGCTTCTCATCGCCTCGCTTCTTGCCGCGGATGAGTTGTGTCGCCTCGCCGCCAGGGCCCGCGACCTGGGGATGGCGGCGCTGGTGGAGGTGCACTCGGCCGAAGACGCGGCCAAGGCGCGCGCCTGCGCGCCCGAGTTCACCGGCATCAATTCCCGCGACCTTGAGACTTTCGCCATCGATCCGGTCCTTCCGCTGCGAGTCAAAACAAACGTCGATTGGCCGACCAAGCTCGTCTATGAATCGGGCATCTTTTCGGCCGAGGACGCGGCCCTGGCCTTGAGCTCGGGCTTCTCCGGGATCCTGGTGGGGGAGGCGCTCATGCGCGATCCGGGACTCGGTCGAGAGCTTGTCACCGCCTTTTCGCTCGCGGCGCCGGATTTTTGGGGCAGGCTTTATTCCCGGCCGGGCGGCGGGAAGCGGCCGCTCGTTAAGGTATGCGGGATCACCAACCGCGAGGACGCCCTTCTCGCCGCCGAATGCGGGGCGGACATTATCGGCTTCATACTCGCGCCGTCGCCGCGAAGGACCGACGCCGCTTTCATCCGGAGCCTGGCCGACGTCGGCGTCCTGAAAGCGGGGGTGGTGGTGGCCGGTCCGGAGGCGCGGCCGGAAAAGGATGTCGTCGAGCTCTTATCGGGCGGCTTCATCCAGGCCGTCCAGTTCCACGGAGACGAGGAGCCGGGGAATTGTTACTCCGGGGCTTTCCCGTACTATAAGGCGGTAAGAATCAGGGATGGAGAGGACGTCGCCGAACTCGATCGGTTCCACTGCCCCAGAGTGCTTATCGACGCCTACGCGTCCGACGCGCGCGGGGGTACGGGCCGCCGTATCGACCCAGAACTCGTGGCCGAAGTCGCTTCCGGCAGGCCCTTGTGGCTGGCCGGCGGAATCGGCCCGGATAATATCGGGGAAATCGTCGAGCGCTTCCGTCCGGAGCTCGTCGACCCCTCGACCCGGCTGGAGGCCGCCCCGGGAAAGAAGGATCCCTCGCTCGTGAAGGAGTTTTTTCGGAATCTTGAGAACGCCGTTCATAGTTGAGAATTTTGATCGCAGATAAGTGCGGCCGCCGAGAAGGGGACATGCATCCTGCAGCCTTGACTTCCCCGCGTTTTTTTACCTATATATAAACATGGCAGTAAAAAAATTGACGCCGACGGAAATTTCGAAAACTGTTGAAAAGATCAGGAAAAAGTACGATGAATACGTCTTCAAGTACTTCAAACCGGCGCGTCACAAAAGCAATTTTGAAAAACGTTACGTCGACGCCCTGAAAGCCGGCGTCGATATTTCCACCTTTTTGCTGGCGGAAATCAGCGCCGTCGAGGAGCTGGTAAAACGCGAGGAAGCCAAGGTCATGGAAAAACCTCCGGCCAAGCCCGCACCAGCGGGGAAGACGTTCGTCGACCAGGTCTTGGACGAAAACCGGAGGCGAATCGCGAAATACCCCGATCTCCGCATCCATTCCGACGCCCGCGAAGAGGTCCGGAAACTGTACGGCGCCCTGAACAAACTCGAGCAGGAGTATTGGCCGAGTCTTTACTCCGTCCTCCGCACCATCTCCTCTTCGGTCAACACGAAGAGCATGATCGCCCTGGAGGGTCAGCTTCACACCCTCGGCGGCAAACCCCGGAGCGGAGTGGCCGTCCGCCTCGAGCGCTACCTGGCACACCTTGCCCGTTTCCCGCGCGATTACGTCCTGCTCGAGAAGGAGGAAAAAGATTACATTCTCGAATCGTCGTTTTTCCTTCACGAGCTGGAAGACATGATCGAGTCCGCGAAACAGAAACACGAGCCGGTATTGAAGGAAGCGGAGAAAAAACAGCTGGCAAGAACCATCGAATACATCCACGGCGTCATTTCCGATTTCCGGCTCAAGGAACTGAAGAGGAAATAGAGAGAGGAGAAACTTCATGAGTCAAGAGATCAAAGTCACCACGGCCACCTTTCAAAAGGCAGTGCTTGAATCGAACATACCGGTGCTGGTCGATTTTTGGGCGGTCTGGTGCATGCCCTGCAAGATGATGGATCCCATTCTGGAACAGGCCGCGGTCGATTACTCGGGCAAACTCGCCGTCGCCAAGGTCAATGTGGACGAAGAGCCGGAACTCGCCGAGCGGTTCGGCATTGTGAGCATTCCCACGATGATTTTGTTCAAGGGAGGCGAGGCGGCGGCCAAGAAAGTGGGCGCCGTACCGCGGCACATCGTCGACGAATTCCTCAAGGAATACGTGTCCTGATGCAAACGCGACGGTGAGAGGCTGTCCCAAAAGGGCAACCTCTCACCGTCTTTTTTTTTATTGCGTGTATATCTCGTCGCAATTGTCGCGGCCGAAGCTTGATTTCCGGGTGGGCACAATATGAAAGTCCGCCTTTCCGTCGGTATCTGCCGAAGCGCTCGAACGGCAGAGAGAGCGGGTGGTGGTCGACGCGTCGGGATTGACGGCGTCCTCGGGCGCGATTTTTTCACCGGCAGCCATCCAAGCCCCGGCCGCGGCAAGCTCGTCAGCCTGCTCCATGACATCATACGATCCGAAACCCCGATAATCGGCGTCCGCATCAGAGGTTCTGGTGCTGTAGAGCACGGCGTCAAGATATTTTCCTTCCGGACGATCGCAGAGGCTGAGAGCGCCGTTGTTGCCCGAAAGGCCCGTTCCCTCCGGCAGCCAGAAATCGTAGGCGGTCGGGCAGGCGTCCATGCCGCCTGACGCGTCCGGGGAAGCGGTCTCGTCGATTTCTTCCGGAAGTCCCTGCGGCTTGCAGTGGAGGAGAACGAAATCTCCGCGGCACACGGTGAAAGGCGGGAACACGAACCGCTTGTCCCAACGCGCGGGGGTCCCGCAGTAAAAAGCCACTCCGCCCATGTTCCCTCCTTCGAGCACCTTGATCTCGACCAGGTCGGGATGGGTGGACGACCCCCGGGTGATGAATTCATTGATGAGGAGCCGGGGCGGTGACGGATTGTATCCGTAGAACCTGACCGCAAGCCAGGCCGAATTGCCGCACGCGTCCGACACCGTCAGGCGCAGCGTGTATTCAGCGCCGATCTTCTGGGCGCTCTCGGTAAAAACCAGGATTGTCTTGTCCCTCGCTTCGCGGCCGGCGATCGCCAGGTCGGGTTCGATTTCGACCGGTCCGTCGCCCGGCACGGGCGGTTCGTCGAATTCAAGGACAATGCGGTTCGGTCCCTCGGCGGAGGCCCGCAGGAGCACGGGCGGGACCAGATCGATGCCGGCGGACCCGCTCGACGGAGCGAGCGGCACGCAGGCGCACGCGGATAACGCCAGAGCGAGGATGACCGGAAAAGTCTTTTTCATGACACACTCCTTCCATTTTCTTTTGATTATCATGACGCATGAAAGGAGCGGTTGCTTTCATTCGTATTGAAAACTGGAGCGAATGCGTATATAATTATTTTTTCAAGCCATCCGGCCTCAGAAAAACGAAAAGAGGTAAACAATGTGCGGAATCATAGGCTACACCGGGCCAAGAAAAGCGGCTCCCATTCTCATTGAGGGCTTGAAACGGCTGGAATACCGCGGGTACGATTCGGCCGGCATCGGCGTGGGTTGCGACGGCGCGCTCACCATCTGCAAAAAGGTGGGCAAGATCAAAGACCTGCGCGAAGCGGTGCCGGATGACCTGGATGGCTGCTACGGCATCGGCCACACCCGCTGGGCCACGCACGGGGGAGTGACCGACGTCAATGCCCACCCGCATACGGATACAACCGGAAACCTCGCCATCGCGCACAATGGCATCATCGAGAACTATCTGATCCTGAAGGCAAGGCTCGAAGCGGAGGGGATCACGTTCCGAACCGAGACCGATTCCGAGGTGATCGCCCATCTCATCGCCCAGCATTACGAAGGAGATCTGGAGGCCGCGGTGCGCAAGGCCCTCCCGCTCCTCAAGGGCACCTACGGCATCGTCTGCCTGCACAAGGGAAACCCGCAGCTCATCATCGGCGCGCGCAGCGGCTCGCCTTTGGTGGTGGGCGTCGGCGAGGACGAAATGTTTCTCGCCTCCGACGTGACCGCCGTCCTCGCCCATACCAAGCAGGTCGTGTACCTGGAGGACGGCGAGGTGGTGGTGCTGACGGAAAAGGATTTCCACATCACCGATCTCAATGAGCGGAAGATTTCGAAGACGATCGACGAGATCTCCTGGGAGCTCGAAGAGATCGAAAAGGGCGATTTCAAGCACTACATGGTGAAGGAAATTTACGAGCAGCCCGAGGCGATCGAGCGCGCCTGCCGGGGCCGTCTCGATCCGACGCAGGCGACCGCCCGGTTGGGCGGTCTCAACCTTTCTCCGGCGCAGCTTCTCGACGTCGAGCGGATCCGGATCATCGCCGCGGGCACATCCTACTACGCCGGTCTCGTCGGCTCCTACCTCATCGAACAGCTGGCGCGCATTCCATGCCAGGCGGAGCTCGCCTCGGAGGTGCGGTACCGCAATCCCATTGTGGAGCGCAATACCCTCCACTTCGCCGTCTCCCAGTCCGGCGAAACGGCCGACACCCTGTACGCCATGCGCGAGCTCCAGCGCAAGGGCTCCTGCGTGCTCGGCATCTGCAACGTGGTCGGTTCGACCATCGCCCGGGAATCGAACGGGGGGGTGTACATACACTCCGGACCGGAGATCGCCGTCGCCTCCACGAAGGCCTTCAGTTCCCAGGTGACCGCCTTCTATTTGTTCTGCCTTCTCATGGCGCGCAAGCGCCACATGTCGTACGAGACGGGTGAATGGTTTCTCCAGGAATTGACCGTCATCCCGGAGGCGGTAAAGGCGGTGCTGAAGACGGAGCCGGTCATAAAGAAACTTGCGAAAAAGTACGCCGGGTACAAGGACTTCCTGTTCCTCGGACGCGGGATCAACTACCCGGTGGCCCTCGAAGGCGCCCTCAAGCTCAAGGAAATAGCCTATATCCACGCCGAAGGCTATTCAGCCGCCGAAATCAAGCACGGACCCATCGCCCTCATCAATGAGGAGACACCGAGCATGTTCCTCGTCCCCGACGACAGGCTGCGCGAGAAAGTGATCTCGAACATGAAGGAGGTCAAGGCGCGCCGGGGGAAGCTCATCGCGGTCGTGGGTGAGGGCGACGACGAGATTCGTGAGATCGCCGACGACGTCATCGAGGTGCCGCGCGTCCACACGCTCTTCTCGCCCTTCGTCATGGTGGTGCCCCTGCAGCTGTTCGCCTACCATTGCGCGGTCTTGTTGGGCAGGGACGTCGACCAGCCCCGGAACCTGGCCAAGAGCGTGACGGTGGAGTAGGGGAAAACGGATGACGCGGATGGGGAGAAGAACCATGGCGCGGATATCCACGGATGAACGCGGATAAGGAAGAAGGAACGATAAAGAATCCAAGAAACTAGGAACTGGAGCCAGGAAAAGGCGTTAATAATTATTACGGGCACTTGTTTTCCTTGGCTACTCCCGATTATTTTTCCTTCCTCATCCGTGTTATCTGTTCCCATCAGTGTTATCCGTGGTTCCCTCTTTCTCATCCCCGCCGCGCATTCACGCGTCTTGTACGAACCGGATTTCCGCCGATAATGTTTCTAGATGAAGCTGAAAAAGTCGACGGCGATCCTGCTTCTCCTCGCGGTCTGCCAGGGATGGGCTCCGGCTCTCGACCTGGCGCTGGGTCCGGACGACGTCCTCATTGAGCAGGGGACCGGTTCGGGCTACGAGCTGTGGATCAGGCGGAAACATGACATCGGCTCGGTTCTGCTCACGGAGACCACCAAGGATCCCGAGGGACGGGAAGCCAATTACGCGCTCCGCGACCGGATCTACCATCCCACCAACGGCGACGAAAAAAGAATGCTCGACGGGAATTTTATAGACCCAGGCCGCAAGCTCTACTCTCTCATCGACTCGACGCCGGAACCCCACCCCCGCTTCGGCGAAGCTTTCCACGTCTTCGTGCCGTACCTGACGGTATACGGCTACCCGGGAGGGCGGACGGGGCTCATAGAAATCAAGGACGACACCTTCATCAACATCCGCACCTTCGCCCATCCTTACGCCGACTACTCGGGAGCGTGGCGCGACAACCCCTTCCGGCTCGTGTTCACGCAGCGACCGCCCGATGCGGCGAAGGGAGGGGTGGTCCTTCCCGAGACCGAGAAGGCCTTCACCGAAATCGCCAGGGAGGGCGGCGGCGAGGCGCGTACGGCAGCGGGCAAGGGGGACCTGGCCCGGCAGCTTGAAGCCGTCGTGGCCGGAGAGCCGGGAGAGAGCCTCGACCTCGCGCTCTGCCTGGATACCACTTTCAGCATGGCCGACGACATCGACGACGCCAAGCGGGGGCTCCTGAACCTCATGGAGGACTCCGCGACACGCTACCGGAAGCTGCGGATCGGCGTCGTCTTCTACAAGGATTACTTCGAGCAATACCTCACCAAGGTGGTCCCTTTTTCAACCGATTCGGCCGCGGTGGGGAGGATCATTTCCGGCGCCACGGCGCTCGGCGGGCGCGACACGCCGGAGGCGGTGTACGAGGCGCTCTTCTCCGCCCTCCACGAATTGAAATGGGAATCGGCCAAGAAGATCATCATCCTGGTCGGCGATGCGCCGCCTCACCCGTACCCGCGCGGCACAATCACGAAAGAAATGGTGATCGCGGACGCGGCCGCCGCCGGCATCGAGATTCATACGATCATCCTGCCGCAATGACCTTTTCCCCGCGCTTCGTGTCCTCCTTTGAAGTCCCCCTGACAGGCACATCCGCATAGATCATTGCCCGAACGACGATCTTCCAATAGAATGGCGCGATGTGGGAAAAGCTCAATGAGTTCGGCCGGCAACGACGGCCGTGTTTTTTCGTGGTCGATTTTAGCGGCAAAGAGCCGTTCGTCTGCGACCTGGACCGATGCGCCGATGAGGGTATCCTGTTTTCGATCCCCGCCCGGGGCAATGCCGGCGAACCGCGCCCGATGGACAAGCCTTTTTCGTTTGTGAAACGGCCGGTATCGTTCGAAACGTACGCCCGCGCTTTCTCACTCGTCCGGGACGAATTGCGAAGGGGAAACACCTACCTCGTGAATCTCACCTTTCCCACGCCGGTG
This sequence comes from Spirochaetales bacterium, assembly GCA_016934415.1. Lineage (GTDB taxonomy): Bacteria > Spirochaetota > Spirochaetia > SZUA-6 > RPPD01 > JAFGSW01. The sequence goes on along the minus strand of JAFGSW010000021.1, from coordinate 44,957 downwards.
GAGACGAATCTCCGTCTGGAGGAGATATTCCTTCACAGCCGCGCCTTGTACAAACTCCTTTTTCGGGAACGATTCGTGGTTTTTTCGCCGGAGGAGTTTGTGAGCGTGCGCGGAAACCGCATCGCCACGCGTCCCATGAAGGGAACGATCGACGCGACCCTGACCGACGCGGGTGAGCGGCTCCTCGGGGATCCGAAGGAACTGGCGGAACACATCACCGTCGTCGATCTCCTCCGGAACGATCTCGGCCGGGTGGCGCGCCGGATTGCGGTCGACCGCTTCCGTTATATCGACGAGGTGGTGACGCACGAGGGCCGGCTCCTGCAGGCGAGCACCGAGATCTCGGGAGAGCTCGATGACGCCTGGCCCGATCGGCTGGGCGATCTCCTGCGCGCCCTGCTGCCGGCCGGATCGGTCACGGGCGCGCCGAAAAAAAGGACCGTTGAGATCATCAGGAGCGTGGAAGCGTACGATCGGGGCTATTACACGGGAGTGTTCGGCGTGTTTGACGGCCGGGACCTGGCGAGCGGGGTGATGATACGGTTCATCGAGCGGGACGCTGCCGGGGGACTGGTGTTTAAAAGCGGCGGCGGAATTACGATGGACAGCGATCCCGCCGCCGAATACCGGGAGATGGTGGATAAGGTATATGTGCCGATTGCTGGAGACGATTACAATTAAAAACGGCCGGGCGCTTCACCTCGATCTGCACAACCGCCGCGCCAATGAGGCGCGCCGGATCCTGTTCGGAGCAACCGACGAGATCGATCTCGGAGAGCACGTCCTTCCGGCGCGCAGCGCCGCTGTGATGCCACTCGTCAAATGCCGGGTGCTCTTCAGGGACAGGGTGGAGCGCGTCGAATACCTGCCCTACCGATTGCCGGCCGTCGCCTCCCTCAAGCTGGTCCGCGCCGACGACGTCGATTACCGCTTTAAATTCGAGGACCGCGCCGCCTTGACGGCGCTTCTATCCCTGAAAGGCGGCTGCGACGAAATTCTCATCGTCCGCCGCGGTCTCGTCACAGATACCAGCGTTTCCAATGTCGTGTTTTCCGACGGGACGCGCTACGTGACGCCGGACGATCCCCTTCTCGCGGGCGTCAAGCGCGAATCCCTCCTTCGGGAGGGGAAGATAACGGCCGCCCGAATAACCGTCGATGACATCGGTCGCTACCGGAGACTATATCTCATCAACTGCCTCATCGATCTGGAGGATGACGTTTCCGTTCCCGTGAGTGCGATACGTCCGTAAGGCCGGAGCGCAGGGCCGCAACGGAAAAAAAGGAGCTTAAAAAACCGCGCCCGGATAGGCGCGGATCTTTTTCTGTTCCCGGCTATTTGACGCCGGCGGGAGGCTTCGCCGTTTTATCGAAGTATTTATCCTTGTTGAGGATGTTGTCCTTCACCTTTTCGGCAAGCTCCTTGGGAGCCTTGGGCAGGACCCCGCTTTTATCCTGCGTATAGAGGCTTAAGAGCTCGTCTATGAGCTGCAGCGCCTTCTTGTCGTCTCCCTTTTTATGATAGAGAAAAGCGATTTCGTAGGACGCCCAGATGTTCTTTTCGAGGTTGTCGGGGAAGACTTCCTTGAATTTAAAGTAATATGCGAGGGCATTGTCGTAATCGCCCAGGTCCGCACGCTCTTGAGCCCGCTGGAAATAATCTTCCGGCCTCATCTTGGCGTCGTACACGGGCGCTCCCGACTGGCAGGCCGCGGTCGACAGAATCATCGTCACGGCAAATAGTACGCACATGAGTCGTTTCATAAAAGGGTATGCCGCCTTAATAGGTATAGATTTCGTCTTTAATGGGAAGGCTTTTCTTCAGATCCCGCAGGTAATCCCTGAGATCTCCCATCGGTTCATATTGTTCGCAACTCTCGAGACTGCGTCTGGCGACCGTGAAATATTTGTAGAATTTTTCCTCGCCCAGCTTCTTTTTCCATTTTCCCGCGTCGCAGCGAACCCGAAGGTAATACTGGCTGCCGTCACCGACTGCGATTTTTATCAACTTGCAGTGGATGCAGTTGGCGCAGTAGATTTTATCCAAGAAGATTCCATCGGCGTCCAGAATCTCTGCGAACGGACTCACGTTTGGCATATAAACCTCCGATGACGGCCGCTCCGTGCCTTCGGCCGTATCTCCTGAAGTCTTCAGATACTAACATGATCGACTTTTTACTGTCAAGAGTTGAGGTTTCCAAGCCGGCAATTCTACACCTGGAGGACACGGAGCCCGAAAAAAGAATTGATTTCGACGTCGTGCGTGAATTAGACTGAAACTAGTCCCATCGAGGATCGGAAATCGCGTCGGGAGCGGTTGACGAAGACCTCGGAATCAACGATAAGTTCCATGAAAAACAGGCGATGTCGCCGCTCAAGAGACGATGGACGTTTTGGGAGGAGAACGAGTGGAGAAAATCAGCGTTCTGCTGATCGACGACGACGAAGATGAATTCATCATCACCCGCGACCTGCTGGCTGAATTGGGTGAAGGATACCGGCTTTCATGGTCCAACAACTTCGAGAGGGGATTGAGCGAGGTCCTCAGGGGCGGGTATTCCGTCTGCCTGCTTGATTTCCACCTTGGCGCGCAGAACGGGCTCGAATTCCTGGCCGAGGCGTCTTTGCGGAATTGCACCATCCCGATCATCCTCCTCACCGGGCAGGGCGACTACGAGGTCGATCTGGCGGCCATGAAGGCGGGGGCCTCGGACTATCTCGACAAACGGCTATTGTCCGCGCCGGTGATCGAGCGTTCCATCCGTTACGCCGTGGAGAGGAAAAAGACCGAGGAAAAGATCAGGTTCCTGGCCTACTATGACCAGCTCACCCACCTTCCCAACCGCACGTTGTTCTATGATCGGCTCAAGACCGCCTTCGCTTCGGCCAAAAGGCACGGGCGGCTCTGCGCGGTCATGTTCCTGGACATCGACAATTTCAAGCGCATCAACGACACGTTGGGGCATACCCTGGGAGACCGTCTCATCCAAGAGGTGGCGCGCCGACTCCTCAAGTGCATCCGCAAGGAGGACACCGTCGCCCACGACGATTTCAACGCCATGCTCGATACCGTGGCCCGCCTCGGCGGCGACGAGTTCACCATCCTGCTGAATGAAATCAACGAGGCCGGCAACGCGTCCGTGGTGGCGGAACGGATCCGCCATATGCTCTATAGCCCGCTCGTGCTCGAACAGCACGAGATCAACGTGACGGTGAGCATCGGCATCGCCGTGTATCCCACGGACGGCGCCGATATCGAGACCGTGGTCAAGAATGCCGATATCGCCATGTACAAATCGAAGTCGATGGGCAAGAACAATTTCCAGTATTTCAATGCCTCCATGAATTCGACGGCGTTGCGCCGTCTTGCCGTCGAAAATGATCTGCGCAAGGCCCTCAAGAACGAAGAGCTCGAGCTGTATTATCAGCCCATTATGGACCTTGAGGCCGGCCGATCCATCGGGGCGGAGGCGCTGCTGCGCTGGCGGCATCCCGAAAAGGGACTTATTTCCCCGCTTGAATTCATCCCCATCGCAGAGGAAATAGGCCTTATCTATGAATTAGGAACGCGCGTGTTCGAAATCCTGAAACGGGATTACGAGTATTGGGGCGAGGAGGGAATCGGGAAACCGAACGTCGCCGTCAATATCTCCCCGCGGCAGCTCAATCAGAGGAATATCCTCGCCCAGATCGTGAAGCTGATCGGCGACCTCGACATCGCGCCCGGCCAGCTCACGCTTGAAATCACAGAGAGCGGGATCATCAACAATGTGGACGAGGCGAAACGGGTCATTGAGGCGGTCCAAGAGTCGGGCGTGAAAGTCTCGCTCGACGATTTCGGGTCGGGATATTCCTCGTTCGTGATCCTGCGCCAGATCAAGTTCGACATCCTGAAAATCGACGGGTCGCTGATCTCCAGGATCACCCTCGACGATGGGGACGCGACCATCGTTAAAAGCCTCGTCACCATCGGGCGCAGCATGGGCCTGGATGTGGTGGCCGAGGGCATCGAAACGAAAGAACAACTCGAATTCCTGCAATCCCAGAAGTGCCGTCTGGGACAAGGCTTCTATTTCAATGAGCCGCTTCCCCGGAAGGAGCTCACGCGGTTTCTGAAGCGGGAGTCCCCGCCGCCGCCGGGGGAAAGATAATTTTGTTTTCCCCGGCACTGAACGCGGGCCTCTCGAAATCGCCGACAAAAGAAGACGATGTATGAATAACGGGAACACATCATCCTGCGGGAAGATAACGGTAGAGCGGAAGAGATGGTAAGCGCCGGTTGAGGACGGATGGGAATGAAAAGAAACGGGCGGCCGACCTTCTGCGTGTTCATCGGTTTGGTCAATACGGGCTATTACAAGAATATCCTGACCGGCATCCTGGACTTCGTCAGGGAAAATGATATCAACCTGCAATGTTTCGCGACCGGCCTCTTGACCGCGCCGAGCCGCTGGGGCTCAGACGACAATCTTTTTTTTTCCGCAGTTTCTCGTCTTTCTTTTGCGAAACGACGCGATGGGAAGGCCGGGATCTCCCGGGGAGGCGGCTTTTGCCGAAAGCCTCCTCCATCGCGGGCGCACCCTCCGCCGACTCGGGCGAAAACCTACGAATTCATTGACCTTTTCCGATCAGCTTCCACGAAACGACGCATGAGGGTATGTCCTCCCTCGACGAATACGCCCGTGAGGCGGGCTTCGTTTTCGGTAAAGGTGCGCCCGGAGCCGCCGGAAATGTCGCTGCCCGCCAATGCGAATGGCACCGGGTCGTGGGTGTGGGTGCGGATGGCGCACGGGGTGGGGTGGTCGGGGAGGAGAAGTACGCGCCAGCCCGCAGCGCTCCGCTCGAGGGTCTCAAGGAGCGGGCCGACTATGTGGCGGTCGATATTTTCCAGGGCCCGGATTTTCTCGCGCGGGGCTCCCTTGTGGCCCGCTTCATCCGGCGCCTCGACGTGCACGCAGACGAGGTCGTGGTCCGCGAGCGCGGCGGCCGCGCGCTCTCCCTTGCCGCGGTAGTTGGTGTCGAAGTAGGCCGTGGCGCCGGGCACCTCCACGACGTCCCACCCCGAAAGGCGCGCGAGTCCGCGCACGAGGTCGACGGCCGTGATCGCGGCCGCGGAGAGGCCGTAGCGATCGCGGAACGATTCAAGCCGGGGCTTCCGGCCTTCGCCCCAAAACCAGACGGCGTTGGCGGCCGGCGCAACCGGCGCGCGCGCGAGGAGAGCGCGGCATCGTTCATACAGGTCGATGAGAAAGGGCGCCGATGCGCCTTGCGGCATGTACCCGGCGACGGGTTGGTCGAGAATATCGTGCGGCGGGGTGGTGGAGATTTTCATCGGTTTATGCACGACGAGGAGGTTGCGGTAGCCGACGCCCGCGTGGAATTCGATCTCCGGACCGCAGAGCTCCTCGTTGAGCAGGGCCATGATCTTCTCCGCATCGGCCTGGGCGATGTTGTCCGCAGTGTTGTCCTTCATGATTCCGTCGGCCAGAGTGACGGTGTTGGCCCGGAAGACCCAGTCCGTGTCTTCGAGCGGGACGGCGCGGGCCGCCGCCTCGAGCGGAGCGCGGCCGGTATAGTAGACCGACGGGTCATACCCCATGACGGACATGATGGCCACATCCGAGCCGCAGGGCAGCCCGGACGGGCACGTACGCGCCGTTCCGAGGATCCCCTCGCGCGCCAGGCGGTCCATGGCGGGGAGGTCGGCGGCCTCCAGCGGGGTTTTCCCGCCGAGCTCCGCGAGCGGCTCGTCGGCCGCCCCGTCTATGATGATGAGCGCGTATTTCATTGCGCCTTGAACTCCTGGTGCTCGTCGAGGATGGTCAGGCAGACGCTTTTGTCGAGAATCTCCGTCAGGGCGTCGACTTCGCGGAGCGCATCGCAGACCGCGCTTTCAGGCGCGGGATGGGTGGTGATGACCACCGGCACGCCCGGCCGGGAGGTCGATTCTCCCGCGGGCTCTTTCTGCAGCACCGACGAGATGCTGATTGTAAAGCGGCCGAACACGGCCGCGATTTTGGCGAGCACGCCGGATTCGTCAGCGGCCGTCAGACGGACGTAGAAGCGGGTGCGCGATTCCCGGCGCGGCAGGACGCGGTTCTTCGCGGCCCGGTCGGGCCAGAGTGCGAGCGAGTCGAAGTAGATCTGTCCCGTGCCGAGGGCGAGGGAGATGACGTCGGCGACGACGGCGGAGGCGGTGGGATCGGGTCCGGCTCCCCGGCCATAGTACATCGTGTGCCCGGTGGCGGAGCCGTAGACGCTGACCGCGTTGAACGGACCGCTCACCCAGGCGAGCGGGTGGCTCTTGGGAATGAAGGCGGGCTTGACGGCCGCGTACAACCCGTCGCCTTCCCGCCGGGCGATGGCGAGGAGCTTGAGGACGTAACCGAGCTCCCCGCCGTAGCACACGTCGCACAGGTCGAGGTTGTCGATGCCTTCGACGGAAAAGCCGGCCTGGTCGATCGGCTGGGCGAAGGCAATGGCGGAGAGAATGGCGAGCTTGTGCGCCGAGTCGCGGCCGCTGACGTCGAGCGTCGGATCTTTTTCCGCGAACCCCAGCTTCTGAGCGCCGGCGAGAGCTGCGGCGTAGGATTCGCCCCGTTCGGTCATCTGGGTGAGGACGTAATTGCAGGTGCCGTTGACGATGCCGTAGAGGGCGTCGATGCGGTTGGCGGCGAGGCCGTCATACAGGGCGCGGACGACAGGAATCCCGCCGGCGCAGCTCGCCTCGAAAAGAATGGAGACGCCGTTTTCGCGGGCCAGGGCGAAAAGCTGGTTGCCGGCCTCGGCCAGGAGCGCCTTGTTGGCGGTTACCACGTGCTTGCCGGCGGCGAGCGCGCGCTCGACGCGGTCGCGGGCGATGGTTGTCCCGCCGATGAGTTCGACCACGATATCGACGTCTTGTGAGGCGATCGCCTTGTCGAAGTCCTTCTCGAAGAGCGTCCCGTCCAGGCCGAGTTCCTTCGCGTGTGAAAAATCGACGTCGACGATCTTCAGGAGCTCGAGGCGCATGCCGAGCTTGCGCTCGAGAAAATCGGCGTCCCGCACGAGATGTATGGCTGTCGCGCCGCCGATCGTGCCGCAGCCGGCAAGAACGATCCCGCAGCGTTTTGCTTCGCGTGCCATAGGTGCTCCTTGTGTGTCTGACTCTATGGGGAAGGTGATGAAGTGTCAAGGGACGCGGCGTTATCGCTTTTTTTTGCGCGGTCCGAAAAGGGAGCGCACGCCGCGCAAAATCCCCGGCTTTTTGGCGGTCCCGGTCTCCTTGCCTTCCATACGGAGCTGGGCCTCCACCGCCTCGCGGTGCGCCCGATCGCCATCCTCGCCGGCCGGGCGGGTGATGATGGACCTGAGGATGGGGGCGCGACCGTACATGATCACCTCATCGCCCTCGTAGAGCACCGTCGTGCTTTGCGGCGTGCCGATGAAGTAGCCGTCGGTGCGTCTGACGGCGAGGATCAGAATGCCCTCGTCAGTCAATTTCAATTCCTTGATGGCGCGGTCGGTGAACCAGCTCTTTCCGGGAAGCTTGAATTTCGTCACCTCGAACTCGGCCTGGAGGTTGAGCAGACTGTCGTAATCGTTGGTGTACAGATGGGTCCAGCGCCGCAGGAGGCGGGTGACGACGGCGGTGAAAAGGATCTCGATGAGACGGCTCCTGGTGAACAACAGGAGGAGGAGCAGTCCGACCCCGATCACGATGAGCACCATCCAGCCGCTTTCCGATATCTGCAGCGTGAGCACGGAGATGATGACGGAGGAAATGAAGGAGACGACGCCGATGTTCCCGATGAGCATCAGCGTCTGGATGATCCGGCGGCGCACCGGGTGATTGATGATGCCTTCCGCCTCGCGGGTAGTGAAGCCCGTGCCGGTAAAAGCGGAGCGGGCCTGAAACTTGGCCACGTCCGCGGAAAGGCCGGTGAGCTTGAGCATGATCGATGCGACTCGCACGATGATGACCGAGATGATGAGGATGCTGAAAAACGAGATGACCGCGATCACGCCATAAATATAATCGGGCGGGGGAAAAAGTTCCAGTCCTTGACAAGAGCCCCGCCGCGGCTACAATCGATTCAACCCGCTCCCGCAGGCCGCGATTATATGGAGGAAAACATATGCCCACCTTCCGGGTGCCGCTTAAGGCAACGATCGACGATTCGTACGACATTGAAATCGGGGAGAGGCTTTTCGACACGTTGATCCCCGATCTCACGGGCGGCCTCTTCCCGGGCGTCCACCGGTTGGCCGTCATCACGGACCGGAATGTGGAGGAGCTGTACGGCAGAGAGCTCCTCGCCCTCCTGGAGCGCGCCGGGTTGGCCGCCTCGATGTTTTCCTTTCCGGCCGGCGAACGCTACAAGACCCGGGAGACCAAGGCGGCGATCGAGGACTCGCTTCTCGATGCCGGGTACGGCCGGGACAGCGCGGTCATCGCCCTGGGCGGCGGCGTCGTCTCCGACCTGGCGGGGTTTCTGGCGGGCACCTTCGCCCGCGGTATCCCCTTCGCCGTGTACGCCACCACCCTCCTGGCCGCGGCCGACGCGTCCATCGGCGGGAAGACCGCGGTGGACACGCCGCGGGTGACCAACATCATCGGCCTGTTCCACCAGCCGAAAAAAGTGTACATCGATACGCATTCCTGGAACACATTGACCGACGCCGAAATCCGGAACGGTCTGGCCGAGACGGTAAAACACGCCTGCCTGGGAGACCGCTCCTTTTTCGAATACCTCGAGGGGCACGTAGACGCCTTCGCCGGACGTGATCAAAACGGTCGCGCCATTGATCCGGAGGTTGCCGCCCGCGTCGCCGCGTCAAACTGCATGATCAAGCACAAAGTGGTGGCCGGGGACGTGCGCGAGAAGAATCTGCGTCAGGTGCTCAACCTCGGGCACACCCTCGGCCGGGCCCTCGAACCGCTTGCGAACTATACGCTCTCCCACGGCGAGGCGGTTTCCATCGGCCTCGCGTTCCAGCTCAAGCTGGGCGAGCGCTTAGGGTACGTGGGCGCCGCCGATCGGGACCGCGTCGTAAAGCTCCTTGAGCGGATCGGCCTGCCGATGAGCCTGCCCGCGGGTCTCCCGGTCGAACGCATTATCGCGTCAATGCATACCGATAAAAAGTCCAGGCGGGGCGAAATCCGCTTCGTATTTCAGAAAGGGATAGGCGACATGATGCGCTTCGAGGGCGGCGCCTATTCCCGGCCCGTACCGGATGGCGTGCTCGCGAGCGTGCTGGAGGAATCGTATTGACGGGGCGGGGAGAGAAGGGAACCACGGATAACACGGATAAAGACGGATTACACGGATGGGAGGAAAAACAAAAATGGAATTGCGTGCATTACGTTTACTGGAATTGTTATAACGAATAAGTGTTATCCGTGGTTCTCTTTTTTTCGTGGTAAAAGTCTTCTCCGCGTATTATGCTTATAACATGAAAACCTACATCGTCACCCAAAAAATCCTGGCCTTGTCCGCCACCTATCTGGTGCGGGAGACCAAGGACGGTCCCGTACTATTCACCGTGAAAGGCAAGATATTCACCTTCTCCCCATACCTGGAGATGATGAAAGGCGCGGACGGCGAAAAGACGCACGTGCTCAAGGGGAATTTCTTCAAGACGAAGTTCTTCATTTCCACGCCTGACGGCGGCGCCGTGGGAGACATCCAATTCCCCTTTTTCGCGTTCGTCAAGTCGTTCGTCATGAACCTGGGCGGGCGGCAGTACAAGGCCAAGGGCGGTCTGTTCGCCTGGAGTTTTGCCGCCGTCGACGCTTCCGGCAAGGAAACGTTTACGATTCACAAGGAATTCGCGTTCCGGGACAAATTCACGGTTTCTCTGGAGGAGCGTCTGCCCATGGAACCGGTCGTTTTGGCGGCCATCGCCATCGATCAGCGTTTCTTCCAGAATAATAGAAGTGCGTCGATTTCCATAGGAACATAGGCCGGATCAGGACTGACCGTCCAAAAAAACGATGAAATCGTAGATGAGCCGGACGCGTTTTTCAAGCGCGGGATAATCGAGGCGGTCGGCCTCGTCCTTGAGGCCGTGGTAGTCGTCGTGCAGGCCGGAGAAAAAGAAAAAAGTGGGGATCTTCCGCTGGGCAAACGAGTAGTCGTCGCTGTACACGTCTTCCGTTTTATATACCACTTCCGTCTTCAAGGGCTGACCGGCTAAAAACTTCCGCGCCGCGTTGATGAGCGGGTCGTCATTCCGCCGGACGAGGACCTGGAGGGCTTTTTCCGGGTTCCTGCCGATCATGTCCAGATTGCACATGTATCGGATCCCGGTCGTGGGAAGCAGGTCGTCGTCGAACAGCGCTTCGGAGCCGAGCAGCCCTTCCTCCTCCCCGGAAAAAGTGAGAAACAGCAGGCTGTGCTTCAGGCGCGGCGAGCGGCCGGTCAGGACACGGGCGAGCTCGATGACGCCGCTTGAGCCGGAAGCGTTGTCGTCGGCGCCGTTGTACACCGTGTCGGCGGTGCCCGAGGAAGTCGTTCCGATGTGGTCGTGGTGCGCGGCCACGACGATCCATTGGTTCGCCAGGGCCGGATCCGAACCGGGCACGAACGCGGCCACGTTCCTGGCCCGAACCGGGCGGGACGGCGCAAAACGGCGGCTGAAGAGCAGGGCCGAGGCGCCGCGCAGCGAATAGCCACGAGCTTTTTTCCCGTTGTTGAGCTCCTCGATAACCCGTTTCGGGACGAGTCCCGCCGTTCTGAACAACCTGTCGCCAAACGGGACGGATACCAGAAAAGCCGGGATGTCGAGCCGGTTATTCCGGTCGTCTTGCGAACGGAAAACGGGGTTGTCGGGGATCCCTCTCGACAGGCTCATCCGCGTCTCGGACCGGAAATCGTTCATGATGTCCGAGTCCGCTCCCGGAACGGTGACGAAGAGGATGGCGCGCGCTCCGCGGCCGGCGGCCGTTTTCGTCTTGGTGGTGAAATAGGCGCGCTTCGAATAATCGTATTTTCCGGAAGGCGTCCGCATGGAGAGGCGCGGCGGCTCGTAGCGGAACGCGAGCACGATTTTCCCCCGCACGTCGAGGCCGTCGTAATCGTCGTATTTCTCCTCCGGGGCGATGACGCCGTATCCGGCAAAGACAATCTCTCCCAGGGCGAGCCCGTCCGCGGAAAAAGGGAGCGGGACGAAGTCCCTGTTCATGACGCCCCGATAGTATCGTTGCCCGGTCTTGAGCGAAAGCCGTACGGCGCGCCGGTCGAATCCGAATTCGTACAGGTTGAAATCGAGGAAATAATCCTCTTGTCCGGAAGCGAAGTCCAACCCCGCTTCCCGGAAGGCGCCGGCAATGTACTCTTCGGCCGCGGCGACGCCGGGGGTGCCGGTCATGCGCCCCTGAAGCGAATCGGAGGCGAGGTAGGCGACGCGGGCTTGGAGCCGGTCGGCGGTGATGTCGTCCCTGGTGAGCGGGCGGGCGCAGGCGGTGAATGCGAACGCGATGACCGCGAGTGCGGCGCGCGCGCTCAGGCGCTTTCGCGTCAGTGCGGCCGGCTGTGAAAACACCATGGTTCGAGCATAATCGTCTGGACCGATCTGGGCAAGTGCATACGGGGTGCGGGGGGCGGAGAGCGCCTTGACGCCCGAAAAAATTGAAAATCGTCCGGGCTTAGGTTAATATTGGAGTGAGTCTTGGAAATGCGTGACGGCTGCCGACGGCGGTTTGTTCTTTCAGGAAGAATGAAGCGCCCGCGTTCAGTCCGCGGCGCAGGCCGCGCAGCGCCATTCCCGAGTACCGTGGCCGATTCGGCGACGGACGACGCGCGTGACCGACCAAAGGACTACGGCATGGGCTTCGAAGAAGAAAAAGACGAGCATAAGGCGGTGGTCGAGCTCACCAAGGAGGGCTTCCGCTTTCTTAAAATGCACCGGCTTGAACAGGCGGAGGACAACTTTCGCGCGGCGCTGGCGCTCGAAGAGGGCAACGTGTACGCTTTGTCCGGAATGGGCGACGCCGCCAAGAGGCGAGGAGATTTTCGCGCGGCGGCGGGGTTTTTTCAGGAGTGCCTCGATCGGCACCCGGAAAACGATTACGCGCGTTTCGGACTCGCCGATTGTTATCGCGGCCTGAACGATCTTCCCCAGGCGATCGAGACGTGGCGCCGGTGTCTGGAGCACGGCAGGAATAAAACCGCGGTGCTGGCGAGCATCGGCGACGCCTATCGAAAGCTCTTGGATTTCGAACACGCCAGGGAATATTACAATGAAGCGTTGAAAATCGACCCCGGCTTCCTCCACGCCGTCAAGGGTCTGGGATACCTGTATTACGAAATGAAAATGTTCCACGAGGGAATCGCGTACTGGGAAGAAGTCTTGCGGGCGGATAAATCGCTGGCCCGGGACGCCGAAATTCTGACCGCGGTCGGCAACTGCCACCGGCGAGCCTGCGAATTCAAAAAAGCGCTGCCGTATTTCGAGAGCGCGGCGAAGCTGCTTCCTGAAGACTTTTCGGTCATCTTCGGCATCGCCGATTGCCGGCGCGGCACGGGGAATTTCGTCGTCGCGAAGGAATATTACGAGAAGATTCTCGCGCGCGAGCCGGACAACCAGTCCATTCTCACCCGGGCCGGCGATATGTGCGTAAACGTGGGAGACCTGGACACGGCCGCGCGTTATTTCAACCGGGCTTTGAAAATCGGAGACGACATGTACGCGCGCGTCGGTTTGGCCCACATCCTGGAGAAAACCGGCCGCTACAAGGAGGCCGTCGGCAGGCTCGAGGAAATCGTGGAACGTTTTCCCGACCACCCCCGCATCAAGGCCGAGCTGGAGGAATACCGAGGCAAAGTGCGTCGTTCGGGATAATAGAAAGCGTTTCGTATACTCTGCTTTTCTCGGCCGTCTGAAAGCGCGGAGTACCTTCCGGCGTTCTGGTAGTCGGGAGGATTTATGGAATTCCACAAAAACAACGGTTTCGAAATCTTCGTTCACGAGCTTGAATACGATCTCGGGTACACCGGGTACGCGGTTGTCTACCGCCAGGTCTACGACACGATCCAGGTCAAGCAGCTTTTTTTCGGCGGCGACCATGTGTTCGTCACGAGGGGGGAAGCGGAAAAAATACTGCGCATTCTCGCCACCCAGTTCATTGAAGGCGAAGTCTCGGACGATTGAAGCCTGGCGCCGCGCCCGCCCGTCGTACCTCGATCGAGGATTTTTTTACCGGCCGGCACTTGTCCGGCGGGAAGAGTTCGTTTATCATAATCTGAATTGCATTCGGATTATGGTATGGATAACGACAGACGGCTCGCGTTTCTGGAAGAATTGATAGGGGTGATCAACTCGGCCCGGACCCCGGAGGAAATGCTCAATTTTCTCCTCGACCGCTTCATCGAGATCACCGGGGCGCTCACGGGGAGCATCATGCTCATCAATCCCGAGACAGAAGTGCTCGAAATCAAGGCGGCTCGCGGCATACAGGCCGAAAAGGTGCATTCCGTCCGACTCCGGATCGGCGAGGGGGTGACGGGCCGGGTGGCGCAGACCGGACAGGCGCTTCTCATTCCGGACGTCGCGGCCGTGAAATACTACGTGAGCGTCCGAGACGATTTGAAGTCGGAACTGGCCGTTCCGCTCAAGAGCGAGGAGCGGATTATCGGCGTCATCAACGTGGATTCGAACCGCCCCGCCGCTTTCACCGCCGAGCACCGGGACATCCTCCTCGCCATTTCCAATTTCGTAGCCCAGATCCTGTCCAAGGAAAGCCTGATCGGGAGCCTCAAGGACCAGCTTGCCCGGCAGGCGCTCCTCATCGAGACCGCCGAGCTGCTTGAGGAAGACCTCCCACTCGACCGGATGTTCCGGAAGATCATGGCCGCCATTTCCGGACGAATCGCCGTGGAAAGGGGCATGCTCGTGCTCCTCGACCGGGACGACAAGCTCACCATTTTCGACGGCTTCCGCCTGAGCGCGGAGGCGATGAAGCGCGGAGTCTACCAGGTCGGCGAGGGCGTCGTCGGCCGCGTGTACCAGTCGGGCAAGGGGATTCACATCAAGGATGTCTCCCAGGAGCCGGAATTCCTCAACCGCATGAAGATCTGGCGGGGCAAGGCCACGGTATCGTTCTATGCCGTGCCCATCCGTTACGAGAACAAGACCGTCGGGGTCTTGAGCTGGGAGCGTGAGTTCCGATCACCGGAGGATTCCGAGAGCGTCTACGCCCTCGCCAAGCTCATCGCGTCGATGATCTCCAACCGGGTCCACCTGTACGTGAAGGCCGAGCGCGAGAAGGAACAGCTCCTCAAGGCCAACCTTGAGCTCAAGGATCGCCTTGTCGAGCGTGAGTCAAGCATCGTCTTCATCGGCAAGGACAAGAGCGTCCGCGAGATTCTGGACGCCGTCGGGATCGTCTCCAACACCGAGGCCACGATGCTCGTAACCGGCGAAACCGGGACGGGCAAGGAAATGATCGCCGGGCTGCTCCACTACAAGAGCGCGCGCTGGGACAAGCCATTCGTGAGCCTGAACTGCGCCGCCATTCCTCCCACGCTCCTCGAGTCGGAGCTTTTCGGCTACCGGAAGGGCGCCTTTACGGGCGCGGACCGCGACCGTAAGGGCAAGTTCGTTCAGGCCGACGGCGGCACGATGTTCCTGGACGAGATCGGCGACCTCGATTTCAACCTGCAGGCCAAGATCCTGCGCGTGCTGCAGGACAAGATCGTTGAGCCGATCGGCGCCGAAAAGGGCGTCCCGGTGGATGTGCGGGTGGTGGTGGCCACCAACAAGGACCTGAAGAAGCTTTCCGCCGAGGGCAAGTTCCGGGAGGACCTTTTTTACCGCATCAACGTGATCAACCTTCACCTGCCGCCCCTGCGCGAACGGCGTGACGATGTTCCCCTTCTGGCGGATTTCTTTCTCGACATGTACAACAAGAAATATAAAAAGAGGATTTCCGGCATCTCCCCCGGCTGCCTGGAGGTGCTGTCCACGTATACCTGGCCGGGAAACATCCGGGAGCTCCAGAACGTCATCGAGAGGGCCGTGATCCTCACGAAGGGCGCCCGGATCGAAACCGAATCGCTGCCCGAGGACCTGCGCCGGAGTATCCCCGAGCCGCGCGATGGGAAACGGAGTGACGAGGATTTCAACAGGACGATTTTGGATGCGGCCAAAGCCGCTTCGCCGGGCTTCATGTACGACGCGGTCATGGAGCGGGTGGAAAAAATCCTCATCGATTACGCCCTCGTCCAGTCCGACAATAAACAGACCGACGCCGCCGCCCTCCTCGGCATCCATCGCAACACCCTCGCCCAGAAGATGAAGGATTGGAAGTAGAGAAAAGATGAGCGTGGATGAGAGCGTGGGAAAAACTGCGGATGACGCGGATATGAATAGTTGACACGGATAAGGAGGAAATGGGAACATTCAAGAAAATAGTTATCGAAGTGAAATATGCACTCGTTTTTTTGATAGCGCTTTCAGCATTCGCCTGTGGAGATCGATCGGGCGCGACGACTCCTTTGTCGCTGGAAAATCAATTCATCGTCGATAGAACAAAGGCCGCCGGATTATCCGTATAATCCATGGACCCCCTCTTCGCAAGACGCGGTTGTCACTCACGGGAGCAGCCGCGACGCCAGCTCCCGCACCGCGGCCATGTGGCGGAGAAGATCCTCGTGAAGACGGGCGGTGCCGGCGTACCCCACGCGACCGGCCAGGAAGGCGAACTCCTCGCTTCCTTCCGGCGGGACGGTCAGGTCTTTGGCATTGCCGCGCACCATTCTCATGGCGTTGATCACCAGGCGCAGGAAGAGGTGGGATTCGCTCAACGTCTTTCGGTCTTCCTCCGAGAGGATGCCCGCGGCGGCCAGGGCGGTTATCGCCCGGCGGGTGTCGGGTGATCTCAGCGACGGGTCACGGCGGCCGTGAGTGATTTGCAGCCCCTGCACCAGGTACTCGGCGTCCACCAGGCCGCCGGGGCTGAATTTGATATTGAGCGTGCCCCCCCTGACAAGGTGGCGGATCTGGCGCTCCCGCATGGCGCGCATGGCCGTCGTGTTGAACGGCTCGCCCGAATAGACGTATTCGTCGCGCAGCGAGAGAACGCGTCGGCCGAGTTCCGTGTCTCCGGCAATGGGACGCAGCCTGACGAGCGCCTGACGCTCGTAGTCCCAGGCCGGACCGCCCGGGGCGAAGTACCGGGAGAACGAGTCGAAGGAGACGGCCATGGCGCCCGCCTTGCCGTAGGGGCGAAGCTGAAGATCAATCTGGAAAATGCCCTCGCGTCGGGCCCGGACGGCGTGGACGACCGTCTCGACCGTCTTTTCATAGAACTCGGCGGCGAGAATCGGCCGGGGGCCGTCGGTTTTCCCGCCGCCGCCGTAGATGAACATCAACTCGATGTCGGAGGCGAAACCCAACTCCCGCCCTCCGCTCTTTCCCAGAGCGAAGACAGAGAGCGGGCACGGACTCCCGTCGTCCAGCAGCGGCGCCCCGAATTCCTCACGCAACTCTTCGACACAGAGATCGGTGGCCGCCTCGATGACGACCTCGGCCAGGTCGGTCAATTCCTCCGAAAACAGGCTGAAATCGTCCATGTATCCCAGGATAGAGCGCATGTCGGTGCGGAACATCTCCCGGTCCTTGAAGGCGTTGAGAGCGTCGCGCCAAGTCTCGCCGCCGCGGCCCTTGCAACCGGCGAAGACGGCCGCCCATTCCGCCTGGAATGCCGCGCGCGACTTGGATTCCTCGAGCGATGAGACGTTCTTCACCACCGGAAACAGGTTGGCATACTGCATGCGGAGGAAATCGTCCCAGAGGAACTCGCTCACTCCGAGCACGCGGGCCAGCGCTCCGAGGACCTCCGGGCTCTCCAGCGACGTCAGCTCGTCGGGCCAATTGGGACGGCCGAACAATTGGTCGATAAACTCGCGAAAATGCAGCAGTGCGCTCTCGGGATTGGAGGAGAGCGGCAGCAGGTGCGTGAAATGCTTGATCAGGACGATGGCCGCCCGCAGCTCGCGGATCATGCGGGGGGAGGTGATCTTCCGTCCCTCGTCATCGGTCACGAGGAGCGTGTCATTGACGCGCCGTCCGGCTGAGGCGACTGTCACCCGGGATATATACACCCGGCTGAGGGCCAGGGCGTTGGTCAGCTCGTACAGAAATCCGGGCGTGTCCTCGGCGTCGATGGTCAATAACGTGTATTGGTCCGAGGAGGTGTTGTCGATTTCGACGTCCACGGGATACAACGCGCCGGGCGCGTCGGCTTTCCGCTTCCGGAGCGCCGCCACCACCTGCTTGGCGAGCTCGCCGCGCGCTTCGCGCCGCCGCCCCTCCTGCGTCATCCGCAGGAGCCTGGAAAGATCGGCGGCGTAGCGGGTCCAGACGTCCGCCTCGATGTCTTCCCTCACCGGCTCGACCGTGAAGACGTCGACGATTTTCCGCCGGTTCGTTTCGCTTTCTGTCTCCCCTGTGTTTTCGTGCGGCCGATACGTGAAGGCGTTTCCGTCATCGATGGTGAAACCGTAGGCGAACAGCAGGCCGCAGATCAAGGTGAGCTCGCTCGGGTAGTCGTAGGCGATGACCGCCACGCGCCAGCGCCCGTCATCGAGCTGCGCGGCGTCAACCGCGACGGGATGATCGGCGGCGAGCCGATCGGCCAGGACGGTGTGGCGTTGAATTTCTTCCGGCCCGAAGACGCTCGTATAGGAAGCGTCCAGCCGAGCCAGATGCCTCAGGACTTTGGGGGAGACGGGTGAGGCGGGCGGGGGCGCGGTTTGTCCCGTGCCGTTTCCCAGGTGTTTCAGGTAGACGGCGCGGATCGCCGTACAGTGCTGCTGGCAACGGGCAAGGAACGCCTCGCGGGCGTCGGACCCCTGAAAGCGCAGGCGCCGCGCCAGTTGATCGAGGGCCATTGGGTCGGCGGGAAGGGTATGGGTCTGCCGGTAGTGCATCATCTGCAGGTGGTGCTCGATGGTGCGCAGGAGGACGTAGCCGTCGGCCAGTACGCGGTGGTCGTCGGCCGAAAGCAGCCCGGCCGCAGAAAGGCGATTGAGCGCATCGAGCGTGCTGCGGCTGCGAATCTCCGTCCGCCGTGCGCCGTGCACAAGCTGAAGATACTGGACGACAAACTCGATATCCCGGATGGAACCTTCGCCCAGCTTGACCTCGCCCCATTCGCGTCCCTGACCGCGCAGGCGGGCTTCGGTCCGCTGTTTCATGGCGTGGACCTCGGCGCGGATGTCCGCCTGCCGCATATCGAACAGGGCCGGCTGGATGCGCTCAAGGAAATCCCGGCCGACCGTTTCATCCCCGGCGACCGCTCGCGCCTTAAGCAGCGCCTGCTTCTCCCAGGTGAGGGCGTGTGTATCGAGGTAGGTCAGGTAGCCGTCGACCGATGAGACGAGCGCCCCCATCTGCCCCCAGGGACGCAGACGCATATCGACCCGGTAGAGGAAGCCTTCCGGCGTGATCCTCGTGAGCGCGTCGATGAGGCGCTCTCCCAATGTCAGGAACCGGGACGCTTCCGGGGCGGCGATGAACAACAGGTCGATGTCCGAGCTGTAATTCAGCTCTTCGCCTCCCAGTTTGCCCATGGCGATGACGGCGAAGCCGCCGGTCTTGATGCCGGTGCGGCGGGAGGCGAGCGTCAGGCACACCTGCACCATGACGTCCGCCAGACGTGAAAGCTGCCGGGTGGCGGTGGACATGTCGAACAGGTCGAGCAGATCGCAGGCGCCGATGCGCAAGAGTTCGCGGCGCTGAAAGCGGCGCAGGGCGTCCAGCCGCTCCGACGCCTCGCTCGAGGCGTCGACGGCCGCTTGCGCCTCGACGCGAAGCCGCTCCGCCGCCCTGATTTGCGCCAGGCGTTTCGGATCGATGAGCTCCTCGAAGTAATCGGGGTTGCGCAGAAGGATATCGGTGAGGAACTGGCTGCCGGCGAACAACGTCGCCAGGTTCTCGATCGCGCGCGGATTCCGGCTGAGACGCCGAAGGAAGGCGATCGGATTCGGAGCGCCGCGGGCCAGCCGTTCCAGATTGAGGAGCACGCGATCGGGATCGGCCACGGCCGAAAGGGTCATGAGCACGTGTGGAAGCATGCCGGCGAGAAGGCGGCGCTGCTCCGCCTCGGACGCGATACATACAAGGGATCGATGGGCCGCTCGCCAGTCGGCGAAACCGACGGGAGCGAGCAACGCCTCGACCTCCTCGCTTGGCATTCGCCCGCTGAGAAGTGTGCTCCACGCTTGCGGATTTATCACCTTCACCCCTTCCGCGCTTTCACTCCAGCCTATTCCCCTAACATCATAATGTAATGAAAGGACGGCGTGCCGTGCAAGGATATGCCCAATCGTACCCGGGTTTTTATTTTCGCATCCGATCCAAAAAAAGAGGCTGTCCGGTCGGGACAGCCTCAGGCATTATCGTTCTTTTTACTTCAGGTTCGCGACTCGAACGAGCACGACCAGAAGAAATATCAAAGATCGTAATACAGAAAGAACTCATACGGCGTCGGGCGCAAGTTAATCGGCGCCAATTCTTTTTCCCGTTTGTACTTGAGCCAGGTTTCGACCACGTCCGGTGTGAAGACGTCGCCCTTCAGCAGGAATTCGTGATCCTTTTCCAGGGCGTTGAGCACTTCCGCCAGCGATCCGGGCGTGCTTTTGATCTTTTTCGCTTCCACGGGGGGAAGATCATACAGGTCCTTGTCGAGGGGTTCACCCGGGTCGATTTTATTCTGAATCCCGTCGAGGCCCGCCATGAGTTGCGCGGCGAAGCACAGGTAGGGGTTGCTGGAGGGATCCGGGCATCTGAACTCGAGACGCTTGGATTTCGGGCTTTTCGAGTACATGGGGATGCGCACGGCGGCGGAGCGGTTGCGCTGTGAAAAGGCGAGATTCACGGGCGCTTCATAACCGGGAACCAGCCTGCGATACGAGTTGGTAGTCGGCGCGCAGAAGGCCAGCAGCGCCGGGGCGTGCTTGAGCAAACCGCCGATGTAATAGTGCGCCAGTGTGCTCGTCATCCCGTAACCCGACTCGTCGAAGAACAGGTTCGTGTCTTTCTTCCACAGGCTCTGGTGGCAGTGCATCCCGGAACCGTTGTCGCCGAAGATCGGTTTGGGCATGAAGGTGGCGGTTTTTCCGTGCTTTTTCGCCACGTTCCGGACGATGTATTTGTAATACATGACATTGTCCGCCATTTTGGTCAAAGGCGAAAACTTCATGTCGATTTCGGATTGGCCCGCGGTCCCCACTTCATGGTGATGGACTTCGGCCCGGACGCCCACGTCCATCATTTTCAGAATCATCTCCGAGCGAATATCCTGAAAGGTGTCGTTCGGCGGCACCGGGAAATACCCTTCCTTGTGCCTGATCTTGTATCCCTGATTTGAATTTTCAACGCGTCCCGTATTCCAGACGCCTTCGACGGAGTCGATGTAGTAAAACCCGCACTGGGCGTTCTGGTCGTAGCGCACGTCGTCCAGGATGTAAAACTCAGGTTCCGGCCCCCAATAGCTTATGTCGGCGACGCCGGTTCCCTTCAGATAGCGCTCGGCCTTCTGGGCGATATGACGCGGGTCACGGGTGTACGGCGCGCGAGTGACCGGGTCGAACACATTGCACATGATATCCAGGGTGGGTATTTCCAGGATCGGATCCACATAGGCCGTCTCCGGATCGGCGATGAGAAGCATGTCGCTCTCGTGGATCATCTGGAAACCGCGGATGCTCGAACCGTCGAACCCGATTCCTTCCTCGAACAGTTCCGCGCTCAAATCCTCCACCGGGATCGAAAAGTGCTGCCATACGCCGGGGAGGTCGATAAACCGCAGATCGACTATCTTGATACCGGCTTTTTTCGCTAGATCAATAACTTCCTGAGGATTTTTCGCCATATCTCTGGTCTCCTTTACCATTAACTGTGATTAGGAAAAGTAATAGGCCTCAATAACCTATATTTTCCGAACATTAACGCCGGGCCAGTATTTGCGGAAGAAGTTGCGCAGCAACGCTTCCCGCTGTCTCGCAAAACAACTTCAAGCTTATAATCTTGAGCCCTCGGCGTTTCCCACTGGTAACGGCCCAGTAAAAGAAGGTTGACAGTATCTTACCTGCATGATTCGTGCCAAAGAGTTTTTTGCCATTGTAAATATGCTGATTGTGTAAAAATCTGTCGCGGCAGCCCATAATCGGGAAAAAAAAGGGAAAAGAGAGATGAATATTTTGTGATGATCATGCCGATTCAGACACCTTATCTTCTCAGTGAGGGGATATTATAGATACAATCGAAAAATATTCCCCATTTTTTGTGCAAAATTTGAAATTCTTTCGCTGTCAAGCTGTATTTATGTGCATTTTTAAAATGGCTCGCTCTGTATGGAAGAATCATAAATCCATACGATAAGATCAAATTACGTCTTCTGTGGTGGGAAACAGCCGGGAAAGTCTGAAAACTTTTTAAAAATTGCGCCGGCGGGGTTGTATGTTTTCGCATGGCCGGTATTCGCCGAGGAGACCGTCAGCTCGCCGCCGGCATCTTCGCGGGCGGGAGTACGAAATCAAATTCGTCCCCAAGATCAAGATCGTCGTCGCCGACGATAAGGCGGCCGTCATCGTCGATGCCGTTTCGGCCATCGCGCGCACCGGCCAGGTCGGAGACGGGTAGATTTTTTGAGTCCAGTAACGGGGGCGGTGCGCGTCCGCACGGGCGAGCGCGGCGACCAGGCGCTGTAAGCTTCAGAAAATATTTCATCAGGCGGGAGCGATCCCGCCTTTTTTTAGGCCGGAAAAGAGAAGAGGGTCGATAAGGAAATCAGGAAACCAGGAAGGTGAAGAAAAAATGAAGGTGAAAAAAAGAAACCGTACCGCAAGAAAATGAAAAGACGCAAATATATGATGTGGTCGCGGATGAATAGGTAGCCCTGTCGGAAAAAAGTATAATTGGGAATATCTAATTCCCAATAAATCTCCCTTCGCTGTCATTTTTTCTTCTCCTCCATCCACTCCTCCCTTTTTCCTGGTTTCCTGGATTCCTTATTATTTATTTTCCCGAGTGAATCGTGCCCGGATTTTGTGCTCGGGCCGCGCGTAGCGGAAAAAACTGCCCGGCAAATGTGCATTAATGGATCGGAGTTGCGGTGTCTGAACGATCTCCGAGTGAATATGATTTCACCTTTCCGCCGTCGATCATCCTTTTCCTGCGATAAAAGCCGCCCGGTACGCAGAACTTTTTGAAATAAAGCCGTAAATCACGTTTTATGTTGTCTCGGCCTTCGCTTGGCATATTCCTTGCCATACTATCTCCATCTCTCATTTTCGCGTTCTGGCGACTCATGCCCGTTGTTTCGGCGAAAAACGGAAATGAAGACAAGAGGAGGAACCGCCGTGAAAAAGAAATTATTGTTGTTGGGATTATGCGCAGCAGGGGCGCCATTGTTCGCCGAGGAGGCGATGGAAGCGTCCGCCCCGGGGATCAATTCGGGCGACACCGCCTGGGTGCTTGCCAGCGCCGCCCTGGTTCTGCTCATGACCGTGCCCGCGCTCGCGCTTTTCTACGGCGGGCTGGTGCGCAAGAAGAACATCCTGTCGGTCATGGCGTACAGCCTGGCGAGCGCGCTCATCGTCACCGTGCTGTGGGTGATCGGCCAGTACAGCCTGATCTTCGGGACGACGAGCGCCGATCCCGCATCGGTGCGGGGCGTCTCCGAATGGCTCGGAACCTTCAAAAACGTCTTCCTGGCGGGCATCTCGCCGGCGTCCGTGCATTCCAATGCGCCCACCATCCCCGAGTTCGCCTTCTCGATGTTCCAACTCATGTTCGCCATCATCACCGTGGCGCTCATCTCCGGCGCGCTCGTGGAGCGTCTGCGGTTCAAGGCCTGGTTCATTTTCACCGTCCTCTGGTCGATCATCGTCTACACGCCGCTCGCGCACTGGGTGTGGAACCCAGAGGGAATCCTGTGGCACATGGGCGCGCTCGATTTCGCCGGCGGCCTCGTGGTGCACACCTCCTCGGGCATCTCCGCCCTCGTGGCGGTATTGGTCCTGGGCCCGCGCCTCGGATTCCGCAAGACGCCCATCAATCCGCCGGCCAATATCGGGTATGTCTTCATCGGCGCCTCCCTCCTCTGGGTGGGCTGGTTCGGGTTCAATGCGGGAAGCGCCCTGGCCGGCAACGGCCTGGCGGCGAACGCCTTCCTGGTCACCCACCTGGCGGCGGCCGTGGCCGGCCTCACCTGGATGCTGTTTGAGTGGATCGTGTTGAAAAAACCGAGCGTCGTCGGCGCCTGCACCGGCGCGGTCGCGGGTCTGGTCGCCATCACCCCGGCCTCCGGCTTCGTGGGCGTGTTCGGGGCCTTCATGATCGGCATCATCGTCAGCGCGATCAGCTTCACCTTCATGTCGGTGTTCCGGAAGAGATTCAAATACGACGACGCGCTGGACGTTTTCAGCGTGCACGGGCTCGGCGGCATCTGGGGCGCGCTCGCCACGGGCATTTTTGCGACCCCCTTCATCAACCCGGCGGCGAAGGGTCTCATCGCGGGCAACGCCGCCCAGCTCGGAATCCAGGCGCTCTCGGTGCTCTTGGCCGCGGGCATCGCCGTAGTGGGCACGCTCATCGCCCTCGGCCTCACCAAAATTCTCTGCGGCGGACGGCTGCGGCCGACGGAGGAAGAGGAAAAAGTAGGACTCGATCTGAGCCAGCACGGCGAGCAGATCGAAACGGAATAAAGGAGTCTCATCATGGTCAAGATTGAAGCCATCATTCGTCCCGATAAACTGGAAGCCCTGGTCGACCGGCTGTCGGAGCTCGGTTATTCGGGACTCAACTACACCGACGTGCAGGGACACGGCCGGCAGAAGGGCATGAAGGAGCTTTTCCGCGGACGCGAGTACGAGGTCAAGTTCATGCCGAAGATCAAAATCGAGATCGTCACCGCCGACGACAAGACGGAAATCATCGTGGAGGCGATCATGAACCTGGCGCGGACCGGCAAGATCGGGGACGGGAAGATTTTCATCATCCCGATTACGGACGCGATCCGGGTACGCACGGGTGAACGCGGGGAAGCGGCACTCTAGCATTCAGTCAATTACATTGACGAAGCACGAGCCGGTTCAGGCGGCGATTTTGATGCATCGACTCTTCAACGTAATAGATCGAGCGATCAAACGCGTTGCGCTTCGCCCCGTTTTTCTATACCGTGCTACGGGGGAAAAATGAAGAGCCTTGGGCCGGATCCGGAACACATACTCAGCGCCCTAGCGGCCGTGCCGGCGGACTCCGGACCGGCGGCGCTGGCGGCCGGGCTGCGCGAGGCGGACGCCCGCCTGGTCGCGGCGGTCAAGGCGGGCGCCGCCGGCCGCTGGTTCCCGGGAAAAGGCGGCCTCCTCGGCCGGATCCTGGCGGATATCAAGGAAGCGGTGGTGCGCAAGGCGCTCGAGCCCGTGGGCCGGGACGGCCGGGGAACGGCCATTGTCGCCCTGGGCGGTTTGGGGCGGCGCGAACTCGCGCCCGGCTCGGACCTCGATTTGCTGATTCTCCACGCGCCCGGCACTTCCGTGGAAGCGTTCGTGCGCGTGTTTCTCCAGACGCTCTGGGACGCGGGTTTCGAGGTGACGGCGAGCACGCGCACCGTCGCCGATTGTCTTTCTCACGCGGCCGAGGACGAGACGTTCTTTACCGCCTTGTTTACGGCGCGCCTCCTCACCGGAGACCGCGATTTGTTCGCCCGCCTCGGGCGCCGGTTCGCGCGGACGGTCCGGGCGCGGGGGAGGGCGCTCGCCGCGGATTGGCTCGAGGAGACGCGGGAGACCGCCAACGGAACGGCCGACGGACGGACACCGTTATTGGCCAAGGAACCCAACCTGAAAAAGGCGCCGGGCGGCCTGCGCGCCGTGCACCAGATCGAGTGGGCGATCGCGATCGCCCAGGGCCTCCCCGGGCTTCCCGACCTGTCCCGCTCCCTCCCCGCGGACGATTTCCGGCGCCTGCAGGCGGCGCGCGATTTCATTCTGTACCTCCGGATAATGCTCCACTTCGAGCTGGGCGGAAAGGAAAACACGCTCGCCCTCGATTACCAGCTGCCCGTGGCGGACACGCTCGGGCTGGCTTGCGACGAGATAGAACGGATCCGGACCATGATGCGATTTTATTATGGAAAAATCGCGACAGTACACCGGATCCTATTTCGCTGCCTGGAAAACGTCTGGATCGATACCAGGCCCCTGCTGCGCGCGCGGCTCTCGCGTCTCGGACCCGCGCGCAGCAAACCGGAGAAGGCGATGTTTACCGCCGGGGGAGTGCTTTACGCCGGCGCGGGGCTTGACCGCTCGCCGAGGGCGGCCTTCGACCTCCTCGAACGACTGGCGCGCGAGCGGATGTCTTTTTCCTCCTCGGTCGCCGCCTACCTGGCGGCCTGCGCCCGAACGGCTAAGGAAGAGGAATGGCAGCCCGTGGTCCGGCAGAGGCTGGTAACGCTGCTCGCCCTCGACTTTTCCTCCCAGAGTCTGAAGGCGATGCTGTACGCGGGGCTCTTCGACCTCGTGCTGCCGGTGATGCGGCCGGTGCGGCACTTCTTCCTGTACAGTCCCGCCCACCTGTTCCCGGTGGACCTGCACTCACTCGAGGCCCTGAACGCCTTGGAGCGGCTGGCGGCCGGGGAGCTCTCCGGCACCGCCGACCGTCTCATCGAGCCGGTGCGGGACGTGGCGGCGTCCTACCGGGAAAAGTTGTGGGCCTTGAAGCTGGCCCTCGTCCTCCACGACGCGGGCAAAGGTTCTCCGGGGGACCACGTGAAAAACGGCGTGGACCTGGCGGCGCGCTTCCTGCCGGTGCTGGGCGTCGTCGGCCAGATAAAGGCGGCCATTCTCTTCATTATCGAGCACCACCTGGTGCTTTCGGCAACCGCCCGTCATAGGGATACCGCCGATCCGGGCGTGATCGAGGATCTGGCCGGGATCTTCGTCCTGTCGCCGTATCCCGAGGAATACCTCGACCTGTTGTACATGTTCACGTTCGCCGACGTCCGGGCCACCAACCCGAAATATTTTCACGGCTACTTCGCGCTCACCCTCACGCGCCTTTACCAGAAGGTGAGGGAAATCGTTCTCTCCGGGCCGCGGGGCCGCGCCCTGCCGCCCGAGGCGGCGCCCGGCGACGGAGACGCCCGTGCGGACGCGACGGAGGTGGAAGCTTTCGCCGCCGACCTGGGCGAACGCTACCTGGAACACAATACCGAAACCGCAGTAAGCCGGGATTTCGAGATTCTCTCGTCCCTCGCGCCGGACGGCTTTTCGCTTCAGGCGCACGCGGGCAGCGAATACCTGCGCGTCAAATTCTACGCCGGCGACCAGCCCGGGCTGTTCGCCCTCCTGGCCGGCATCCTCTCCCTCAACGGGGCGACCATCGTGCGCGCCGACATCCATACCTGGCGGGGCAGGGTGCTCGACGAGTTCTTCATCACCCGCCTTTTCGAAAGCGATGCGGGAGAGCTGTCTGACGCCTCCGACGTGGCGCGCTTGAAAGCCGCCCTCGAGAAGGGTTACGCGGCTTATCGCGACGATCTCTCAGGGTTGTCCGAACGGCTCGAGTGCCTCAAGAGGGCGACGAAGGGATTGGGCGCCCGCTTCACCCATCCGGCAGGCGTGACCATAACTCCGCGGGGAGAGGACGATGCGCGGATCGAAATCGCAGGCAGGGACCGGCCGGCGCTGCTGTTCGACCTGGCCTGGGCCCTGACGCGCGAAGGGGTCGACGTGCGGAGTGCTTTCATCGACACCTCCGGCTGGTATGCGCAGGACGTGCTGGAGGTCCGATTCGCGTCCGGGGCGGACAAGGAGAGGGTCGACGGGGTCACGCGTACGCTCCTAAAAATTATGGAAGGAAGTTGAGGGCATTGTCATGGTGAGCTTGTCGAACCATGACCCGCACGCGAGGCATCAATCGCTTCCCGCCCTTCGGCAGGCTCAGCAAGCCGTCGCACGACCGGCAACCGGATGTCACCCCGAGCTTGTCGAGGGGTGCATGACCAAAGAAGCGTCAAGAAAATCGATTTTCACTCGGTTCCCGACAGGCTCGAACTGATATTTCCGCGCTGATCCGGTCGTGCGACATTCCCTCAGGGTGACATCTCTCAATAATTTCCCACCCGCCGCCTTTCTTGAAACACCGGCTGTCGATGTGCTACAGTGGTCGCGACACCGCGCACGATGAGCGGCATGGATCGATCTCCGGACCGAAAAAGCGTCAATCCTCGCGGTGCGGGATCACACTTTTCCGCCGTTCCGCCCGACTGCTCGCGGCAGGAGGAATCGACGTGCCTGTTCGATCAAGCGCTCCGCAGACGGGGCGAAAACTCAATGACTGCGTAACGGTGAAAACATGGCACGGCGGGAGGACGTCGGCGCTGTCCCTGACGTTCGACGATTCATCGCGCGACCATGTCCGGCATGTCAAACCCATCCTGGACCGCTTCGGCTGCACAGCCACCTTTTACGTGATCACCGCCGCCCTCGACACCGCCGAAGACCGCAACGCCGGCTGGGAAGAGTTCGCTTCCGTCGCGGCCGACGGGCACGAGATCGGCTCCCACACTGTCACTCACGCGCGTCTGCGCGGACTGCCTCAGGGCGGTTCCGGCCAGCCGAATACCTGCGAGTGGGAGATCGCCTTTTCCAAATCGGAGATCGAGCGCCGCTACCCGGGAGTGCGTTGTCTCACCATGAGTTACCCCTTTGCGGACAGCGATGCCGACATCGAGACGATCGCCCGCCGCCATTACCTTTCGGCCCGGGTCGGAGACTTCTTTCCTGACAATCCGATCTGGAACTCCGCTTCCCCCACAGACTGGATGAGGATTGTCAGCTTCATTCCCCGGTTCCCGCCGCGGCGAACAACGCCGGAGGGCGACCTGCCCGAGCTTGAACGGACAAAAAAACTCATCGGCCTCGCGATCGAGCGCGGCGAGTGGGCGGTGATCATGATCCATTCCGTGGTGCCCTTCGAGCTGGTCGAAAGCTACGGCGGGTACGAGACGATGAGCACTGAATGGCTGGAAGCGCTGTGCGGCTGGATCCGGACGCGCGGTGATATCTGGCTCGACACGGTCGCGCACGTCACCCTGTACGCCCGCGAGCGGGATGCGGTACGCGTCGAGGGTTTCACGGCGGCGGGGGATAAAATCGAATTCGCTTTGGTCGACGACCTAGACACAACCATCTTCAACCACCCATTGACCCTGGAAGTCAACGTACCGGGCGATTGGCGCCGGGTGCGTGTTCTCGGGGCGGCGAGTGTTCCGGAGGCGATCGATGTCACGGACGGGCACGTACGATTCGACGCCGTTCCCGCACAAGGGAGGGTCCGGCTGGAAAAACGTACGCAGGGACGCCCGATATTGTAGAGACGCACGGCCGTGCGTCTCTACAATTCAATACATATGAATTGAATGCGACGACGCCAGAAATTATTACGACAATGCGCCGCCGGGGCGGCGCCGACGAGGAGCATGCATGGCTTTCAGGAAGCGACGAGACGGAATCTATCTGAAAAAACTGCCGGCTTTTCGCCGCATTTTCCCCTACCTCATGCCCACGCGCGACGAATCGATCATCTTCGCGAGCCAGAAGATCGGCGTCGACCGACTCCTCGATTGGCTCGAAAAACTCAACCGGGGGCGCGACAAGCCCGAGAAGATCACCTTTTTCCATTGCATGTTGACCGCGGCCGCCCGCGTCTTCCGACTGCGCCCGCAGCTCAACCGCTTCGTGGCCGGCAAGCGGATCTACCGGCACAAGGACATCACCATCACCTTTATCGTCAAAAAGGCCATGGCCGAGGAGGCGGACGAGTCCGAGGCGCGGGTGGTCTTCTCAGGAGAGGAGACGCTCGCGGAGGTGCGCGACAAGGTGAACCGGCACATCGCGCGGGCCCGCGGCGCCGAGAAGGGAAGCGACGACAAGCTCATCGATTTCGTCGGGGGCCTTCCCCGGCCGATCCTCAACTTCGTGGACCGGCTCTTCCGATGGCTCGATTACCACAATATCATGCTCGGTTTCCTCATGGAGACCATCCCGCTCTATACGAGCGTCTACCTCGCCAATCTGGGCTCGCTCGACCTCAACGCCGTCTACCACCACCTTTATGAGTACGGCACCGCCAGCACCTTCGCGGTCATCGGCAAGATCCACAAGGAACCGTGGGTGGACGAGAGGGACCGTATCTCGGTCCGCCGCTGCGTCGAAATGAGCTTCACGCTCGACGAGCGGGTGAGCGAGGGATTCTACTACG
Source organism: Spirochaetales bacterium (assembly GCA_016934415.1). GTDB lineage: Bacteria > Spirochaetota > Spirochaetia > SZUA-6 > RPPD01 > JAFGSW01. The sequence goes on along the minus strand of JAFGSW010000021.1, from coordinate 15,702 downwards.
CCCGCTCCATCGCCCTTCTCACCGCGCTCCTCGAGCACCCGGAGCTGCTCGACCGGCCCGAGCTCTCCGCGGAAGAGATTTTCGCCGCCGCGGAAGGCGGCGGAACGAGCAGGACGGGCAAGCGAAAGAACGGAAAGAAAAGGCCGGGGCGATGAGCGGACGGCGGTCACCCTTCAACCCTTCGGCGGAGCTTGTCCTGAGCTTGCCGAAGGGCTCAGGGCGGGCAGGCTTGCCGGACAATGAACGACGAGAGCGTTTTTTTGATCATTCCCGCTATCCTACAGGAGGGATGAGATGTACGAACGGAAACCGTGGCTGAAGTTTTACGACGACGTTCCTCAGACGCTTTCCTATCCGGAAAAGACGATGTACGAAACGGTGCGGGGCGCGGCGCGCCGCTTCCCCGGCCTCATCGCCTACGATTTCATGGGAACGCGCTCGACCTACGCCCGCCTGCTCGGGGACATAGACCGGGCGGCGGCGGCCTTCGCCGCGCGCGGCCTTACAAAAGGCGACCGCGTCACCGTCTGCCTCCCCAACTGCCCGCAGGCCGTCATCGCCTTCTACGCGCTCAACAAGATCGGGGTCACGGCCGCCATGATCCACCCGCTCTCGGCGCCGACTGAAATCGACTTCTACCTCAAGGAAAGCGGGAGCGTCTGGGCGATCACGCTCGACGCCTTCTACAAGAACTTCGCGCCCGTGCTCGGCCGGTCGCGCGTCAGAACGATTCTCCTCGCCCGCATCGGGGATTACCTTCCGGCGCTCAAGCGCGTGGGATTTTTCATAGCCAGCGGGCGCAAGATCAAAAAGCCTCCCCGCGACGACGAGCGCGTCCTGTGGTGGCGCGATTTCTTCGTTCCGCAACCCGCGTCCGCCCTCGCCCCCTCGGATTGCGCGGTCATCCTCTTTTCCGGCGGGACCACGGGCGCGCCCAAGGGCATCATGCTCTCGAGCGCCGCCTTCAACGCCCTCGGCCTGCAGACCGCCACGCAGGGGCCGATGCTGCCGGGCGACACCATCCTCTCCATCCTCCCCATGTTCCACGGCTTCGGCCTGGGCGTGTGCGTGCACACCTTCCTCATCGGGGGCGGGAAGTGCGTGCTCGTCCCGCGCTTCACGCCGGAGAGCGTGGCCGCGCTCATCAAATCCGAGCGGCCGCAGTACATGGCCGGCGTCCCGACCCTCTACGAGGCGCTCGTGCGCGACACGACCATGCGCTCCGCGAATTTGGGCTGTCTGAAGCGGGCGTACGCCGGCGGCGACAAGCTTCCGCGGAGCGTCAAGGAACGGTTCGAGGCGCTCGTCCGAGAGCGGGGCGGTACGGCGCCGCTTCTCGAGGGCTACGGCCTCACCGAGAGCGTCACGGCCTGCATCGTCACGCCGAAGAATCACGACCGGGAGGGGAGCGTCGGCATCCCCTACCCGGACATGCTCGCCAAGATCGTCCTCCCCGGCACCCGCGAGGAGGCGGAGCCGGGCGCGGACGGCGAGCTCTGCGTCTCCGGCCCCACGCTCATGCTCGGGTACCTGAACAGCCCGGATGAGACCGCCGCCGCCCTGCAGAAGCACGCCGACGGCCGCGTCTGGCTCCACACCGGAGACCTGTGCTCAATGGACCGCGACGGCTTCGTTTATTTCAAGCTCCGCCTCAAGCGGATCATCAAGGTCTCGGGCGTGAGCGTCTCCCCCGTGCAGGTGGAGGAGGCGCTCGACATGCACCCGGACGTGTCGCTCTCCTGCGTCATCGGCGTGCCGGACGAGTACAAGATCCAGCGGGTGAAGGCCTACGTGATCCTCAAGGACCCGTCGCTCGCCGGTCCGGAGAAGGCCGCCGAGCTTATCGAGCACTGCAAACAGCACCTCATCACCTGGAGCGTGCCCGCTGAGATCGAATTCCGCGAAGAGCTGCCGCTCACCCGCGTCGGCAAGGTGGCGTTCACCGAGCTCGAGAAGGAGCACGCGGGCGCGGGGTGAGGGAATTTCTAAGGAAGCCAGGAAGGACAGGAAGCCAGGAAGGGAAAAGAAAGCTGAGAGAGGGAGGAAAGGTCTTCGTTATGAGGGCTCTATGCCGCTCTTTGGCTTGTTTTTCCTCACTTTCTTCATTAACATTTTCTTTCCTTTTCCTGGTTTCCTGCCTTTCCTGGCTTCCTGTTGAATTCCTTCCAGCGTGCCCGCTGCGGACGCGTTTCCCGCATGAAAATACCGGACTCTCCCGCCTCACACACCTGACGTTCGACGGGTATAAAACGGAAAACACGACGATCATCGAACACGGCACGCTCAAGACATTTCTCCTGACTCTCTACGGCGCGCGCAAGACGGGAAAGAAGCGGGCCGGAACCGACGGCGGCTGCCACATCGTGGAACCGGGCGCCTCGTCGCGCGAGGCGCTCATCGGTGCGGTGAAGCGCGGCCTGTACGTGCGCCGGGTTTCCGGCGGCAGGCCGAACGACAAGGGCGATTTTTCCTTTATCGCCAAGAACAGCTTCCTCATCGGGGACGGTCAATTGAAGCACCCGGTGAACGAGTCGATGATCTCGGGGAACATCTTCACGCTGTTCAAAAACCTGAGCGGGATTTCGCGGGAGCGCGTCAACTTCGGGACGGACATCTATCCCTGGGTGAAGGCCGGCGGGCTGGTTATTTCGGGGAAATAGTTTACATTGGAGGAGTGGTGAGATACTCATAGTATATACCGCCCTTCGACAGGCTCAGGGGGACTATTGACCCACAGAGTGATGAAATCGTCACCCTGAGCTTGTCGAAGGGTGACCGGGGCATTGATTGTAATGTACTTTTTCAGTCATCCCACGGGAGATAAACGAGGAGTCGGCTATGAGAGATGAACGCACAGTGCCAGCCTTCCTGTTTGCCTCGGTCCTCGGTCTTTTCTGCGTCCTGCTCGTCGGCCCCTTCGCGCCCTCCGTCTCGGCCGACGAGACGCCCGCCGATCCGCTCCCGGCCAACCTCATCGTCAACCCCGAATTTTCCAAAGGCACGACCGGCTGGTCCGGGCTCTGGACGCGCGAGCCGGGAAAGGGCCGGGCGTCCGTGCGGCGTTTATCCGCCGACAAGTTCGAGCGGGCGCTCGCTGTCGAGCACGACGGCGACAAGGACTGGTCCTATTCGCAGGACCCCTCCCTGCCGGCGAATCCCGGAGAGATCTACCGCTACGCCGGCTGGGTGAACGCTTCGGGCGGCGGCCGGGTGGAGCTGTCGGTCGTTCTCTCCGACCGCGACGGAAAGGTCATGAACTGGGTCTGGGGCCTGAGCTCGGCCGGGAACACCGGCGGGTGGAAGCTCCTCGGGCGAAAATTCATGGTGCCGGCGGGCGCGGCTTTCATCCGTTTCCGTCTCACGGGGTGGGGGCCGATCCGCCTCACCTGCTCCGGCCTTCGGCTCGAGAAGCTGGGCGCGGCGGCCCAGGGGCCGAAACACGACATCGGGATCGCGAACGCCAAGGCGAAAGCCCGCTATTCGGCCCGCGACGGGAAGCTTACGGTCACCGCCCCGGGAAACAAGGTGCCGTTCGTCATCGACGATTTCGGATCGACCATCCTGCCGGCTTCCCTCGCGGTGAAGAATACATCGACCCTGACTTTTTCCGTCTTTAACGCGTACGGAGACGACGCACGCGGAGAAATCACCCTCTCTGCGGACGGCGCGGTTGCTTTCGCGCTTTCGGGAAAGGGGCCGATGGACGACGAAGTCGCCTTTCCCGGAACCTGGCGGGCGCAACCCGGCACGAGCTGGGTGATTTCCGAAAACGAGGGCCTGCTCGTGCCCGCGGACGACCCGTACTACGATCAACCGTGGGGCAAATCCTTCTACTCCGGTCACGGCGGTTTTTCCATGCCGTTCATCGGCCTCACCGACGGAACCGCGGGTTGGCTTCTGATCGTGGAGACGCCCGACGACGCGAGCTCGCGTTACGCGAAACCGGCGGGCGGGGAGCTCTCCGCTTGGCGTCCCGTCTTTCAATCTTCACTGGGCGACTGGAGCTCTTCACGGCGGGTCGTCCTGCGTTCGATGCCGAAGGGCGGCTACGTGGGAATCGCCAAGGCGTACCGCTCGTACGCCAAGGCGAAGGGCCTGCTCGTCACGCTGGAGGAAAAGGCGAAGCTCGCCCCGGAGGCCGCCCGCTTGCCCGGCTGCGTCGACCTGTGGTTCTGGAAGAAGGCCGAGTGGTGGCAGAACGAGCCGGACCCGTCCGCCCTGGCGAAGGAATTGTACGACGCCGGGATCAGGCGGGTGCTGTGGTCGAGCGAAGCCGGTCCGAAAGGGATCGCGGCCATGAATAAGCTCGGCTTTCTCACCGGCCGGTACGACATCTACCAGGACGTGTACCCGCCCGGCTCCCCGGACTGGATGGCCCGGGTCAATCCCGAAGCCTGGCCGTCCGGCCTCGTCCTCGATTCGACCGGCGAACGCATCACGGGCTGGGTGGCGTACGACAACGGGAAGGAGATCAAGGGCGGAGTCGTCTGTTCGATACCGGGCCTTGATATGCTCAAGCGCCACGTGGATGAGGACCTGAAAACCCATCCCTACCGCGCGCGCTTCATCGACACGACCACGGCCTCGCCGCTCCGCGAGTGCTGGAACCCCGCCCACCCGACCTCGCGCTCGGTGGACCGGGAATACAAGGTCAAACAGCTCCTGTATCTCTCCCGCGACAAAAAGCTCGTGACCGGAAGCGAGACCGGCATCGATTGGGCCGTACCCGCGCTCCATTACTTCGAGGGCATGATGTCGCTCGGCAATTTCCGGTTGCCGGACTCAGGCTACGACCTCACGAGCGTCAAGACGCCTCAGGCCGATTTTCTCCGCTTCCAGGTCGGCCCCTCCTACCGCATCCCGCTCTTCGAGCTCGTCTATCACGACTGCGTCGTCAACTACTATTATTGGGGCGACTCCTCCAATCGTCTGCCCGACTGGTGGACCGTGCGCGACCTCTACAACGCCCTCTACGGCACCGGTCCGCTCTGGATCATGGACTACGAGCGCTGGGAGCGCGATAAGGCCCGCTTCGTCCAAAGCTACAAGACCGCCACCGAGGTGTCCGCGCGCACGGGGATGTCCGAGATGCTCGAACATCGCTTTCTCACCGCCGACCACCTTGTACAGACAACACGTTTCGCGAACGGCATCCGCGTCTGGATCAACTTCGGGACAGAGCCGTACACACTGCCGACGGGGCGGGTGCTGGGGGGCGGGGGCTATGCGATCGAGTAGGCGATGGGGGAAGATGGGGAAGTTGGGGAACTACCCTTCGACTCGCGGAGAGAGCAATCGCAACCCGGATGCTGTATGGTCCGCTCGTTCAGGGCAGGCTCACCTTCAGTTGTCGCGGATGACACAGAGGAAGATAAGGTAGAGGGGGAGGGGAGAGGGACTGCTCGAGTTGAATAGCTTGGCACTTTATTTTCTCTTTGTGCTTTTCTCTATTTTCCCTTTTCTTCATCTGCAGTCTCCATCGCAGGGCCGGCGCGGTCACGAAAGCTCTTTTCTGTACTCGGGACAAATACGGTCGAATGTCGTCAGGTCCTCATTCCCGCAGTGGCCGCATCTGCGCGGCGCGACCTCGGGACGCGGTTTGGCATCACCCTTTGAAAATAAATGGTTTTTTTCCCTCAGAGAATTCAATATCAGGGCGTTCACCAATACCGTGGTCATGAGATTAATGAAATTGACCGGATTCAGACTTTGGAAAAAGCTGGCAATGAGACCGGCCGCCGCCACGGCTATGCCGACGATCAGGACGATGCGGATGACCGTAAGCGCCCACTGTTTTACTCTCAAGAAGTTGAACGCGGAAAAGAGACTTGCGGCGGCGAGTACCGGCAGCGCGACGGCCTGCGCGATGTAGAGCCGCGCGTCCGCGGCGTATTGCGCCTGGGCGATTGCCAACAAGCCCGTGAGGAGCAGAATGCCCGCGTTAACGAAGGAAAGAACGCTCAAAAACTTGAATCCGCCCGGCGCCGGACCGTTCCACCGGCCGCAGCCGGGGCAGAAGCCCGCCCGGTGCTCGGTGCTGCAGCGCCGGCATTTGATGATCAGAGTGTCCTCGCCCGTCACACGTCGATGCAGGGGTTTGCCGCAGGTGACACACGTCTCGTTCGTGAGATCGTTTTCACCTTCACAGTAAGGGCACTTCATGAGGGTTGGCCTCCCCGGCTTTGAGAAGCCGCTCCGAATTTCGGCGGGTGTTCAATAGCGGGAGGATCTTATGGCGTGATCTCGAAAGATTCGAGCGGGACTTTGTCCCACCCATCGTAATGAATGAAGGAGCCGATGATCGCGCCCACGACCGCGCCGCCGACGCCTCCGATAGCCATACCCAACGCGAGCTGACCCCATTCGGCGTCCCCGTACGAGTTGAACGGCACGGGTGGAGCGGCGATGAGGCCCCCGGCCGCCGCGCCGACGACGATGCCGATGAGACCACCCGCGAGCCAGTAACTACCCGTGCCATGGTTGACCTCGATGCCCGTCAGGAGACCGAACGGAATAGGCTGCCCGTTTAAAACTACCAGGTCTCGCTGCCACCCGTCGACCGTCCCCGTGAGTTTGGCCGATCCGCAGGACAAGGCGAGGCGGACGAGAGCGCCCGCCTCGATGGGAGACGGATGCTTTATTTTTCCGGCGGCGCCGCTCCCGACGTCGGCCGTTGCCGGACCAGCGTAAAAATCGCAAAGGAGCCAGCCGAGGAGCTCCGTGCCCGCCGCGTCCCGATACACGGGTGCGGCCGCGCGGCGGGTGAGGAACCCGGCGGAAAAGGAAGGCCGGGGCGAAGCGACGAGGAGCGGCCCCGCCTCCGCTTCCCGAAGTGCGGGCCATTCGGCTTCCTTATCAAGGTAAAGCTTCGCCGGTACGCCGGTGGCGGCGAGGATCCGGCCGTCGGCCGCGACCAGTGCGAGCGAGGTCGATTTGAGATCGGACAGCATGCCGAAGAGCGCGGCGGCGGAGCGGTTGCCGGTCACCCCGAGAAGCGCCTTCCGGTCGGCGCCCGCAAGCAACTCATCGATGCCGGAGATCGTTTGCCCCTGGAGACGCGTCCGGACCGCGTACCGGACCAGCTCGGTCTTGAGCGCGGGGTGCAGCGCCTTGACGGTCAAGGCAAGCGCGACGTATCTCAATATGCCTTCGGCGTCCGCGCCCGCGGCGGCCAGCCGCTCGATCTCCAGGAGGGCGCGGCCCCGGCCGGAAAGGGATGCGACGGCCGGGCCCGGCGGGGTCGGAGCCGACGGCAGTCCCATCTCCTTCTCATAGAGGCCGCGGTCGGGCGGGGCGGCCCCCGCCTGTCCGACGGAGGCGGCCAGCGTCACCCGGCCGTAGACGCATCCCGCGTCGTCCGACTCCGGGGAACGTACCAGCATTCCGCTCCACGCGCCCACGAGCCTGGAGCCGAAGATGCCCGCCAGGTTCCGGTAAAACTCGGTCAGCCCTTCTTCCCCGGCGCCGGACATCTCGGCCTTGAGCTCTTCGATGGACATTGCGGTCCCGTTCATCAGGCGGACCCAGACGTAGAAGTAGCCGTCGCGGTCGGGAGTCAACTCGATCGCTGCCTTGCCGCCCTCGCCGAGTGTGTACGCGACCGGCCGGCCCGGGAGCGGCATGAACATGTTTTCCCCGGCCTCCGTTCCGGGAGGGATCTCGCTCGGGTCGAAGGGGAGATCTCCCACGATGATGATGGGGTTGCCGCGCTCCGCCGTCGCTTCCAGCTTGATCGGTCTCCCGTTCACCGCTACCACGCGGGCGACGCCGTCAATCGTTACGCCCGGTTTGTCGTTTCCCTGGGTGTTCGCGGTCAGGTGCCAGCGGACGGACGTTCCCGATGTGATCGCGCCGGGCAGGGCGCCGCCGGCGCTTTCCCAGGCGGGAAGCCCGGAGACCGGAGCGATCTCCTGCGCCCCGAGCGGGAGGGCGAAAAGTAGCCAGACGAGAACAAGGAAGTAGCGGGTTGTATTCGTCATGGATTGCCTCCCGCCGCGTTCTCGAAGGCGGTCTCGGTGGGAGAAGGAGAACCCGTCATCCCCAGGGTCCCGGCCAGCGATTCGGAAATCAATTCGAGTGTAAGAACGAGCTTCTGACCGGCGGCCCACCCCAGCGCCGCAGGAAGCGACGCGGGTTCGGCCGCCAGGCGGCTCAACCAGTGGGCCCGCGCCGCCGTGTAATAATCGCCGTAGGCGGCGTCGAGGCGGGGGCTTGCTCTATAGAGCCCGAGGGTCTGCGTCAAGGCGGACGAGAATATTTCGAGGTCCACGGCATTGATGGCCTTCAGGAGGAATTGGAAGCGCTCGTAGAGCGCGTTGATCCGGGCGGCTCCGCTCGCGGCCGCGACCCGATCGTTCCAGTAGGCCGTGCCCGCGTCGAACCAGAGCTTGAACCATTTATCATACAACGAGCCCGGGTCCCCGGAAGCCAGACCGGCTCCCTCGATGCAGCCGAGTTCGAGCATGGCGTACTCACCCTCGGCGGCCAGGCCGAGGAAATCATCGATGGTCCGCCAGGCGAGGTCCATGCGCCCCGCCGGATCCATGCCTGAGTAGTCCGCCTGGCGGACGGCATCCACCGTCTGCGCGTACCGCCCGAAGGCGGCGCACGAGTCGTCGGTCCATTCCTCGCCCCATCCGTCCGAGGTGTACGAGACGATCATTTCCGAGACCGGGAGGGTGGAGTCGTAATCCTGGACGCAGGGGAGCCCCTGGTCCGGGGAGCAGATGGCGAGATAGATCGTTCCGTGCGTGTGGGTATTTGATAGTTCAAACACCTCGATCGCCAGGGGATAATCGCGGAAACCAACGACCGCCGCTCCCTCGCCGCTCACCCTCTGATAAATGAGCGAAAGCTTCGCCACGCCGTACGAGGCAGCACCGCGCAGGCGGCCGGTCCACGTTTCGTCGTATTGCGCGGCGACGAACGCGGCGCCCGGCGGGAACGCCAGGGATATGTTGCCGACGCCGTCTTTTAACTCTCCGACGGCGGAAGCCGAGACCGGCGAGCCGGTGAAAGTAAAGGTCAACCGGACGGTCGCCCGGGATGTGGCTTCGAGGCCGAGATACGCGCTCGTCACTTTCATGACGAATTCGCCCTCCCACGTGCCCTCGCGGGGCTGCTGGATCGCGTCCCACCGTTGGGCGGCCTCCACTTCCAGATGGAAGAGGCCGCGGGCGGAGTTGATTCTGGCCTCGCCGGAGGAGCCGTTGAACTCCTGGGAAAGGCGGTCCTTCTCGTCCCGGTACCATTTCTCAAAATCCGCCTTGTCCTGCAGGTAGCGGTTGAGCGCCTGGTTCTCGGAGCCGGGCGAGACGTGCAGGTGCGATTCGATGTCGACGTTGATCACCGAAAAATAATTTTCCGTTTCGTGAAGGTCCCAGGTGGGCACGGTTTGCGCGAAAGCCGCGCCGCCCGCCCGGAACAGCGCCAGCGCGACGCAAAGCAGTCGTATGCGGGTGGAAAAAAACAATATTGACTCCCATCGTTTGTTAATTGTTGGATCGAGTATAGAGACGCACCTTTCATCTGTCAACCGCGCGAAGAGATTTTTTTACAATGCCTATCCGTGGAAGAGGACGAACGGGGAAGGGGGAACCACCTATGAAACTGATGCGAACCGATTGGCTTTGGAATCACCTGGTTGGAGTACGGCGCGTGGTCCGCATGCCGTATCGATCGTCGGTTTCAGAACCGCTAAAAAATGCGAAAAAGCTCGTAAGCGCAGGAGTACGGGCCGCTCTCCCCAAAACGGAAGATGAACGCCGCCGGTCCCTCAGATCGTCGTTCCTCCCGTCCGGGCGCCGCCCCTCACCGGAAGTACATCTGTCCTTCCAGGGCCCCGCCCAGCACGGTGCCGACCGGGTGTGAGGCGGAGAAGAGGGGCACGTAGAAGGCCCGGATGCCCACCTTGGTGTCCTGCCCGGCCAGGCCCGGGAACTGCACCGCCACAAAACCGCTGATATACGGCCCGATGGCGAAGAACTCCTCTCCCCGGTTTTGCAGGTCGGCCTGGTATCCCGGTCCGTAATGCAGGCTCAACCCCACCCCGAAGCCGCCCGTGAAGGTGACGTCCGCTCCCGGCGCGAATTTGAAATCAAACGTCATCTCCGGCTCGAATTGGAGCATGCGGAAGGCGAAGGCGAAGAGAAGGGGCCGCATTACGGGCAGCTTGAAGGTCATGTCCACGCCGTCGGAAAGGCGGACGCGGGTGTTGAAGGTGACGTCCGCGATCAACCCGCCCTTGAACCCGGCGGGCGAGGCCACGCACATGCGCAGGTCGTCATAACGGCCGCCCACCATAATGCCGAATCCGAAACTGACCGGCGAAGTCTGGGCGAAGAGCAGTGCCGAGCCGACAAGAAGGAGAAGCGGGACGAAGAGAAGCGACTTTCGGTTCATGGCTATCCTCCGGAGAGAAGAATTTGTAGATGGTTAATAATAGTCAATGAGGGGAGGGGGAGGCAAATGGGGGAGGAAGCCGAAGGGCGGGGAAAAAGCGGTAATTGGAATCGGTGCGTTGCCCAAGCGAAGAAAAGGCGTTACTTTTTGTCATCCCACTTTTTGTCCGAACTGCGCACCGCTGTGGGCGCGCAAGCGCAATCCTTCATACTTACCCCTGCAGTCTGGATTTGATTTCACGGTCGCACACGGTCAAGGCGTGCCGGACCCGTTCGGCGGAGACGCCTGCGATTCGGGCCAGGACGGCAAGCGGCGGCGTCAGCTTGATGCGGTCCAGGGCGGCCAGGGCCAGGCGCTGCTTTTCGAGCACGGCGCTCTTGCGTTGGCGCAAGGAGGCCCGCTCGCGTCCGGACGCCTCGGCCGCTTCCAGGTCCGTCTTGATGCTCAAGGCGTGCCAGTAGCGGGCGGCGGACGCTTTCTTGCGGTACGCGCCTGTAATCCTTCCTTCCATGTACCGCTTCACCCGCTTCACCTGGCGGACGAACTCGCTCTTTTTCACGTCCGTGAGCGGCGCGAAGAGGCGGACGCGGCGCGCGCTGAGAAGCCAGGCGTTCTTCAGAAGAAAGATCCGCACGCACAGTGCGGCCCGGGGGCTGCGCCTCACCCAGCTTGCGAAGACGGCCTCCAGTTTCATGAAGAGAAACGTGCGGCCGCGGGCGGGCCTGGGTTGTGAAGGCGCGTCGGCGTTCTTGGCGAGCTCGATCTCCAGGGCGGCGTTGATCCTCCGGCGCCGGCGGCGGCGCGCCAGGTCGGACCGGGCCCTGCGGCGGCTGACGCTCAGGAACTTGGAAGAGACGCGCCGCTCTTCCGGGTGCTTGTCCCGGTAGCGTTTGAGGCGCGCGAGCAGCCGCTCGCAGCTTTCGGCGCAGGTGTCCTCGGACATGCGGCCGGTGGCGAGAAGGTCGCGGTAGAGTTTCTCCCCGTAACGCTTCATGTTCGTGGTGTTCAAGGTCATGACAGTGCTCCTTTCTCCGCCGGCAGCGGAAATAAAATTGAGATGGACAATCGTCGTGTTGATTGTTGACGTCAATATAACAAACAATTGTGGCGATCGTGTGGCGAACGGCGCGAAAGTTGTAAAAGAAATGTAAAAAAAGAAAACTTGCGCGAGGAAAGTGAACCACGGATAACACGGATAAGAACGGATAACACGGATAAGAACGAAGAGGTTAGGAAAGTTACGGATGAAGATAATAAAAGACGTGACCGTCATTGGCTTGAGCCAGGCTATTCGTTTTCTTCAAAGTAAAGCCCCCGGGGGGAGGCGCCGGGGGCTTTGGGGAGGAGAAGGGACGGTCAGTTCACGGAGACGGTGGCTTCCAGTTCGCCCTCGCGGACGGTCCCGCCGTAGGAGCGGCGCAGGACCAGGCCGTAGGCGCCGGCCTCCAGGTTCGGGACCTGGAAGACGATGCGCCGGTTCGAGCGCTTATGGTAGACGTCCGCCCGGACGCGCGCGGTCGATCCCTCGGGGACGAAGAACACTCCCTGGTTCGGATCGTCCGCGTCGCAATCCAGGTCTCCGCCGGTGATCTCCGCGACGTTGCCCGCGGTGAGCACGGCATTTTTGGAGACCGTGGCGTAGTCGTAGACCGAGTCGAGCTCGGGTTTCGCCTTGGGCACGCGGACTTTCTCCACGCGCGCGGCGGCCTCCACCTCCCGCGCGAACGCGGGGACGGGCGCCAGCCGCACCTTGACGGTATTCCGTCCGGCGTCGTACTCGTCCTCCGCCGACTCGAACGCGCCGCGGATGGAAACGCGGGCGTTGAAGAGGTCGGTGGAGACGCGGTTGCCTAGAGCCAGTTCGTCCCTGACCACCTGCTTGAACAGGTCGAAGACCGCCAGCAGTTCCTGCCGGGAGATGGACGCGTTCATGCCGGCCATCTTGTCGATGATCTGGTCCTGACCGGTCGTCTTGTACCCGTGGACGCGGGCCGTAAACGGGGCCTTGTCCCGGGTGATCAGTTTGTTCTCCTTGAGGGAGAAGCGGATGCTTTTGTCGGATGCCATAACAGCACCTCCTTGAAAAAAATGAAGTGAAACGGCGACGCCGTTTTAAAAAACTCCCGTCAACGACGGAAGTTTCCGTACGACCATTAATGACGCCGGAAGTCGGATGAAATTGGGATAAAACGGGGGAAGTGCCGTAAAAAAAATGTAAAAAGAAAAAAAAGTCGGGGACGGAAATTTATCCACTCACGGCGGCTGGGTTGTGAGCTTATAAGATATTCGGCGATGAGCTTACGGAAAGTCCTGCCGACAGCTTAGTGGCGTTCTTGCTGTAAGCTCATTGTAAGTCTTGCTGTAAGCTCATTGTTGGTCTTGGTGAAAGCTCATTGTGAGTCTTGGTGAAAGCTTATTGTCAGTCTTGGTGAAAGCTCATTGCGGGTTCGGTCGAGAGCTCACGGCGGGAGCGGCGGTGACTGACGGCGGGTTCGGGTGTAAGGCAATGAGAGAGTCACGGCGCCTTGTGGGGAGAAACCGGGTAAGCGAAGAAGTGATCGGGTGGCCCTTTCGATGCTTGCCGCTGCGGCTGTATTACGTGGGGTTTACTTCCCGGTGGAGGGCAGACTTACCTTCCAAATGTTACGGCTGACGCGGATAAAGAGAAGGGGAAAAACAATTGAACGCGGACGAGGGTGAGGAGACAGGGATGGTTTCGGCCCGAGAGAGCCGTGCGGTGATCCTTTTTCAATTGTGATCGGGAAGACAACGCGCTATACTGACAAAATGTAACGGAGTTTTCCGCTCCGCGATAAGGAGGTCGACTGTGAAGATTTTAAAAATCGCTTTTCCGTTTCTCGCGCTTTTGCCGGCCCTGGCGTTGACAAGCTGTCCGCCCGCCGCCTCGACCGGACCGGTCACGCTTTTTTCCGAAACGTTTGAAAACGCCTACGACATTGCCTGGGATACATCGAGCGCGCTGTATACGTGGTCGTTCCCGCCTTTGGCCGGCTTGACGGGAGGGAACCCCTCGGGCAGCGGCAGCTATGCCTTCAGCCAGTTCAATACGAACGCCAATGGCGATCTGTACACCAATTCCCTGAAATACTTTTTCACCACCGACATTTCGCCGACGTATGTCAGGTTTTACATGCGGGCGGCGCAGACGGACAAGGAAGGCGGCTACGTCGCGTTATGGGGCCCGAATCCGTACGTCGCCGCCACCTGGTTTTTCTTCGGCAATAATGGCCAGTTCTACGCCAGGGGCAGCGTCGTGGGCGCGTACGCGGCGGACACCTGGTACAAGATCGAACTGAAAAACATCGACTATACGAATCACACCTACGACGTCTACCTGGACGACGCGTTGGTGATCTCAGGTCAAACGATAAACGCCGCCGCGGACGCTTTCGGGGCCATCGCCCTGTACAATATTGACGCCGGATCGCAGTTCTATTACGACGACATATTGATTCAGCAATAAGAGACTCCGCGCGGAATGAGGGAGTTGAGGAAGACATCTATCGCGCGAATCTCGCATAGGTGGTAAGAGTCAATTCTCTTAACAGTTGATTTTAGTACATCTATGATTTCATGAGCACGCAAAACAGAAATGGGAGAGTGGAAAATGAATGCCGCATTCATCGGCCGGTTCCTTATGTGCATCACCTTGCTTTCCACCGGTTTCTTCAGTCAAGATGTTTTTTCCGAACCGCCCAAAGACGATTTTATCGACGCATGCGTCACGGCCATTGAAAAGGGCGACCTGGCCGCCGTGAAAGACTGCCTGGCGCGGGGTATGGACGTCAACGCAAAAACGAAAACCGGCACCACTCCGCTTATGATCGCCTGCAATTGCGCCCAAACCGATATTGTTTCCTGTTTGTTGTCGGCGGGGGCCGATGTCAATCTGACGGAAACCCTGTCACAATGGACCGCGCTTCTCTACGCGGCGTCGTCCGGCAATGCGAAAATCGTATACATGCTCATCCAAAGCAAGGCGGATGTTTTTGCGGAGGATAAGGACGGCAAATCGGCGATTGTTGAAGCAGCCATGAGCGGTCATACCGACATTGTCGATCTGCTGCTGCAAGCCGGAGTGGATATCGACCTAAAAGCGTCGATCGGCATCAACCCATTGCTGGGCGCGGCCCATTTCGGGCACGAGGAGACGGTGATCTATCTCCTCTCCAGGGACGCGGCCGTCGATGCTCATGATGTCAACGGCGTGACGCCTTTATTCCACGCCGTCCTGTGGGATCATCCCGGTATCGCCAAGCTGCTGGTGAACGCCGGCGCCGTCATCGCGGTCGATATGGAAGCCATGAAAGGAAACAGCCTCCTCCATATCGCCGCGTCCAAAGGGAGCGCGGAGACCGTGTTGCTTCTGTTGGAAGCGGGCGCCGACCCGGATGCCGAGAACGATCTGCAGTTGAAGCCGCGCGAGGTAACCACCAGCGCCGATATTATTTCCATTCTCGATAACGCTTCGAAAATACAACAAAACCGGTCGGAAAGGAAAATAACGATAACGCGAAAATCCGGAATCGCATTGGGAATAGGACAGCCGGCCTGGAATGTCTTTTTCCCGTCCCCATGGGTCGTTTTCGATCAATTTAATAACGACAATCATTTCCAGGCAGCCGGTTTCAAGCGCACGTATATTCTCGATGAAATCCAGAACGTGAGGGCGATTCCTTTTTCACTGGTGACCATATTCCCGGGGAAAGGCGCCGCCGATTTCAAGGAGTTCTCGGCGGAGGATTTTCAAAAGAAAAAAAGCGATCTGGGCGACATGGGTTACGTGTTCGGCAGGGAACGCGCCGACATCGTCGATGAAATGACGAAGCTGCTGTCAAAAAAAGAGATCATCACGTACGCGTATAATTATCGCATCAAGGCGGGCAATCCGGAGCAAATAAGCATTCAGATCTATCTGCGCCAAGCGCGGGGCGTTCTCAAAATACAATTCGAAATAACCACCGGGATTTATGATTCGATGAAGCGGGAAATCAAGGATATTCTGTTGTCGATAAAATAACGGGAAGCGCATTCGAACACACAGTCACACTTAAGACCGGTTTATTGGGATTTGATTGGTAACGAAAACCGGTTTTATTTGGGATTGAATCGTAGAGACGCACGGCCGTGCGTCTCTACGATACCGTTCAATAGATTCAATCCGAATTGACGCGAAACATTAGCGGAAACCCCCGGCAAGGCGCTCTTCACGCGGGTGAATCCATCGAGGCGAACGCTTATAATATGTCCATTCTTCATCGCCGTGCGGGCAAAAGAAAA
>JAFGSW010000020.1 GCA_016934415.1 Spirochaetales bacterium | reverse complement strand
TTTATTTTCCACGCGTCTTATCCCTTTTTTATTTTCTTTGGTTTTTCTTCATCCGCGTCCCATCCGCGTCCTATCCGTAGTTTTTCTTTAGGAAGTGAAGCCCGCGCAGAGTTGATCAGGTCGGTAATGATATCTCGAACTCCGTGAACTTCCCCTTGCCGGTGCGGACCTTGAGCAGCCCGCCCGCTTCCTCCACGCGGCGCTTGACGAGCGAGAGCCCCACGCCGCGGCCCGAGTCGAGGGTGGCGGCGGCGGAGGTGGAGAAGCCGGGCTTGAAGATGAGCGACATCACCTGGCCCTCCGACAGCTTGTCCAGGTCGAGGTTCGCGAACGCGGGCAGGGTTTTCGCCCGCTCCCGGATGGCGTTGGGATCGAGGCCGCCGCCGTTGTCGCGCACGGTCACCCGGAGGCGCGACTGCCGCTTCTCGCAGCCGATGACGATATTCCCCCGCTGCGGCTTGCCGGCCGCGACCCGGACGGCGGGCGTCTCCAGGCCGTGGGTGACGGCGTTGCGGATGATCTGGATGAGCACTTCCTTCACGAGCTTGCGGTAGCGCGGCGAGATGGCGTCCGCGCGGAAGTCCTGCATGACGAGCGCGGCTTCCTTCTCCTGTTCGGCGGCCATCTTTTCCACGAGCCGGCGCAGGGTGGTGAGGAGCAGGTTTTTCTGTTCGAGCCCCGAGAGGCTCATGTTCGTCTGGAACGCCATGAGCTTTTCGATGACGGCCTTTATCTCCTCGATCTCCTTCTGCATCTCGCCCAGGCCGGCGGTGAAATTGAACAGGTCGTTCCACTCGACCTTGGGCCGGGCCAGGTAGAGATTGAGCTCGCTCTCGAGGTTGTGGAGCCTGTTGCCGAGCGAGCCCAGGCCGAGAAGCAGGGCGTTGCCCTTGACGGCGTGGATCGACTGGTACAGAAGCGGGAGGAGGAGGGAATAGTTCTCCTCCTCGGACTTGAGGAGGGTGTTGACGTTCTCGAACTCCTCCTCCGCGTCCTCGATGAACTCGTTCATGAGCGCCGGCGCGACGTTGATGATCTGCGACAGCTTCTGCATCTCGCGTTTGGTCTTGTCCTCCTGCGCCTCCAGCTCCTTCACCAGGTTGGTCTCGCTCGTCACGTCGCGCACGGTGCCGAGCACCTGCCGGGCGCCGTTCTCCCCGAGCGGGGCGAACGAGAACGCGAGATGCTTCGTCTTGAAGCCGCCCTCCGCGACGGGGAGGTTGAATTCGACCTTGTCGATGGGATTGATCTCCCGGAGGAGGTCGGGATTGTCGTGCGGCTGGTAGAGCATGTCGAGGTAATCCTCGAGCACGGAGACGACCTTCTCCGGAACGCCGGGCTTGACGATGTCGGACAGGCGGACGCCGGCGAGCGACCCCCGCTCGAGGATGCTCTCGAGCTCCCGCGAGTACTCGGTCGTGATGCGCTGCTCCCGGTCCAGGAGAAAAATCCCCTCGCGCACGTTCTTCATGATGCTGTCCGTCTCGTTCCGCCGCTGGGTGAGGTCCCGGGTGGTCTTCTCCAGGGCGAGCACGTTTGACTCGAATTTTTTCTGCGTGTTCTTGCGGACGGCCTCGTAGAAAACGCCGAGGGCGGTGGTGAGGATGTAGGCGAAGAGGATGCGCAGGCCGAAGTTGGATCCGTAATCGGCGAGGCCGGGCAGGACGGGCGAAAGCAGGCTCCTGATGGGCGCGCCGAAAAACGCGTACGCGCAGATGGCGAGGAACATGACGACGGTGAAGACGACGCCCGGCGTCAGGCCGACGATGAAGATGGCGATGAGCGGGTAGGCGACGATCCACAGGGCGCCGGATTTGTCGCCGCCGCCCTCGAGGAGGAGATAATAGAAGAGCAGCGTGACCGCGGAGAGGCAGAGGACCGACGGCAGCTTCAGGCGCTTCGACAGGCGCAGAAGGACGAGGGCGACGAGCAGGATGCCGCCGGTGAAAATGTCGAAGGCGCCGCGAAACACGCCGCCCTGCCGGATCGAGGCGACTCCCATGAGGGTCAAGATGATCATGCCGATGATCTGGATCAGGTTGAGGAACAGCGTATGGCGCCGTTCCTCCAGCGTCTTGCCGGCGTGGGAGCCCCCCATGAGGACGATTTCGGCGATGGTTTTCAGCGATCGTTTACTCATAGGTGACGATGTTCTCCAGTCCGACCGACAGATGGAACGGCTCGATGCTCGTCTTGAACGGCACGCCGATGATGGGAATTCCCTTTGTCGGCCAGGCGATGACGTGGTTTTTCCCCTTGACGATCGACGGCAGGCTGATGACGAGCCGGTACTGTTCGAGGCCCTTCTTGGCGTTGCCCGCGACGATGTTCACCACCTCGCCGATGGTGTCGGTGACGAGGTCGGGCGGCGGCGACGCGCTGGTGTCCGCCAGGCTGGCGGTGAGCTCGTAGGCGAACGAGTCGGTGAAGCTCAAGACGACCGCCCCCCTGGCGTCGCCGGCCAGGCCGATGATGGCGGAGACGTCCCAGTTGTGGGGATCGCCGGGCTTGACGAGGTACGGCTTCTGCACCTCCGCCGTGACCTGGAAGAGCTCGTGGAAGACCGCGACGGTGGCGGCAATGAACGGTTCGATGTAACGGACGGCCATGGGTTAGAGTCCTTCTTGCACGAAGTATTTGCGCACTTTTTCGTAGAGATTTTTCTCGGTGAGGGGTTTGATGAGGTAGTCGTTGGCCCCGGCTTTCACCGCCTCGATGACGTTGTACTTGGCGGCCTCCGAGGTGACCATGATGACGGGGAGGGCCTTGAACCTGTCCTCCCGGCGCAGGCGGCGCAGGAGGTCGATGCCGTTCAGAAGCGCCATGTTCCAGTCGAGCAGGACGAGATCGACGGACGAAGCCTGAAGCGCGCTCCATGCCTCCTCGCCGTTGGAAGCCTCGACGAAGCCGTCCTCGACATGATACATCGACTTGAGCATGTTCTTGACGATGTTTCGAGCGACCCGCGAATCGTCGACAACCAGTATCCGCATGCGCCGCCTCCTTTCCCGCACGGCATGGCCCGTGTTCTTATGAGGAGAATCACGCTGGAATTTCCAATAGGATAATTCTAATCGGATTGTCTCTCAATTGCAATGATTTCGATTTTGTTTCCGCCGTCGCGGTTAAAATTCCCCCTCGAGCTCGTTCATTCCCTTTTTGAAATCCTCGAGGAAGAGCTGGGTCTCCTCTGTTTTGGCGCGGAGCGCGGCCAGGGAGGACGGCTCGGCGAAGCTGTCCACGCTCAAGAGCCTGACCGTGTCGATCTCGAGCTGCTTGACGAGGTGGAAGGCGCTCGAGAGCCGCAGGTCGAGGAGCTCGCGGTGGTGGGCGAGGCCGGAAGCGGCCTTGAGATGGCTTTCGTATTGCGTGATCGAGCGCCGGTATTCCTGCTTGAGGAAGTCGTCGGTCGTCACCTGCTCCTTGCGCCTCACTTTCTCCAGCTCGTCCTCGAGGTCGGCGACTGAGAACGTCTTCATCAGCGCATCGAACTCCGTCCGCTTCTTTTCGAGCTCGCCGATCTGCTCCGTGAGCGTGTTCAGGAGCGGTTCGACGTCGCTCCAGTGCGCCTGGAGCTTGTCGTTCTCCCGGTACTTGGCGAGCAGCTCGTCCCGAATGCCCTGGGCCTTGCCGAAGAGCGTCGCGTCCGAGTAGGCGCGGGCCGGCGCGCCGATGCGGCCGCCCCGCAAGTCCGCGACCGGGAAGCCGTCCGACGCCAGCTTGTCCGCGAGCATCCGGCGGCGTCCGATATGGCCCATCCAATGGCAGCCCAGGCCGATGCCCCAGGCGCCGGTGAGGAAGGCCGCCCAGGGGACCGAGTACGGACCGAGCAGCATGGACCAGATGTTGATGAACCACACGAGCGCGTTGGTGAGGAGGAAGGCGGTGCGGTGCTGGTTCCAGGCGCCGACGCTCTTCTGGTAGCGGCGCAAGTTTCTGGCCGCTTCGTCCGGAGCGTCCTGAGCCTTTGAGAGTTGTTTCACGTCCCGGCGGCGATTCAGAAGCGCCTGAAGGTGGGCGCCCATGCCGATGCCCCAGCTCATGGCGACCATGACCGACCAGGGGACGAACAGACCGGGCGCGAAAAGGTTGATCGCGAAGAGCAGGGCGAACGTCGAAAGAAACACGAACCCGTGCACCCTGACGGAGGTGGAGAGCCTGAAGAACCTATTCTTCAGGCTCTCGAGCAGGCGCTCGGCGGAGAAGGGGGCTTTCCGGTTGACCCGGAGCGCCCGTTTCTCATTGCGCATCCGCAGCTGTTCGGTCTTGAGCTCGAGTTTTTGATTGCGCAGCTCCCGGCGCAGCTCGCGGTAGCGTTCCCGGCGATCCGCTTCGGACAGACCATCGTCGTTCAAATGTGCCATTTGAGGATTAATATAGAAAAGCGTTGATGGCATGTCAATGGAAAACGGGCATCGGTGGGAATTTTTTGGGTGTTTTGTCTGTATTCCCACGTCACCCCGAGCTTGCCGAAGGGCTCAGCGAACGCGCCCTGAGCGAAGCCGCAGGGCGGAGCATTCGGCATGTCCCGGTTCGATGCCACTTCGGGGTACAAGCAAGCTCACCATGACGACTGCTTGAGAGAAAGACCGATAACAAGTATCGTGGCGCAAAGAGGAGCGAAGCATGGGTGAAAAATCGATCGCCGTCGTCGGCGCCGGGATCGCCGGGCTGGCGGCGGGCTGCTACGCGCGCATGAACGGCTTCGCGGCGCGCGTGTACGAGGCGGGCGGCAAGCCCGGCGGGCTGTGCACGGCCTGGCGGCGCGGCGACTACCTCTTCGACGGATGCGTCCACCGGCTCATGGGATGCCGCCCGCCGCACGTTTTCAACCGCGTCTGGCGGGAGCTGGGCGCGTTCGGCGAGCGGCCGGTCATCGACCACGAGATCTTCAGGACGTTCGTCGACGAGACGGGGCGGGCGGTCTGTTTTTACGCCAATGCCGAGCGCCTCCGCGAGCACCTCTGCGCGCTTTCGCCGGCGGATCGCGCGGAGGCGTCCGCGCTCTGCGGCGCGATCGTGAAGATGACCAGGTTCGATTTCGGCTTCGACGCGCGGAACCTGGCCTCTTCCATGGCGTTCGGCGCGCGCATGCTCACGCTCGCCCCCGTCTTCCAGGAATACGGCAACCTCACCCTCGGCGAGCTGGGCGCGAGATTCCAGGACCCGCTCGTCGGGGAGGCCGTGGCGGGCGTCCTCGGCGATCCGGACATCCCGGCCATCGCCCTGGCGACGACGCTCTCGGGCATGCACGCCAAGACCACCGGGTTCCCGGCGGGCGGCTCGCTCGCCCTGGCCCGCTCGATCGAGAAGCGCCTCCTCGGCCTGGGGGGAACGGTCGAGTACGGCGCGCGGGTGACGAGGATCCTCGCCGAAGGCGGTCGGGCCCGCGGCGTGGAGCTTGAGGACGGGCGGCGGGAGGAGGCCGACGCCGTCATTTCGGCGGCCGACGGCCGCACGACGATCTTCGATCTCCTGGAAGGCCGCTACGCGCCCGAGAAGGTGAAACGGTACTACGGCGACCTTCCGATATTCAGGCCCCTCGTGCAGGTATCGCTCGGCGTGAACATGGACCTGGCGGAAGAGCCCCACAGCGTGAAGTACGGCCTGAAGGAACCGATCGACATCGCCGGGGAAAAACGGTCCGTGTTCGGCTACGCCCATTATTCCTTCGACCCTTCCTTCGCGCCCGCGGGCAAGTCCGTCATCGCCTGTCTCTTTCCCTCGGATTTTGCCTATTGGGAAAGTCTGGCCTCCCAAGGCACGGGGGAATACGACCGCGAGAAGGACGGGATCCTGCGCACCGTAATCGCCGAGCTCGACAAGCGTCTCCCCGGCCTGGCCTCCAAAGTGGAGGAGAGCGACGTGGCCACTCCGCTCACCTTCCACCGCTATACCGGCAACCGGCAAGGTTCGCCCGAGGGGTGGCGCCTCTCGAAGAAGACGATCGGGTTCATGATGACCGGCATGGAGACGTCGTTCCGCGGATTGAAAAACTTCCGCATGGCCGGCCACTGGGTGAAGCCCGGCGGCGGCCTTCCCCCCGCGGCGGTCTCCGGCCGGGAAGCCGTCGCCGCCCTCTGCCGCCGCGGGTTCAGGACGACGACCCTGTAGGGAATTTTCCTTCGTGATAGCGACACAATTTATAAAATCAACTTGAACAATAAATAATGAAACCAGGAAACCAGGAAGGGGAGGGAGGTAGAAGGAGGAAGAAGAAACGAGCGGATCATCGATTTATAATAGAAATGTTTTTTCACAGACTTTAATCACAGAAATCCAATGTCGGTACCCTGTAGCTTCAGTCAATTCTGCGCGTCACGAGATTGCTTCGGCCCTAATAAATGAAAATTTAGATTTCATTACATGGGCCTCGCAATGACTTGTCGAAAGATTAGCATTACAAATCGAATCCCTTTCTTCCCCACCTTTTTTCCTGGTTTCCTGGGTTCCTTATTTACCCTCTCCCCACGGAAGACCCTTGCGCTCGGGGCGTTCGAGTGGTAGCATCTCGCTCTACAATGGAAGCATTCAGCCCGACAGACGCCGCCGTCCGCCGCCCGATCCCGTCACTCGGATTTCCCCTCACCGCATCGGAGCGCGCCTTTTTCGCGCGGGCCGGATCGGCGCGGGCTTTCCCCTTCCGGGCCACCGCCTTTCTGCTGTCGTGCATTGATCCCGCCGACCCCGCCGATCCCATCCGCCGCCAGATCGTGCCCACGGAGGATGAGCTTGCGGCGCGCGGGTACGAGCGGGACGATCCGCTCGACGAGGGGCGCTTCACGGTCGCGCCCGGCCTGGTGCGCCGGTATCGCGATCGCTGCATCTTCAAGGCGACCGACGCCTGCGCCGTGCACTGCCGCTTCTGCTTCCGCAAGGGCCTGCTCGGGGAAGCGGGCTTTGTCGCCGGAAAGGGCGAGGTGCGCGAGGCGGCGCGCTGGCTGGCCCGGCGCCCGGAGGTCCGCGAGGTGCTCGTCACCGGCGGCGATCCGCTCGTCCTCCCTCCCGCGCGGCTGGAGGCGATCATGTCGGGCCTCCGGGAGTTCCGACCGGACGTCTCCTTGCGCATCGGCACGCGCCTCCCGGCCGCCGATCCGGAAAGGATCACGGACGAGCTCGCCCTGCTTCTCGCCCGCTTCCGGCCGCTCTGGATCACGGTCCACTGCAACCACCCCGCCGAGCTCTCCGCGCCCGTCGCCGCCGCCCTGGGACGAATCATGTCCCGCGGGATCAGGCTGGGGGGACAGAGCGTGCTTTTGGCGGGAATCAACGACGACGCGGAGACCCTGCATGCTCTTTTCAAGCGGCAGGCGGAGGTCGGGCTTCGCCCCTATTATCTCTTCCACCTCGACCCGGCTCCGGGCACGTCCCATTTCCGCGTGCCGCTTGAGCGCGGCCTCGAGCTCATGGAGGAGGTGAAGACGCGGTTTCCGCGCACGGCCGTGCCCGTGTACGCGCTCGATCTCCCCGACGGCGGCGGCAAGGCGCCCGTCTCCTCCCTGCGCTTCGAGCGCGGCGCGGACGGAAGTCTCCGCCTGCGCGAACGGTCCGGATCGGTCTGTCGCTATAGGCCGGATGAGGAGGCGCCGCGCCGCTGAGGGCCTTTCCTCAGGAGGGACACCCTTCGGCAAGCTCAGCAAACCGTCGCACGACCGGCAACCGCATGTCACCCCGAGCTTGTCGAGGGGTGCATGACGAATAAAGCGCCAAGAAAATCGATATTCGCTCAGTTCTCGACAGGCTCGAGCTGACTTTTCCCCGCTGATCCGGTCGTGCGACATCCTATCAGGGCGGGCTTCAGCTCACCATGACGTAACTCCCCCGTTCCCTTGATTAAAACATAAACCCGTGCCACTATATTCAACTGGTCGCGAGGATCGGACGGTGAACGGCAAAGGCGAAGGCATGAAAAACATCAACCCCTCCCGCGTGCTGCGGCTCCTCTGGCAGAAGAAGGAAATCACCCGCATCGACCTGGCGCAGGAGCTCGGCCTGCACAAGTCCACCATCACCAACATCATCAACGACGCCCTCGCCAAGGGGATGGTGCTGGAGACGGCCGCCGGGCAGGCCGGTCCCCAGGGCGGCCGCCGGCCGATCTTTCTCACCATCAACAAGGGCTACGGCTGCGCGGCGGGCTACGAGATCCAGCCCAGCTACCGGCGGCTGGTGGTGATCAACCTGGACGGCGAGATCCTGCACGAGCAGGTGACTCCCGGGCACATCGACCGCGACAACCTCGTCCCCGCGCTCTCGGCCTCGCTCCGTTCCCTGTCCGGCCGGGTGAAGAAGCTCAAGACCAGGCTCCTCGGCGTGGGGATCGGGACGTCGGGCATCATGAACCCCGACCGGGGCGAGATCGTCCAGTCCATCCCGCTCCGCGTCACCGCTCCCCTGGCCGTGGCCGCGCCCCTGGCGGCGGCCGTCGGCGCGCCCGTGCACGTCGACAACGACGCCAACTGCTGCGCCTGGGGCGAGCTCATTTTCCACAAAAACCTCCACCTGGAAAATTTCCTCTCCGTGCTCATCGAGATCCGGGAGGACGAGATCGAGCACAAGGCGCCCGGCGGCCTGGCGGTGGGGCTCGGGATCGTGATCGGCGGCAAGGTTCACTACGGGAGCACCTTCTCCGCGGGCGAGTTCCGCAGCGCCTTCTCCCGCCAGACGGACGTGAGCCAGTTCTCGCTCCCGCCCAAGGAGCTCCTCAAGCTCAACTCGGACCCGATCGTCTTCAGCCGCTTCACGGACGAGCTCTCGGAAAACATCGCCCTGCTCGTCAACACCCTCAACGTGAGCCACGTTTTCTTGAGCACCTTCAACGTGGCCTTCAAGGACCGCCTCCTGCCCGCGCTCAGGGAGAAGATCGAGGAGAAATTCCCGTACACGGTCGAGCGGACGTGCCGCATCGCCTTCTCCTCCTTCGGCGAAAAGGCCGTGGCCTACGGCGCCGCCGGCTACATCCTCGAGCGCCTCTTCGCCCACCCGGAGATCCCCGGCCCGGCCGCGACGGGCGAACCGGAGACCGCCGAGAGCGCGACCACAGTTTAATGACGATAGAATCGTCCATCGCCTTTCGACAGGCTCAGGGTGACTTTATGTCATGGTGAGCTTGTCGAACCATGACTGACGATTCAAGCTTGCATCGTCGCTCACCCTTCG
>JAFGSW010000019.1 GCA_016934415.1 Spirochaetales bacterium | reverse complement strand
TCTTGTCGGCCCGGCTCGCGGGAACGGGACTTTATTATTCTGATGAGAGCCTCAATCGTAGAGACGCACGGCCGTGCGTCTCTACGACGTTCATGGGTGCTCCCTTGCCGCGGTTCGCCCGCGCCCACGGCTTTCGGCCAGTCCCCGGTACACCTCGCCCATCGCCGCCGCCGTCGTTTCGATCGAATAAAGCTCGCGCGCCCGCGTTCGGCCTTGCTCGCGGAGCTTGCGCGCCAGGGGGCGGTCGGAGAGCAGACGGACGAGCGCCTCCGCGAGGGCGCGCCCGTCGCCGGCCGGGTAGAGAAGCCCGCCGCCCGCGGACCGCACCAGTTCGCCGAAGCCGCCCAGGTCGGGCGCCGCCACCGGCACGCCGGCGGCCATCGCCTCGAGGAGGAACATGCCGAAGGCCTCGGGCTCGCGGCGGGGGACGCTTAAGGCGGACAGGCCGCTTAAGAATTCGAAGCGGCGGCGGCGGTCGTAGGCCGCGTCGATCGACACGCTGCCGGAAAGCCCGAGCCGCCGGGCCAGCCGCTCCACCCGCCGCACGTAGGGCGCGTCGTCTCCGGTCATGCCGCCGTAGGCCCGCAGACGCGTCTCCCCCAGGCCGGGCGCGGCCTTCACGAGCGGGAGCGCCTCGACGAGCGAGTCCAGGCCGGAGGCGGGCTCCATGCGCGAGAGAAATCCGATGACCGGAGGACCGGCCGTTTCCGGCAGGGGTTCGTACCGGGAGGAATCGACGCCCAGGGGCACGACCGCGATCGAAGCCGGATCGAGGCCCAATCTCGGCGCCATCACCTTCCGGTAGTAATCGCTCACGGCGACGAACCGGTCGACGCCGCCGGCCTTCTCCCGGAGGAGCGCCCAGGCCCGCGCGCGGGCCGGTTCGGCCATCGGCTCGATCCAGACGTGCTCGTCCTGCAGGCTGCAGACGATCGGCGCGCCGAGCCTGGCCTTCAATGCCCGGGCCAGGCCGACGAGCAGGGCGTTGGAAAGGTGGACGACGTCGGGCTTCGCCTCCCGTTCGAGCCAGAAACACAGGTGTTCGAGCTCGGCCGCCTGCCTCCCCTCCTCGCCCTCGAGCATCGAGATCGTCATTTCCTCGAGACCCGCGGCGCGCGTGGACCCGGCCAGGCCCGCCGCCGCCGCGAGGAAGGGCCGGGCGTTGAGGAGCCGGTCGAAGGACGCGGGCAGGCGCCGGAAGAAGCGGAACCGCTCGCGCAGGTAGAGGGCGATGGCCCCGTAGAAGAGCGGGGTCTTGGGTCCCGACGGAGCGTCCCCGGCGAACAGGGGAAGATACATCGGGACCGGAAAGGCCTCGAACCCGGCCCTCTCCAGTCCCGCGGTGAGGCCGGAATCGCGGAGA
Source organism: Spirochaetales bacterium (assembly GCA_016934415.1). Lineage (GTDB taxonomy): Bacteria > Spirochaetota > Spirochaetia > SZUA-6 > RPPD01 > JAFGSW01. Next base: position 57,562 of record JAFGSW010000019.1, on the reverse strand, counting down.
CAGTTTTCGCAGTAAAAGCTTCCCCCGGACCCGGGGATGACGACGGCGACGCGCATGGACCGGCTACTCCCCGCGGAAGACGTAGACGCCGCCGTCGAGGGCGGCCACCACAAGATGGCCCGAGGCGTAGGCCGGCGACCCGGTCACGTCGGCGCCGAGGTCGTAGGACGAAAGAAGGCGCCCGCTTGCGAGGTCGAGGAGCGCGAGCTCGCCGTCGGCGGACGCGGCCAGGACGCGCGTCCCGTCCGTGAGGCAGGACGCCAGGTACTGGTCGCGGCCGCGGAATTTCCAGGCGAGCGCGCCGTGTGCGCGGTCCAGGCAGTAGACGAACCCGTCCTTCGCCCCGATGACGACGTGCTTCCCAGCGACAGCGGGCGAGGCCTCGAACCCCCGCCCCTCGGCCGGCAGGTCGAACGACCAGCGGATGCGGCGCGACGACGCGTCCACGGCGAGGAAACGGCCGCCGTAGTTGCCAACGTACGCGACGCCGCCAGCGAGCGCGGCCGACCCGGCGATGTAGGCGCCCGTGTCGACGGAGCCCTCCTCCCGGCCGCCCGCGCAGTCGATGAAATGGAGGCGCGCGTCGCAGCCGCCGACGGCGGCCAGGCCGCCCCCGACCGCCGCGGCGCCGTTCACGTAATTGGCCGTCGCGAACTTCCAGGCGGCCGCGCCGGTCGCGGCGTCGAAGGCGTAGAGCGACCGGTCCCAGCTCCCGACGAGCACGAGCGCGCGGCCTCCCGCCCGGAGGTAATTGGCCGAGCCCGCGATTTTGCCTTCGGTCTCCGCCTTCCATTTTAATGTCCCCGAGCCCGCGTCGAGGGCGTACACCCAGCCGTCCAGGCCGCCCGCGACGACGAGCGCCTCCCCGGGCAGCGCGAGCGGCGCCGCCTCGAACCCGTCGGGGTTTGCGTATTCCCAGAGCCGGGCCCGTCGTTCCAGGTCGAAGGCGATGATCGATCCGCCGGTCGTGGCGGCGAACAGATTCCCGCCCGCGACGACGGGCGAGGCCGCGATATCGTCCCCCGCGGCGAGGGTGAAGTCGAGAACGAGTTTTTCCGGCAGGGGATCGCGGGTGAGGCCGGTGAGCCCGGCGTCGCCGCGAAAGATCGGCCAATCGCTCGAAGGCCGCCGCGCGGCGGGATTGTCCGCGCCGCCGCTCTCTTTGCGGCAGCCGGTAACCGCCAGCAGAAAAAAACAGAAGACGAACATGAATGAACGCACCGATGCACGCCTCGCGACGCTTCCGGCGCGGGAACCCAAATGGGAAAGGATCCTCGTCTTGTCGTTGGGGTTGTCTCGTCTCATCTTGTCTCCCTGCGGCCCGCTTCATCGCCCCGCTTCCTGAATAAAATATTCATGACTTCGAGGGTGATGTATACCCGGCCGCCTTCCCTCCCGATTGCATACCGATCGAGCGTTTCCGGGCGCGCTTCGGAGAGCAGCCGCTCGTAGGCGGGGCCTCCCTCGCGGGGGTAGCGAACCGAGCTCGTGAACTCCTGCTCAACGAAAAAGCCGTACCGGTTGAAGAGCGGCTCGATTTCGCGGCGGGCGTAAAAGTGGACGTGCCCGTCGGGCATCAGGGACTGGAACCGGTCGACGAAGCCCTCATCGTCCTCCGGCGGCGTTACCGGGTCGGACAGCACGAAGAATCCCCCCGCCGCCGTCACCCGGGCGATCTCGGAGGCGGAAGCGTCGGCGTCCGGAAAGTGATGGAAGGCGTAGCGGCTGACGCAGCCCGCAAACCGCCCGTCCGGGTATGGAAAGACTGCCCCGTCGTACGCGTCGAACGCGACATTGGCAAGGCCTTCGCTTGAGGCGAGCTTCCCGTTCGCGCCGATGGAGGCGGAGGCGATGTCCAGCCCGCGGACGGACGCGCCGGCGAAACGCCGCGCCAGCGCCAGGGCCACATACCCGTTCCCCGTGCCGATGTCGAGGTACGATTTCCCCGGCTCGATCTCGCAGAGCCCTACGAGCCTCTCCAGTTGTTCGTCGTCCGCATGCACCCGGCGGTAATCGGGCGAATGGAGAATCTCGTCGAACCTTTTTCGGGACGAGTCGATGATGTCCTCACCGCTCATCGTCTTCCCGCCTTTCCCGGATTCATTCATTCCTCCCCTCCTTTTTCTTTTCTCCCATCCGCGCGTCCGAACTCCGTTCGGGACATCCGCGCACTCCGTAGTTTCTCTTTTCTCCGCATCCGCGCTTTGCGTCGCTCATGCGCGATTGACCGCCTTCCCGCGCTTCCAGGCCAGCGCGCCGGTGGGGCAGGCCGCCACGCATTCCGCGGCGCTCACGGTGAGCGCTTCCTTGAGGCCGCGGCCGAAGGGCGGGGCCACCGTGGTCTCGATCCCGCGGCCCAAAAAGGCGAGCCCGACCGGCTCCCCGCGCTCGCGGGTGATGCGCACGCACCGGCCGCACTTGATGCACTTGCCCGGCTCCAGGACGACGTCCGGGTGCGTGTCGTCGAACCTGACGGCGGGCCGCTTTTCAAGGCGCACGCGCCGCTCGACGGGGACGGAGCTCATCACCTTTCGGAAGGCGCACTCCTCCCGCTTGAGACAGGCGCACGAAAAACAGCGGCGCGCCTCCGCCGCCGCCTCGTCGAGGGTGAATCCGGCATCGGTCTTCGGATTGCGCGGCCCGACCGAGGCCCGCGCCGCGAACGCGGCCAGCTCCTCCGCGGTGAGCCCGGTCAGGTGGGAATCAAAGCGCTTTCTGGCGGGCGCGGCCGTTCCCTCGGCGATCAGCGCGAGGGCGGCGCGGGCCGCCTCCCGGCCCTCGCGCAATGAGTGCACCGATTGCGTCGTCTCGCGCACCGCGCTCCCGGCGGCGAACACGCCCGGCCGGGAGGTCGCGAAGGTCTCGCGGTCCACGGCGATGCCGGACTCCCCCGTCGTTACGCCGAGGCCCTCCAAAGACGTCTCCCCGATCGCGCCGCACGCGACGACGACCAGGTCGCGGCCGCGCGCAATCTCTTCCCATGAGACGTCCCGCCCCGCCTCGGTGTCGAAGACGAGCTCGGCGCCGAGCACCGCCACCCGGGCGATCTCGGCCTCGAGCACGGCGGCCGGCAGCCGCCCGTCCGTCTCGCAATGCAAAAGGCCGCCGCCGGCGCGGCCGGTCTTTTCAAAGACGGTCACGTCGACGCCGGCGCGCAGCAGGTGGAAGGCGGCGGACAGGCCGGCCGGGCCCGCGCCCACGACCGCCGCCTTTTTCCCGGATGCCGGCGCGCGGGAAGGAAGTCTTCTCGAAGACGCGTCGCCGACGAACCGCTCGAGCAGGCGGATGGAGACCGCGCCGTCGAGCGCCCGCCGGCGGCAGGTTTTCTCGCACGGCGCCGAGCACAGGCGGCCGGTCAGGGCCGGGAAGGGGTTCCGGTCGAAGACGACGTCGGCGGCGGAGGTGAGGTCGCCCGCGCGGAGGAAGCCCGCCAGCGCGTCTCCGTCGACGGCCAGCGGGCACCCGCGGCGGCACGGCGCCTCGCAATCGCCCGCGTGCTCGGCCGCGAGCAGGCTCAAGGCGGCGCTCCGGGCGCGCTCCACCTCTCCGCCGCTCGTGCGCACCGCCATGCCGTCGCTGACTTTCGCCGCGCAGGCCGGCACGATCCGGTCCGCGGTTTCGTCCCGGACGGCGCAGACGAGGCAGACCGGGTCCGGGTTGCAGCCCGAGCCGGGCGAGCAAAGGGTGGGTATGGAAATGCCGAGCTTACCGGCCGCGTCGAGAACGGTGGCTCCCTCCTCGACCTCGACGGGGCGGCCGTCGATGTTCAACGCAGGCAAATGGATGTCCCTTTCTTCTATCGTTCTTTTTGCGGATGATGCATCGTGAGGTGTGTGAATGCGCGTGCACTCGCGCATCCTGTCGAATGATCCCGGCGGTGAAACGATAACAGCCTGTAAAATAGCCAATGTCGGAACCATTAATCAAGTAATTGTTTTCTGTATCATATTTATTATATATAGAAACTTTTTCGAAGGCGGTCATCGTTTTACCACCGCGCCCGACGGACAGACCTGGCGGCAGGAGTCGCAGCGGGTGCACCTGGCGGAATCAATGACGTGCTTTTCGAAGGGAGTGAAGGCGATCGCCTCGGCCGGGCAGGCCTGGGCGCAGCGGGTGCAGCCGATGCATGTGTCATTGATGGAGTACGTCACGAGCGCCTTGCACGCGCCCGCCGGGCAGCGTCCGGAAAGGTGCGCCTCGAACTCCGGACGGAAATGCCCGAGGGCGGTGAGCACGGGATTGGGCGCGTTCCGTCCGAGCCCGCAGCGGCTCGCGGTGCGCACGTCACCGGCCAGGCTTTCGAGCTCGTCGAGGTCGTCTTTCGTTCCCCGCCCCTCGACGAGCGCGGCGAGGATCTCGAGAAGGCGCGCGGTGCCGACCCGGCAGGGGGCGCAGGCGCCGCAGCTTTCGCGCCGGCTGAACGCCATGAAGTAGCGCGCGATCTCCACCATGCAGTCGGTCTCGTCGAGGACGACGAGGCCGCCCGATCCCATCATCGCCCCGTGTTCGCGCAGGGCCTCGTAGTCGACGGGCAGGTCGACAAGCGAGGCGGGGATGAGCCCGCCCGACGGCCCGCCGATCTGAACGGCCTTGAGAGCGCGGCCGTCCTGGACGCCGCCGCCGATGTCGAAGACGATCTCCCGCAGGGACATGCCGAGCGGCACCTCGATGAGCCCGCCGCGCCGGATTTTGCCGGCCAGGGCGAAGGTCTTGGTGCCGGTGTTGGGCGCTCCCGCGCCGCCGTTCCCGACGGCGGCGAAGGCGCCCGCCCCGCGCCGCACGATCCACGGCACCGCGGCGAACGTCTCCACGTTGTTGATGAGCGTCGGGTGCCCGTCGAGCCCGCTCTCGGCCGGGAAGGGGGGCCGCAGGCGGGGCGTGCCGCGCCGCCCCTCAATGGACGCGAGCAGCGCGGTTTCCTCGCCGCAGACGAACGCCCCGCCGCCCTCGATCACGGAAAGCGCAAGGCCGCGTCCCGGCCCGAGAGCGTCGGCGCCCAGATAACCTGACTCCTCGCAGAGCGCGACGGCTCGCCTCAGGCGGCTCAAGGCAAGCGGGTATTCGGTGCGCACGTAAACGAAGGCCTCCGCCGCGCCGAGCGCGGCCGCCGCGATCGCCACGCCCTCGATCACCCGGAAGGGGAACGATTCGATCACCATCCGGTCCATAAAAGCGCCCGGATCGCCCTCGTCGCCATTGCAGACCACGGAGGTTGGAAATCGTTTTTGTTCGAAAACCGTCCGCCACTTTTTTCCCGTCGGGAAGCCCGCCCCTCCCCGGCCGCGCAGGCCGCTCTCCTCGACGAGCCGGATGACGCTCATCCGGTCTTCGGTCGCCACGACCTTCGCGAGCGCCTCGAACCCGCCCGCGGCCCGGTAGGCGTCCAGGTCGAGGGGATCGCGTTCCTGCGCCCCCTCGGTCACGATGCGGAGCTGGGCACCCCAGTAGGGCGCGGCCGGGCCGCCGGCGAGATCGAGCAGGTATTCCGAAACCGGCTTTTCCTCGTTCATGAGCACCCGCTCGACGAAGCGGAGGCTTTTTTCGCGCAGGCGCGCCGCGCGCCCGGCCGGCCGGAAGTGCCGGGCGACCACCGCCGCCGCCGCGTCTTCCGTGACCCGGCCGTAGCGGAAGATTTCCTCGGAGCCGTTCCGGCCGACGGCCACTTCCACGAGCGGCGCCTCGAAGGAGAGGCCGGAGCAGGCCGAGTCGACAAGCACGACGTTCCCGCCGAAGCGCTCGAGCGCCGCCTCGAGCTCGCGGTACACCTTGTCCGCGCCCGCGGCCGCGCAGCTTGAACAGGTGCACAGGCTCACCCGCCCGGCCGGCGGGCCGCCCCGGCGGCGATGAGTCCCGTCCGGCCCGCGGCCCGCCTCCTTCCGCCGCTTGAGAAAGTCGGCGATCATGGCCGGCACCGTGCGCGAGGTGAGGTAGCCGTAGGTGACCGTATCGATCTGGACCGCGGGCGCGAGCATGCAGCAGCCGAGGCAGGCGGCCTGCTCCACGGTGAAAAGGCCGTCCGCGTCCGTGTCCGCATCGCCGGCGATTCCCAGGTGGCCGCGCACGGCGTTGTAGACCGCCTCCGCCCCCTTGACGTGGCAGGCCGTGCCCACGCACACCTTGATCCGGTGCCTTCCCGCGGGCGTGAACCTGAACTGCGGGTAGAACGAGGCGACGGAGACGACGTCCGCCGCCGTCATCCCGAGCCGCGCCGCGACGGCCTCCACGGCCTCTTGCGGGAGGCAGCGGTACTCGTCCTGCACCGCGTGCAGGACGCCCACCAGCGAGCGGCGGGACCGGGGAAAGCGGTGGAGGATGTCCGCGAGTTTATGGCGCGTCACGGTACTATCAGGCTGTTGAAAAACCGAAAGCGGTTTTTCAACAGCTTCCATAGATGTATACCCGCCAAGCTACGCTTGGTCGGGTATTTCCGATTATAATTCTTTGTCATACCGAGACTTCGTAAAGTCTCGGTATGACAAAGATAAAATGGTTGAGTATAAACCAGAAATTGCCGGAACCTATTATTTGAGTTTTTCATGGTTTTCCGGCTGCTTTTTATGCAATTCCATAATTTCAAAAGAACTCCGGCAATTTCATTAGCAGGTTGTTGAAAAAACTCCACTTTTTCAACAACCTGCTAAAGCATAACGTTTTTGCGGGAAGAAAACAATGATGGACACAACGCGTCGAATGTTTGACTCGGGCGTTTCGCCCGGCTCGGCGCGCGAAACGGCGGTGAGGAACGCCTAGGGGCGCCGTCTCGCGGCGAACGCAGTGAGCTTCCCGCGAAATCGGCGCAAATGAGGAAAGTGGAAAAAAACAGATACCGGCCGACGGCTCAAGCCATGGAAAGGGCTATGACGACGGGATTTTTATTGCGATAAAAGCCCGAAGCACATCCAGCACGAAAAAAGACGCGAGATCGCGCCTAATAGGCGAACCCGGTCGACGCGTCCAGGGCCGTCATATAGTGGCGCGTCTGCCCGCCGATGGTGGTAAATTGACCGCCCGTATAGACCGTGCTCCCGCTCACCGCCAGGGTGAACACGGTGTTATTCGCATTGGGGTCCCACGTGGCGGCAAGTCCGGTGGACGCGTCCAGGGCCGCGATGTAGTGACGCGTCTGTCCGCCGATGGAGGTAAATCCCCCGCCCGCATAAACCGTGTTCCCGTTCACCGTCAGGGCGCGCACATGGCCATCTGCATTGGGGTCCCACGTGGCGGCAAGTCCGGTGGACGCGTCCAGAGCCGCGATGAAATGGCGTGTTTGCCCGCCGATGGTGGTAAATTGACCGCCCGCATAGACCGTGCTCCCGTTCACCGCCAAGGTATACAATTCGCCATCCGCATTGGGGTCCCACGTGGTGGCGAGTCCGGTCGACGCGTCCAGGGCCGCGATGCGGTTGCGCGTCTGTCCGCCGATGGTGGCAAAAAAACCGCCCGCATAGACCGTGCTCCCGCTCACCGCCAGAGTGTACACGGTACTGCTCGCATTGGGGTCCCAGGCCGCAGCGAGTCCGGTGGTCGCGTCCAGGGCCGCGATGCGGTTGCGCGCCTGTCCGCCGATGGAGGCAAATCCCCCGCCCGCATAGACCGTGCTCCCGCTCACCACCAGGGCGCGCACAAAACTGCTTGCATTGGGGTCCCATGAGGTGGCGAGTCCGGTCGACGCGTCCAGGGCCGCGATGAAGGAGCGAGCTTGCCCGCCGATGCTGGTAAAATCACCGCCCGCATAGATCGTACTCCCGTTTACCGCCAGGCAGCTTACAGTGCCATCCGCATTGGGGTCCCAGGCGGCGGCAAGTCCGGTTGACGCGTCCAGGACCGCGATGCGGTTGCGCGTCTGCCCGCCGATGGAGGTAAAATTCCCGCCCGCATAAACCGTGCTCCCGCTCACCGCAATGTCGTATACAATATTATTCGCATTGGGATTCCAGGCGGTGGCGAGTCCGGTTGACGCGTCCAGGGCCGCGATGCGGTTGCGCGCCTGCCCGCCGATGGAGGTAAAAGCCCCGCCCGCATAAACCGCGCTCCCGCCCACCGCCAGGCAGCTCACATTGCCATTCCCATTGGGATTCCATGAGATGGCGAGTCCGGTCGACGCGTCCAGGGCCGCGATGTGGCTGCGCGCCTGCCCGCCGATGGAGGTAAAAGCCCCGCCCGCATAAACCGCGCTCCCGCCCACCGCCAGGGTGGATACGGAGTTATTCGCGTTGGGGTCCCAGGCCGTGGCGAGTCCGGTGGTCGCGTCCAGGGCCGCGATGCGGTTGCGCGCCTGCCCGCCGGCTGAGGTAAAATCACCGCCCGCATAGACCGTGCTCCCGCTCACCGCCAGGCTGTAGACGGAATCGGACGCACCGGGGTCCCAGGCCGTGGCGAGTCCGGTGGTCGCGTCCAGGGCCGCGATGCGGTCACGCGCCTGCCCGCCGATGGTGGTAAAAAAACCGCCCACATAGACCGTGCTTCCGCTCACCGCCAGAGTGTACACGGTACTGCTCGCATTGGGGTCCCAGGCCGTGGCGAGTCCGGTGGTCGCGTCCAGGGCCGCGATGAAATGGCGCGTCTGCCCGCCGATGGAATCAAAATAACCGCCCGCGTAGACCGTACTTCCACTCACCGCCAGCGTGTATACATAGCTGTTCGCATTCGGGGCCCAGTCATAGGGAGCGCCGTCCGCCCTGATATGCGCGATATGGTTTCGCGCCTCGCTGCCGACGCTGGTGAAATCCCCGCCTATATACCAGCCCCCGCTTCCGTCCGCCACGCACGCATTGACTACTCCGTTTATCCGATACGACGGGTAGTTGTAGCCGGAGACGATTGAGCCGCCGGCGCCGTCGATCGCGCCGCCGCCGCCCGTGGCCGGGCCCACGTGGGTGAAAGTTCCGCCAATATAAAGAAGGTTGTCATCTTTCAGCATGCAATTGACGGTCCCGTCGGTCACCCAGAGCGTTCCCTGTGACGGAGACTGCCCCCCGCCGGGTACCGTGCAGGATAACGCCATGCCCGCCATGACCGCCGCGACAACAAGCATGCCGTATTTGCTTTTCAACTTCATCACGTTTCTCATACGAAACCTCCTCGCCGGTTTGTCCGCAGCTCACATGTCAATGAGGGGAAATGTCTTTTTCTGAGTGTACATTACATCCCGGCGGGCCGTGAAAACATCAGCCGAAAGTATCGGAAACACGTTTTTTCGCGCAAAAAACATGGTCCAAAGGTATCGCTTTTGGTGGAAGCCCTAAAAATTATGATCTTCTCAGGGCGAGGAATATCTTTTCCGCGTTTCTTTCGGGGATAAGATGATAATCTCTTAATAGGTTAAGGAGCTGCATTTTATTGCGCACATCCAATTTACTGTAAATGTGGGAGATGTGCCCCTTGACGGTTATGCAGGATACCCCGATCAGGGCGGCGATTTCTTTATTGGTCTTTCCGGTTATCATGTACTGTATAATTTCCGCCTGCTTCTTGGTTATTTTATAGTCTTCCTGGAATCGCTTGAGCTCGCGCACTTCTTTGGCGATGACGAGGATTCCCATGATGTCGCCGACGGGGCTCCGTATCGCCGAGCATTTGACGTCCGCCAAAAACCGCTCTCCGCCGCATTTGATGAAATGAACGCGGGAAGAAAAATCCCTGTACTCGCCCCGTTTTAGGTTTTCAAATTCCTTGGAGAATGATTCTTTTTCGATTACCATATCGCTGAAAAAGGCGTTTTTAGCTTTGCCCGGGAAACGGGTGAGCTTTTCCGAAGCTTGCTTGTTTACCATAATTACCCTGCACTTCGAATCCAGCAGGATGATGAGCTCGTCGATGTTTTCAAGTATCTCTTTCGAAACAAATTCGGGGGTGATCGCCATGAACCTGTACCTGACGATCGCATAAAAGAAACAGGCTATCGTTATGACGAACACGAGGGGACTCGGACCCGGGGAGCGGTATTCCACGATCCCCGGCAGCAGGAATTCGGCGCTGCCGACCATGAAGGTGACGAGAATCCCGGCGATCAAGATGCGGGAGATTCTTTTTTCGCGAATCGTTTCGGATTTTGTTCTCCATACGACAAGTACAATAACGCTCAGGATAATGCAGGCCGTGTTATAGGCAAGGTAGAAATAGGACCAGGGAGAATCGTAATCCGGAATGAAAATCCATTGTCCCCCTTCTTGTACGAAATCCCTATAGAGCAGCAATGTCGTCGCATTGACGACGGCCAGGACAACAGCCGGGAGATAGACGATCCCGTAAAGGAGCGGTTTTACTCTCACCACGCCGGTCAGGGAAAGATGGAAATGCAGAAAGAACGCCCAAAAGGAGAGAGCGCCGAACCAGCCGATTCTGAACCATACCAGGAAAACATCCTTATGCGGGGCGGAAAATCCGAAGAATCCGCTGAGCGCCCAAACCGCCAGACTCAAGCAAATGAAGAAAAAAAGGATGTTGCTTTTTGATTTTACCTCGACAAAGAGAATATGAACACCGGCGCAAAAATAGATGATGAAAGCGGTTATGGACAGCAGCGACAGGGTGTTCATTTCCAGCTGGTAGAGATAATAATGAAACACGTTTTTTATTACAAGCCATAAACGATTTCGGAAAGGCTTCCGCCGCCGTACGCTCGCCACGATGCGCGGAAAAAACGCGCGCGAACCGTGCCTCCCCCCGGATCGCGAACCGGCGCCTGGAGGAATGGATCGTGGAAAAGCTGCGTCCCGCGCTCGCGGACACCATCAAGCACCGCATGTTCGTCTTCGCGGACCGCAAAGTCATCGCCAAGCTGGCGGCGGAACTGGACGCGGAGATCATGGTTGCCCTTTCCAGCTGTCCCGCCCCGGTGAAAGACCACGTCCTCTCCGCCCTGGCTCCCGAAAAGCGGGAGAAGCTCATCCGCGAGTGGCGGGAACTGGACACGAGCCTGGAGCGCATTGACGCGGCCCAGGGAAAGGCGGTGGGCGAGATTCGCCGCTGGGCGGGAAATGGCTCCATCGAAGTGAAAGGACCGGACGGCCCCGATCCCGAAACCGGCGTTCCAGGGCTCAAGCTTGCAAAACGGGAGTGATCGTCGCTCTTTGACAGGTCGACGACCGGCGCGGAATCGGCAGTTGAAATCAATGAGGCGATCACGCCTGATACGGCACGGCGCCGCACTTCGCAAAAGCCCGACCCGCCCGCTACAGCTCGTCCGACTTCTGCTGTTCGCGCCGCGGGGGAGGGAGATCAGCGGGGCCGGCGAACAGGCTCGACGCCTCCTTCACCTTCCAGATTCCCTTGTCGTTCTTCCGCACGGTGAACGGGCGAGGCCAGTTGCCGCTCGTGGTGGCCGCGAACACCTTGACCGAACCGTCGGCCTGCGGCCGGACCTCCGTGACGGTGAACGTCACCGGACCGGCGGGCAGGGCGTACTCGTCGCCGGGAACCGTCCCCTTCGCGTAGATCCTCCCCAGGTACGAATAGCGGCGGACCTGCTCCCAATAGCCGTCCCACGTGCTCCGCGGACTGTACCCCTTGTACACCTTCCCCGGAACGAGCTCGCTCATGTCCAGCGCGAGGGTGAAGGCCTGCAGCCCGAGCCCGTTGTCCCCGCCGTACATGATCATGGCGATAAGAAAGACGGCCGCTCCCCCCTCGGGGGTCTTGGCGACGCCGTCCCTGAGCTTCACGAGGTCTTCCATGGTCGCGGGGATTGCCTTGACGGTGACTTCTTTCGCCTGGGCGAAGCCCGGCGCGGCGAGCGCCGCCGAAAGCAGCGCGATGACGATTATGTTTTTCATACCACATACTATACTCGAGGCGGTCGGCAAAGTAAAGAACGAAGCGAAGCGCCGGGCCGGATTTGAACGTCTTCATCGACGCGTGGTATCTGAAGCATTTCGCATACGAGTGAGGTCGCCGGAGGCTTGGGAGGGAACGATCCGATTTCGGAATCGATGAACGGGCGGTACGCCGCTTCGGCGAGCGCCCCAAGATTGGCGCGGGGCGGGGAAAAAACCGATTCTTCGGGGTATTCCGGCGAGCGTGAGATCGGTCATTGCGAGGACCCGACGATCCCGATTCACCGATACTGCGCGATTGGTCCGAAGCAATCTCTTGACTCGAAGAGCCTCCGCCACGGAGCGGAAAAACGATCGCGAGCCGTGATTCCACGGCCGTTTTCCATCTTTTACGCGGAGACACCATCCGTCAAGAGATTGCTTCGGACCAAACGATTTGCAGCATATGGAGGGGATTGTACGGTCCTCGCAAAGACGATAGAGCCTTATCTTGCACAATCTTGGGAGCACGAGCGGCCCTTCTACGGGGCCGCCTCCTCGCGCGAGCGGGCCGAATCGGCGTTCCGAACGCCCCCGTGCGTCCCGCTACTCGGTCTGCGAAGGAACCCGCCCTGCCGGCGCGTCGGATTTTCCCCCGGCCGTTTCCTCGGGCGGCGGGCAGCCGGGGACGAAGCACCGGCGCTCGATGAACCGCATGGCCGGCTTGCGGAAAATGATCCCCAGGACAAGGATCACCGCGCCGACGCCGAGAAGCGCCCCGGCCGCCGCCCAGTTTTGGTCCAGCATCGCCCTGCCCGCGACGACGCTCACGAGCAGCGCCGGCAGGCGCCCGAGGGAGGACACGGCGATGAAGGCGATGAAACGCACGCGCGACAAGCCGGCCGCGTAGGCGATGACGTCCTTGGGAATGCCGGGAATGAGAAAAAGGAAAAAGTACGCCGCCACGGAGCGCGGGGAGGAGAGTATCTTCTGCAGGCGCTCGAGCCGTTCGAGGGGCACCACCCGCTCCACGAAGCGCTCCCGCAGCAGGCGCGCCAGGTAGAAGTTGACCGCGGAGCCGAGGGCGATGCCGAGGGTGGAGAGCGCCGTCCCGCCCGCGACGCCGAAGAGCATCCCGCCCGCCACCTGCGGGATCTCGCCGGGAATCACGAAGACGATCACCTGGACGATCTGCACCGCGACAAAGGCGATCGGCCCCCATGCTCCGAGCCCGGCGACCCAGGCGGAGAGCTTTTCCGGATCGGTGGCGAGGGCCCAGATGTCTTTCCAAAAAACGACGCAGAGGACGATACAGGCCGCGAGGAGAACGAAGAGGACGAGGGGACCGGCCAGGTCCCCGGGAGTGATCCGGCGGGAAGGGGATTTCATCCGCCCACTATAATGAAAATCGCTCCGTTAGGCCACTCCCGCGTTTGGCGCGGGTGAAATTCCAATATCCGGTTCTTTCAGGCCGACAAAGATGGAATTGCGGTGATTTTTTTTACCATATTAAGGGCCATGAATAAACAACGTTCGCTGAGCCCCTCGACAAGCTCGGGATAGACTCCGTCGAAGCGAACGAGACGATGAGGGTCAACATATTTTGACGGGGTATGTCGTCCGGTTCATCTCGACTTCGCTCGATGAACGTCACAGCGCACCGGAAAAACAGGAATATCCGTCGATGTTGCCGAATATGTTTTGTCCGATTTCAATTCCAACCTGTCTGCACCGGCTCCCCGTCAGTTGGATTCCTCGACGCTGACGGCGTCGATCCAAATGGTGCGGCCGCCGGACGAGCCCGCCATGAAGGTCGCGTACAGCGTGTCGTCCGCCGCGGTCCCGCCGTCGGTGAACTCAAAACTCTGGGGCGATGTCGTCAGGTTCACGCTGCGGGAAAGGATCCAGCCGTAGGGATCGTGGCTCTGCTGCAGCATGACGTCGATCGACGTCGCCGCGTCCGCGTAGGCGGAGAAGCGCAGGCGGTAGCGCTTGCCCGCCCGGGTGTGAAAAAACTGCCGGAGCTGCGCGTGCCAGGCGGTGCCGGTGCCGGCGGTCACAACGACCTGGGCGGAGTTGACGCCCGATAAGAGAGAACCGTTGTCGATGGAGAACGTCAACGCGGCGCCGTTCCAGGCGTCGGCCTGCCAGGGCGATGCGCCGTCGTCGAATTCACCGTTGACGATCTTTTCCAGCGGATCGGGAATCGTCACGAACTCGGGATCGGAGAGCGGTCCCGGATTGCCGCCCGCGTCGACGGCCCGCACCGTATAGGACGGGCTCGTTCCCGCGGAGAGGTCGCTGTCAGAGAATGTCAGCCCCGTCGCGTTCCCGATCTTCGTCCCATCGGCGAACACCTCGTAGCGGACCACGCCGACGTCGTCCGTCGCCGCGTTCCAGGAGAGATCGACCGTGTATGTGTTGAAAGCGCCGGAAAGCCCCGTGACCTGGCCCGGCGGAGTCGTGTCCGTCGCCCCGAGCGCCGCGCGCAGGGCCTGCTCGCCCGCGCCGTGCAGGTAGAGGGGCGAGGAGACTTTATAAATGTAATTACTGAGCACCTGCGGGTTGGTCTCGATGCGCGCGTCGCCCCAGGTCGACCACTGCGGGTAGTCCGCCCAGTTCCAGTCGATGTAACCGAAGGCCTTGACGCCCGGATGAGACTGGATGAACGCGAAGAACGGCTCGAACCAGGCGTCCCAATCGGCCTGCCCGTCGGTCACGCCGACGTAGCGGGGCGTGGTTTCGCCGATCATGACCGGCTTTTGAGCCGTTGCCGCGGCGGCCATGAACGTATTCATATCAGCGGAAGTGAAATCGACCGCGTCGAACGGATCGATGCCCCACCAGTCGACATAGGAGTCGCCGGGGTAATAATCCATGTAAGTATACGGAGTAAAATTGAGCGGGAAGGCGGCGCACCAGACCGTGGCCGCCTCCAGGTTGTGGGCGCGGAGGGCGACGGTGATGCGCCGGTAGGCCGCGATATACGTCGCGGGCTCGTAGCCGTTCCAGGAAAGGCCGTTGAACTCGAACCCGATGCGGACGAAGGCCGGATGCCCCAGGGTCTCGAGCCCACGGCAGAAGTCCTCGATCTTGTCATCGTACAGGCCGGCGGCCACGTCGCCCTCGTAGTGCAATTCGGAGTGGCCGTCGGTGGTCATGGAGAGGCCGATCTCGGGGATGAGATAGACGCCGTAGGCGGAGGCGTAATAATCGCAGCGGGCCTTGAGCCAGTCGAAAAATCCGGTGACCGAAAACTCGAGTCCGATGTACGCCTTGTAAATCACCGGCCGCCGGCCCGCGCCCAAGGCCTTGACATAGTTCAGAAACGCGTCATCGCTCTGGCCCGCGCCGTGGATCACGGTGTCGGGCGGCTCGAGGAGGGCGCCGTAGTTGTTCCTGGGCTGGAACGTATTGGCGGACGTCTGCGGGGGCGGAAGCGCACCGGAGCCCGGGGAGGGGCAGCCGGGGATAAAAATAACTATTGCACAAAGAGTGAAGAACGCGAATCGTCGCAAGCGCATGAAAACCCCTTATCACAAATATAGCTCTGACAAATAAATTATTCCACACCTCATGACGCCGTTCATCGGTCTTCGACTCTCCTCATGAAAGCGCTCCCAAAATAAGCGAAGCGCAATCCCGCGGTTTTCATGTATACTCATTCGTAAGGAGGATCCGAGCATGCCTGAAAATCCGCTTGCCGCTCTTATGAAACTCGACCCCAAGCTCGAGGCCCATCTGAAGGAGTGCGACGAGTTCGCCTACAGCGAAGGGGCCCTGCCCAAGAAGATAAAGTACTTGATCGCCATGGCCTTCGACGCCGCGCACGGCGCCGTCGGCGGCGTCCGCGCCCCGGCCCGAAACGCGATGCGCGAAGGCGCGACCAAGGAGGAAATCATCGAGACCCTGCGCGCGGCCGGCCGGCTGGGCGGCGCGGGCGGCTTCTTCATCGCCTCCCAGGGGCTCGAGGATGTGTTTGAGTGAGGTGAATGACGGGGATGACCAGGGGATAAATATCTCACACTGCAAGCAGAAAAATACCGCGATGAAGGGGCGTTCTATCGGCGGGCTATAACTCGATGGCTATTACGGTTGAGTCACTCTCACGGCGAA
Source organism: Spirochaetales bacterium (assembly GCA_016934415.1). GTDB lineage: Bacteria > Spirochaetota > Spirochaetia > SZUA-6 > RPPD01 > JAFGSW01. The sequence goes on along the minus strand of JAFGSW010000019.1, from coordinate 41,690 downwards.
AGTGCCGGATGAAAAAGAAGTATATCCTTGGACCTTGATATAGACCAATTCCGAAGCGGCCGCGGTGATCGTTCCGGGTGTGTTATAACCTGAATTGTAGTCCGTAAAATAGACGGTGCGGCCGTCCGCGTGATAGGCGGAAACCTTGACGTTGCAGGTGTAGGCGCCCGAACCGTTCAAAGAATCGTCCCAATAAATATTGTACGTCGCGCCGGAAATGGCATTGAATGAATACCACCGCTCCTCCGCGGAAGATAGATCCCCCGGCGTCCAGGCATTGAACCCGATCGGTTGCGGTTTCGAACCGAGAGTTCTGGCGGAGGAAGCCGGCGAAAATCCGCTTGTTCCCGCGCCTTTCTTGGCGCACACCCAGACGTAAAACGTCTGCCCGCCCGTAGAATCCGTTATCGCAGCGGAAATATCCGCGATATCGCCGCCGTATTGCACCGCGTCCAACGGGTTGCTCCAGACGCAATACCACACCTGGTACGCCGTCGCTCCCGGCAGCGCGGTCCAGCTTGCTTCTATCCGGTGGTCTCCGGCCGTCAGGGTCGGCCCGGCCGTGAAATAGAAGCCGGGGATTCCGCACGACGGAGGGGAAAATTTGCCGATCACGGAAGCACTTTTCCCCCGGACCCAGATATAGTACGCCGTTCCGTTCGTCAGTCCGGTGACGACCGTCGAGGTACCCGTTACGTCTCCGCCGAATCGTATCGCGGATTCCGCGTCTTCGGTCGTGTTATACCATACTTCGTAGGCTTCGGCCCCGCCGGCCGTTTGCCAGTGTATAGAAAGCTGATTTTCTCCCGAAAATAATACCGTTTTTGCCGGCACGGATGGCTGCACCAAATTCAAAGCCGGAACCTGGCACCCGAGAAGAAGCGCGAATAGGGAAATAGAAAACAAAGCCGGGCGCAGAAGCCGGTAGAAATCTCGCCGATGCATTATTTCCTCTCTCATTCAGCGCCTCGTTCAGAAATCGCGCCGCTCGGCGACGGGACGTCAAGGCCGATCCAAGCGCGCGGGCGAATTCTCAGTTCAGTCCCACCCCCAGGCCGAAGGTGATCGTATGCTGCGGCAATAAAACGTCCTGCAGACCGGAGGCCCGCACCGAAATATTTCCAAGGTGATATTCATAATACTTGATATCCAGCGGGAACTGGTATATATAACGCAGCTTCAGGAACAGCCATTCGGACATCTGCCATTTCACGCCCGCGCCGACGGCGACCGACGGCGGAGAACTCCCGAAAATAAACATTTCGGTACCCGCCGGATACGGCACTCCATAAAAGGTGGCGTCCCCGGTCAGGCCGCTTACGTATGAGTACATCAGTGCGAGGCTCACCCCGCCTTCGGCGTAGAAAGTGAACGGCTTGAGCTTGTATCCGACGAACGCTCCCAGTGTACCCGAATAAACGGTCTTGGCGGGCACCAGGTTGAAATCGAAAGAGACTCCGCCGCACCATGTGTCTTCATAAAAAACGGGTATTCGCAAGGACGCGGAGATTGACACGGGGAAGATCGGGTCCCGGCTCACGTCGCGGCTGAAGGAATAGACGGTGCCGTCCACCGAATCGACGAGGCCGACGGAATAGAGGTTGCCGTCCGTCGTGGTCCAGTACGGTCCCGTCGCGCCGGCCGTGAAATTGAAATGTTTCAGCCAATCCACCGGATCGGAAAATAATGGAACGCTCTTCACCAGTTCTATCGTCGGGCGGGGAACCGCCTGACCGGAGTTGACGAACTCCAGAATTCTCGCTTCCTCTTTCTCGCCTATCTCCCAAAAGTCCACGCGCACGCTGGCGTCGGATTCCTCAATCGATGGATTGAAAATCGTGATGACAACTTTTACCGGAAGAACGGCCAATACGCCTTTCCGCAGGGTCAGGCGCCTTTGAATGTAAAGGGGTTTTTCGTCTTCGTTTCGAAATCCCCGGGGGACGTAGCTTTTCACGCGGTATTGCCCCTCGGGCAGGCCCCGGCGATAGGCGTAGCCGTTGAGGGAACTCGCCCTGATGTAGATAATGTGCGCCCGCCCGGTCTCGACGTTTTCGAGATTGAGGTTGTAACCGAAATCTCCCTGGTAGCGCGAGGTTTGCGCGTCGATGACGACCCCCGGCACCACGAACATCGTCTCCCCGGCCGGAACGTCCTTGGCGGTGATCGGCGTCGAGGCGCAGCCGCACAGCGAAAACGCTGCGGCAAGCGCGGCCGCCGGAATCAGGGCCGAAACCGCAGGGAATGATTTTTTAGTTCCCATCGATCAACTCCGCTTGGCCGATACTCTTCAACCAATCGGCGAGCTTATGCGCGTTCGTGGCGAAATAGATGTCGTTTGCCTTTGTGACCAGGCCCACGTTCACCCCGATGAGCCGGCCCTCCATGTCTAAAAGCGGCCCACCGGAGTTGCCGGGATTAATGGAGGCGGTGTGCTGAATATCCCAAGCGTCATTACGCTTCGCCGAGATGATGCCGTTCGTGACGGTCGGCTGAAAATCGTCCAGGAACTGGTCCATGATGAACGGCAGGGGATAGCCGATCGACATCACCGTCTTCCCGACGCTGAATCCGACGTTCCTGTCGACCGGAATCGGCTCCACCTTCCCTTCCAGCTCGATTTTCAGGAGCGCCAGGTCAAGGACCGAATCGCTGTCGATGACGCGGGCCGGGTAATCCTTCCCGGCGGGCGATTTGAGAGAAATGACGACCTTCGTCTTCTTCACGTAATTGATGTATTCGACGCAGATGAAGTGCAACTCGTCCCTCGTCATGTATCCCGGCAGGGCGTTTTTTGAAATATACTGAAAGAAACTCCACCCGGCGTATTCATTTTTCTTGTCGTCGGGTACAATCCGGACGACATGCTCGGCCGTGATAAAACTCCCCTTCCCATTGATCAGAAACGCCGTCCCGCCGGAAATGGGGATATACTGGTCGAGTACCTTTTTCCCCAGCGCCCGCTCCAATTTTTCAAAGAGCGCCCGGTTGCCGATCTTTCCCGAGTCGAGGTATACAGCCTGGTTCACCAGGAAGACCGCGTCCTTGCGCTTTAGATACGCGTTGCCGTCCTTTTCGCCCTCCTGGGCGAAAAGCCGGACCGGCATGATCGTCAGTAGAATGAGAAAAAAGAACAGTCTTGGCGGCAGGGCTGCATATATAGTTGCGTCGGATTTTCTCATTTTTAAAGATTTTACCGTTTTCGGCCGATTGTGTCAAATTTCCGAAGATGAGGGCGGCGAGGTCCCAATGGAATTCGGCGCCGGATCCCTGAAGGGTCCCCCTCCTTCCCTCTTCAGCGCGCATCGCCGCTGCCCCTCGCCGTTTCCCTTGCCTCCCGGCGCAAATCGGCTTAAATTCCACTCAGCGGCGAGAGGGAGGCTTTCATGTCCGACACCATTCTTATTACAGGCGCCGCGCGGGGCATCGGCTTCGCCCTCGCCAAGCTTTTCCTGGAGAACGGATTCACCGTCTTCGCCCTGTCCGCCACCCTGCGCGACGAGCTCACGGCCCTGGCCGGCACGCGTCCCGACCGGCTGCTCCTTTTCCGCTGCGACGTGACGAACGAGGACGAGATCGCCGCCGCCGCGGCCGGGGTCGCGCGCTACACCCCGATGCTCGACGTCCTCGTCAACAACGCCGCGGTCCTCATCGAAAACCGCGCCTGGGACCTGGACAAGGTCGACTTCGAGGCGATGAAAAAAACCTACGACGTCAATTCAGTCGCGCCCCTGCGCGTGATCAAGCACTTCATCGGCCCGCTCCTCAGGGGAAAGCGCAAGCTCCTGGTGAACGTCACCTCGGAGGCGGGCTCGATCGGCGACGCCTGGCGCAAGTCCGAGTTCGGCTACTGCATGTCCAAGGCGGCGCTCAACATGGCCTCCGCCATCCTCCAGAACCGCTACCGCGACGGCGGCGTGAAGGTGCTCGCCCTGCACCCCGGCTGGGTGCGCACCGACATGGGCGGGCCCGAGGCGCCGATCCCGCCCGAAGACTCCGCGGCCAAGCTCTTCGCCCTCATCCGGCGGAAGTGGAGAGCGGAAGATCCGATCTACTTCGATCTCGACGGAAAGCCGATGCAATGGTAGCGCCGGTCCGGGTCCTCTTTCTCTGCTTCGGCGACGACACCTACCACGATCACGGGGCGGCCGGAGATTATCTGAGACGCTTCCTCGGCGGGCGGGGGTTCGACGTTTCGGTTTCGAACGACCCCGCTTCTTCCCTCGTTCCGGCGGCGCTCGCGGCCTGCGACGCGGTCGTCTTGTACGCGGTGAGCGCGAGCGCGCCGGCCGAAAACGTCGACCACCTTCTCAAGGCGGTGAGCGGCGCGCGGCTGAACGACCGGAAGCGGCCGGTGGGGTTCTGCGGCGTCCACGGCGCGACCACCTCGTTCCAGGACAACGCCGGCTTCAGGAACATGCTCGGCGCCTCCTTCGTCTCCCACCCGGACATGGGCCCGCTCTACGAGTTCACGGTGAAAGACCGCTCCCATCCCGTCACCGCCGGCCTCGCGGATTTCAGGCTCAAGGACGAGCTCTACTGCTTCGACACGCACGCGCCCTTCACGACGCTCGTCTCCTGCCGCCATGAAACGGTCGAGCGGCCCGTCGTGTGGACCAAGGGCTACGGAAGCGGGAACGTGTTCTACATCGCCCTCGGCCACGGGTTGGAACAGATGTCCGACCCGAATTTCCAGGCCCTCCTCGCCAACGGCGTCCATTGGGCTGCGACGAATAACTAGAACTGATCCCCGCCGTTCCCCTTCGCCTTCCGTTCGGCTTCCAGCTTCAGTTCCTTGTTCGTATACTCGATCGATACGCGGGCGGCGGCGTCCCCCCCTTCCACCGAAAGCGGAATCTCGATATCGTCCAGGTCCCAAGCGGCGTAGTAAAATACGATGCCCTGAAGAAGCCCCGAGCCCGGATCGTTCTTGTACGTTTCCGGCACGTGCCTGACTTCCTGTTTCGGCGGCCCGTATTGTGCGGCCGCCGCGCCCCGGAACTCCTCGTACTTCTCAAAATAGAGCGCCTCGTTCATATGGAATCCCGGCCTCCGAAACGTTATACTGATAAGAGCCATACCCCCAATGCCGGAGGGACGAAGATGAAACGATTAATCGTCGTTCTGTACGCGCTGGCGCTCGGCGCGACGCTCTTTGCGGAAACGGAGGCGGAAGCGGCCGCCCGGCTCGTCGAGGAAAAGAAGTACGAGCAGGCGAAAGCCGGCCTGGAAAAACTCATCGCCGCCGAGCCGAACAATGACCGTTATCTGTACCTCATCGGGAAGTGCTCTTTTTACCTCGGTGACGACGCGCAGGCCCAGGCGTTTCTGAAGCGGGCCATTGCGATCAATTCGAAAGAGGCCGATTACTACAACTACCTGGGGGCCGCCCAGTATTTCTCGGGCGACCGGGCGGCCGCGCGGGAGAGCTACCTCTCCTGCATCACGCTCGATCAGACCATGGCAAGGCCGTTCGAGTATCTCGGCCATATTTTCCGGGACGAGGGGGATAACGAGCGGGCCAGGGAATATTACGGGAAGGCCTGCGCCCTGAACGACAAAGAATTCGATTCATTCTGCGGGCTGGGGGATGTGTGCCTGAAAACCGGAGACACCGCCGGCGCCGAGACGGCGTTCGCCGCCGCCGTTCGCCTGGACCCGAAACATTACGGCGCCCTGCGGCTGCTGATCGTCACGAAATACGGGCTGGGGAAATACGGGGAAGGCGAAGAGCTCAAGCGGACGCTCATCGCCATCCAGGCGGCCACCGACATACCCGATCTCAAGGAACAGGCGTACTTCGTGTTCGACCGGTTTACGGTGGACGGGGTGGAGGTCGGAGCCGCGGAATGCTTCAAAAAAGAGGGCGAGCTGTACTACCACTACATGTTCGTCATCTTCGGCGACGACGGACATTTCCGGAAAACGGTGAACCTGGAGTCCTCCGTCGTGCTCCGCGAATTCGGCACGCCCTACATCCTGGGCTCCGACGACTACAGCGAAGGCCGGAAGATCCGCCATTCGACGTTCAACATCGGTTTCACGCAGGTGCCGGACTATGAAACGATGAAGGAGTGGGTGGCGAAAGTCCTGCGCGGGGAAGTGGAAGCCGGGACTTCGAGCGAATTCGGCCGGTAAAGTCGACGTCCCGCTCTCCGGGCGCGACCTCAAGCGTATGGCAGACCCCGCCCGAAACTATACCCAATAACAACCGGCTTTCCATTTCCGTTGTCGACGACACGGCATATCATTTATCTGGCATAGAAATGGAAAGCCGTTTTCATCGCGCATGCTGAAAATCATTTGTTTTTCGGCATATTGACCTCGCCTCGATATCACCCTATTATTTTCCCGATCATTCCGCCGATAAGAATCGATGGACCTTGAAGTGAAAGGAGGACGGGATGCCGATCGAACGAAACGCGCTTTCCGGGGAACAGAAGGTCATTACGAGGCTGCTGGCGGTTTCGTTCTTCGTCCTGACCCTTTTTCTCTTCGCGCCCGCCCGCCTGTACACCGGCAACTTCATGGAGTTCACGTCCCTGTTCCACGACAGCATGCTGTTTTTTCTCGTCCTTTCCCTGGGTCTCATCGCGGCGCTGTTCATTGCGGTATCGCTCTTCGCCCGGCGCGCGCGGGCGGATCGGACCGCCGTCGCGATTCTCTTCTCGGCCGGGTTTCTCATGTGGTTCCAGGGAAACGTCCTCCCCTGGCAGTACGGCCTGCTCAATGGGATGGACATCGCCTGGGGGGCGCTTCTGCCGTACGGAATCGTCAACACCCTCTTCTGGTCGATTTTGATCGTGCCGGCGGCCGCGAAAGCCGGCCTCGTCGTCCGGTTCGCCGGGGCCGTCAGCCTCATTCTCATCGCTGCCCAACTGCTTCCGGCCGCCTACGGCTGGGCGGCGCCGCCCGACGCGCGGGATTTCAAGGCGCAGGCGCAAACGGCCGACGCCGACGCGCTGTACCGATACTCGAGCCGCGTCAACGTCGCGGTGCTCGTGCTGGACACGTTTCAGACGGACATTTTCCAAGACATCATCCTGAAGGACGGGGACTTGAGGGACTCGTTCGAGGGATTCACCTATTTCCGCAACTCGTTGACCGGCTCCGACGGGACGATCGTCTCCGTCCCGAACATGCTCACCGGGGCGCTCTACGACAACAGCGCGCCCTACCTCGACTTCGTCCGCTCGTCGTTTCTCGGGAATTCCCTTCCCAAGACGCTCGCCGAATACGGCTTCAGCGTCGAGCTCTACCCGATCGTCCCCTATTCCGTGTACCGCGACTTTTCCGGCGTGAAAACGACCGGGAAAAAAATGTGGAGTTGGAACGCGTTCGTCCGCGAGCAGGCGTTCCTCGCCGACCTGGCGATGTTCCGCTGCGCCCCGTTTCTCGCCAAGCCATTGATCTGGAACCGGCAGCAATGGCTTCTCTCCCCCCTGGTGGAGCGGATCCAGCGGCCGCGCCGCGCCGGAAACGAGGCGCGGGCCCCCGGAGACGGCGGCCTGCGGTACGCGAAGGAATACGAAAACGCCGTGAAGCTTTCCCCTTTCCTCAGGGATCCCCATTTCATACGCCAAATGGTCTCCTCGTCCGCCGTCATGAAGGACACGGACACGTTCCGCTTCTACCACTTGAGCGGCCTGCACCTCCAGTTGGTGATGGACGAGAACCTGGAGCGCGCGGCGCTGCGTCCGCGCCGGGCCGACATGCTGCGCCAGGGCGCGGGCGTCCTGAAGATCGCGGCCATGTTCCTCGACCGGCTCCGCCACCTGGGCGTCTACGACAACTCGCTCATCTTCATCGTCGCCGACCACGGCTCGGGCGTGGGGGACGCCAAGGTCAACATATCGCCCCTGGCCGCCGGCTTCAACACGCGCGGCCCCTACCGGGGCAATTTCGAGAGCTTCAAGTCGGCGGGCCTCCCCCTGATCCTCGTCAAGCGGATCAATGCCGCGGGCCCGCTCAGGACTTCCGACGCGCCCGTCTGCCTGGGAGACATCCCGGCCACGGTCGCGGACGAGCTGGGGCTCGAGGCGGAGTTCCCCGGAACCTCCATGTTCCGCCTGAAGGACAAGGAGCCGCGCGAGCGGATCTACCGGGCCTTCGTCGGGCCGCAGAATGACGTCGAGTACCTCGCCCCCCTGTACGAGTACGCCGTGAACGGCTTCAGCTGGGACGATGAAAGCTGGAGCGAGACCGGGAAGGTGTATTACGCGGGCGGGAAGTGAGGAGAGGGATTTGCGTGACGGCTTTGCTTGCTCATCGAAGCGAACCACCGATTACACCGATAAGAACCGATTACACCGATGGGAGAAGAAGAGAAGAGAGAAGCTACGGATGGGACGCGGATGAAAAGAGCGTAGGGGGCGGGCAATTCTTAAGGAGCGGCTGCTGATAAACTCTTACCGCCGTAATGACTTGCCGATCACAAGGCCGCGGCTTACCGGTGCTGAGTAGCTCCTTACGAGTGCCGAGTAGCTCCTTACGAGTGCCGAGTAACTCCTTACGAGTGCCGAGTAGCTCCTTACGAGTGCCGAGTAGCTCCTTACGAGTGCTGAGTAGTTCCTTACGAGTACCGAGTAACTATTTACGAGTGCCGAATAACTCTTTACGAGTACCGAGTAACTGTTTACGAGTACCGAATAACTGCTTACGAGTACCGAGCGATCGTTTACGAGTACCGAGCGATCGTTTACGAGTACTGAGTAGCTACTTACCGGTGACGAATGACTACTTGCCGCTGCCGAACAACTGTTTTCCAGTTGTGAGAAATAGATGTTTCTTCGCCGGGACAACCTGGAAAACCGCATCGCCCGACCCTGTAGAATACACCGCTTCACGAAAGGCCCTCAGGCCTTGTCAAACGGCCATTACCCAAGATTTTCTTTTTCCTTCCCCCCGATCCTGAAGGAGGAAACGCTCCGCAAGACGCGGGAGACGTTCCAGAATCTCCGCGAAAGCTACGAGCAAACCCTCACCAAGGCCCGCCTGCTCCAGAACGACTACCGGGCCATGGAGCGCCGGCTCGAAAAGGACCTGGCGCGGTTCCGGTCCCTGGTCTACGGCTTCTACGGCAAGAAGAACCAGACCGTCCGGGACTTCGGCATGCGGCCCTTCAAGGACGGCAAGGCGAAGGCGAAGAAACCGGGCACCACGAAGGCGTGAGGAGACAGCCGCCGGGGCGATGCACTCCCGGCGGCTTTTTTTATGGAGAGGGGAGAAGGGAAGAAAAACTATGGATGAGATCGCGGATGAGGAAGGGAGAGGAGGGAAACTACGGATGGGACGCGGATAGGACGCGGATGAGGAAAGAAAGGGAAAAAGAACGCGCGGGACGATGCCGGGGAAATTCAAAAAAAAGTTCTTGAAAGACGGGGGGAAAAGGCCTTCACTATGGATAAACGCTTGAAAGAAGGCGGCGGCTTCGCGATTCAGGATAGAGGAAGAATATAGACGAAGTGCGATGATCCTTCGGCTGAAGGCTGAAAAGCGAAACTGTGCGGTATTAAGTGTTGGGCGCAATGGCAATAATACTTAGAAATTATAGTATCCTAATCGTAGGAGGGCTATCTAATGGGAAGTAATTTTTGGTTTTATTCATTAAGTTCAATATCTCAAACTTTGGCCGCAATTATTGCTTTATCCGCAACTTTCGTAATTTTTAAATTGGATTTTTTACAAAGGAAAAGACAGGATTTTATAAATGGAATATTACGGTTCTTGATGATATTAAAACCAGGTATAGAGCCTCATGAAATTGATAAGCTTAGTGATGAAGAGGTGATAGATATTTTAAAATTAATAAGGAATCTAAATTTACAGAGTGATAATCTTGGCTTAGGGAAAAAGCAATACAAAAAAATATACTCAGAATATGAGCATTTTATTTCTTCAAATCGTGGTGAATATAAACCTAATCCAAAGAGAATATATTATTATCTAATAAATAGAAAAGAATATTTCCAAAGATTACAAAATGCAAAAGAAAATGCATATAGAAGACTAAAGTGTAATTTATTATTAATTTCGATTACTATAATATTGTCATTAATTCTAATTCCATTTTATGATTTCTTGAAAAATTACGATCTTACACTTTTAATTTGTTCTATTGTTATTATTTTGGCTACAACTAGCATATTTTGTACTGCTTCTAGTATTTGGAAAATAGCTACTGATGATTTATTTAAGAAAGTAAATCGGAAACAAAATATTGCTTAGATCAATTTTAGAAGGGGAGTATTATGAAAACAAGATATCTATTAGGGATTGTTTTACTAACATTTGTAGGTTGCTATGGTGATAATAAAAGTAGTTTTAGCTCTGCTCGTGAACCGGAAGAAGCAATAAAACTTCTTAGTGATGCTGAATACTTTGCTACATTATATAATTCTAAGACTGAAATGATTGAAAAAATCCTTGTGGAATTGGAAACTAAATATCCAGATTCTGTATCAGCAAAAAAAGTGCCTGAGTTTAGGAAAGCTTACCCTGCAATATTGCAGGCAGCAAAAGATGCAGAAAAAAAACGTGATGATGAAAAGAAAAAGATAGAAAATGAAAAGAAGGCAGCTTACAATAAATTTGTATCTGTAGTAACAAGTCGCAGCGGTTACTGGAATAGTTCAAATATTAAATCATTTTATGACCAATTTACAGATGAAGAACGAGATCATATTTTATCTGGTGAAGTAAAAATTGGTGATAGCCGGTATGTAGTTTCATTTTTATCTGGTTATTATGAAATGAGTAAAACAGAAACATCCTTTGGTACTTCATATAGGTATTATGGCCGAAGTGATGAGTGTAAGTATAAATATATTACTACCGATACAAATTCGAAGGTTGATTATATAAGCCAATAATCAAGGAATGAAGTATGTACTTATATATTTTACAGTGCTTCATCATTTAGGCTTTGTGCTTAATGTATGAGACGCCTTCGCCATTCTTGGCTCAGGCGATTCTTTGATTCGGCTGGCTACGGTGCAGATAACAGAGTTTTTTGCACTTACTTCACTACGCCATGGCGGGCAGAGTGGGATATAAAGAAGAATAAAATATAACGGTTAGATTATTGTGAAGGATGGCAATTCTTGAATGAAGCCCTAAAAAAAATAATAAACACAAGTGAATACTTAACAAGAGATATAATAGAAAAAGCTATTGACCATACAAATTATTATCTTCTATCACAAACGCCAATGTATAAAGTTATCGATGCAAAAGTGCTCGAATTAAGTAAAACACAAAAGAAACATTATCAAGATTCTTCATTTGATTTTATAATTGTGAACAAGAAAGGCTATGCAGTTTTAGTAATTGAATTTGATGGGCCTATTCATTTAACAAGTGATGTACAAATGAAGGCAGATTTAACAAAAGTACAAATATGCTCTTTTGCTGACCTTCCATTATTACGTATAGATGATTCTTATATAAATATAAAAGAAAAAATAAGTATTTTGGAGTACTTAATAATCCGTTTTAATAATTGGAATATCAAGAAGAAGGAGTTGAAAAATACATTTGAAAAATATATGAGTAGTCTTTCTAAAGAAGAACAAGATAAGGTAATTGAAAAAATGGATTATTATGATTACTTGCCTGATGTTGTCTTTAATTATAAGTATCAATTCGCAGAAATGATTGGTGTTACTAGCGAAATTGAAAATGAAATTGGATTAACAGACGAAAATAGCCTCTTTATTGAAAATATGAAAAAATCAAATTATGGATATCGATCGAGTAGCCCAATTTTTTCAGATGACGGTCGAATTCAGTTCATAGTTACCTACCATATAAATATAGTAGCAGCGAAAGGAGAAAAAAGAATAAATGTAAATGAAGACATATCTGAAAATGAAAATATGAAATGGTACGTATCTGATGAAAAGCAAATAGGACATAGGCTATTTATAAATTGTAGCTTTCATTATGATATCCTGGGAACCTCGATACCGGATCTTTGTGAGAATATTGCAAAGTATAAATGCCTGAAAAAAATATTGGAAAAATGCAGAGAATATAAAAATAATGGATGGAATTTGTTATAAAAGACATTTTCCGACCGCCTTCGCCATCCTGGCTCAGGCGGTATTTGTAGGGCTGGCTACGGCAGATAACAGAGTTTTTTTGCAATTGCTTCGCTACGCTACGCAACAGCAAAAAAACTCAAAACGTTGAACAAAACCGCCTGACGGCGGCGACCTTCGCCTTCGCTTCTGCGTAATCTCGTCGTCAGCGCTTTCTTATTATTCAACGATTCTCTTTTCGCAACATCGGAATGAGGATCGGAAGGAAGCCGCCTCTTCGGCGGGCGGGCATGTTTCAGGCGACGCGCGGCTGGCCATGCGGACGGTTCGCCGTCCGCAGCGGGCGCGCCCGCTAGTCGAGGAGGCGTTTTTCGCCTTGCAGGTTGACGATATCGGATACGTTCCTGCTCGCTTCCAGGCAACCCAGGTATTTCCCGCCCGCGTTCCGCAGGGCGTAGTACTCGATCAGCACCTTGTTCTTCCCGTTGTCCGGTCCGATGGGCAGGTCGATCCAGAATCTCGCCTTTTCCCTCGTGCCGTCCTTCATTTCCCGGATTATCTTCTCGACCTTCTCGAGGCTTTTTTTCGGGTGGCAATTTTTGACGTTTTTTCCGACCACCCCCGCCGGCCGCTTGAATATCCTCGTTTCATGCTTGTTCCACGCCAGGACATTGTCGGACTCGTCGACGATTGAAAATTCGACGGGAATCGTCTCCAACAAGGACGCGATGATTTCTTCTGTCAGTTTTCCGATCATGATTTCTCCTCTATAAGTGTTTGCGCCGCCGATACACGGCCCTGAAAAGGTGGAGTGTAAATCAATGGCTCGTGTTCCGCAAGAGACGGAATTCCTTGCGGATGACGCGTTTCGAACCGCGCCCGCGAATCGCCAGGAACAAACTCATGACGAGCTTGTCGAATCATTGGGAGAAACACTCAAAGAAGCAATCGATCTGAATAAACATGATGCGATTATTCCAGCCGGAACTGGATTTAAAAGAGAAATAATCGCCGCATGAGTTAGTCTGCCAAACTACGCCGAACACCGTATAGACTTCCGCGGCCTGAGGCCGCTCCGCCCGTGCGCGCCGGACTCCCAATATTTTATAGAGCTGGAGTCCGGCGCGCTGGCGTGGATATGCAGCGCTCGCCTTATTCTCAAGGCCTTGTGAAGTTGTGTATACTCAACTGTGTTGGATTGATGTGTCAGTTGAGCGCGGCATGTCGTCAATACTGAATGTTGCTCCGCAACAATCAAACCCGGGGGTTATTATGAATATCCAAATCAAAGACTCAAAGAACATCGAGGAAATCGTTTCATTAAACCGGTTTGTTCACGATATTCATCATCGAAACCATCCGGACGTTTTCCGCGAATACGATTACAATTCGATGCTGAAGAATCTCGGCGAATGGATCAGTCACGATCACATCAAATGTTTTACGGCCTATGACGGTGAAAGCCCGGTCGGCTTCATATTGTTTTACAAAAGAGACTACCCTGACCACATCTTCAAAAAAGGGCATTGTTCCGTCTACCTCGATCAGATCTGCGTGAAGCCCGAATACAGAAAAAAGGGCCTCGGGCGGAGGCTGATGGATGAATTGACGAGCTATTGCCGCGAAAACGGGATCGGGAGAATCGAGCTGAGCGTCTGGTCGGACAACCAAAACGCCCAAGCGTTTTTCAAAAAAATGGGATTCGATCCGTACCTGGAAAACATGAAAAAGGACCTGTAGCGTTTTTGCCTGCCGCGGCCGGCCGCGTTTATCCGTCGTTTTCCCCTTCTCCCTTCACTCCTCTCCCCTCCTCATCCGTGTTATCCGTTCCTATCCGTGTTATCCGTGGTTTTCCCCCGGCTTATTGACAATTTAACCCTCCCGGCATACTTTCATCCCATGGACCTCGATCTTTCCTCCCTGCACGAGCAGGTGGACACGATCCGCACCGCCTTCAGCTACATCGACCGCTTCAAGGGGCACACCTTCGTCATCCGTCTCGAGGGCGCCCTCCTCGACCATCCGCTGTTCCCCATTCTCGTCAAGGACATCGTGCTTTTGAAGAAGATGGGAATCCGGATCGCGATCGTGCCCGGGGCGCGGGCGCGCATCGACGAGATCCTGGCCGCCAACAACATCGCCTACCGCACGGTGGAGGGCGTCCGCGTCACCCCGGCGGAAGCCATGCCCTTCGTGGAGATGGCGGCCTTCGACGTTTCGAACCGCATCATGACCCTCCTCGCCGAGGACAATTGCGACGCTCTCATCGGCAACTGGGTGAAGGCCCGCCGCCTGGGCGTCATCGACGGCGTGGATTTTCTTCACACCGGCGCCGCCGAGAAGATCAAGACCGAGATCATTGAGAATCTCCTCGCCTCGGGCTTCATCCCGATCTTCCCCAACATCGGCTGGTCGGGCGCGGGCAAGCCCTACAACATCTCCTCCTCCGAGCTCGCCTTCACCGCGGCCGCCGCCCTCCGGGCGTCGAAGCTCTTCTTCATCACCGATTTCGGCGGCGTGTCGGCCGACGGTTTTTCCATCCCCCAGGGCGTGTACGTGACGCCGGAAAACATCGTCTCCCAGCTCACCGCGCCGCAGGCCAAGGCCTTCCTCGAGCTCAACCGGGACCGCGAAAAAACCCACCACTACGAGCTCGTCTCCCTCGCCTACCGCGCCTGCGAGGCGGGGATCGAGCGCGTCCACGTCATCGACGGCCGCGAGGAGGGCATGCTCCTCAAGGAGATTTTCTCAAACCGCGGCCTCGGCACCATGATCTACGGCGACCCCCACGAAAACATCCGCCCGGCCGCGCACGCCGACATCCCGGAGATCCTGCGCGTCATGCGGCCCTTCGTCAAGGAAAACGTCCTCATCCCGCGCAAGCGCGAGGACCTGGAGTCGAAGATCGGCGATTACGCGCTCTACGAGGTCGACGGCACCCTCCACGCCTGCGGCGCCCTCCACGTCTACCCCGACAAGAGCGCCGAGATCGCGGGCGTCGCGGTGGACAAGCTGTACGCGAGCTACGGCATCGGCAGAAAAATCGTCACGTTCCTCATCGACCGGGCGACGAAGCTGGGGGTCAAGAAACTTTTTCTCCTCACCACCCGCACCGCCGACTGGTTCCTCGAGCTCGGCTTCACCGAAGGCGACGTCTCCGTTCTCCCCCTGGAGAAGAAGGTGGCCTACAACAAGGTGCGCAACTCACTTGTCCTTGTGTACGATTTTTTGAAAAGCAATACATAGAAGCGTACCGATCGGGAACCGCACGGGAAGATTCTCACTTTAAGCGTCATGCCGGTTTAGGTTCGCAAGCTTATGCGTGAAACCGTGTAAATGTCCGACACCTACTTTCCTTTTTCAACAATGGGGAATATAGTGGGGGCACGCCACATGGCCAAAAGTGAGGAGGCGCCCGTGCCCGGACAATGGGCCGCGAAAAGCGACATCGCGAAGCTGGTCGAAACGGCCGGTTTCCTCTACGACCCCGAACAAGACATCATCTATTCCAGGATCGACGCTCTCCAGAAGGATTTCGGTTATTCCCTCCTCTACGACGACCTCGCCCCGGTCATGATCGGCGCCGTCATCGACTGCGAGCCCGTCTATTTCGATTACGGCGGCGATTCATGGATGATCGAATTGTGGAAGGTCCAGTACGGGATCGAAACCGGCGCGGAGATCGGCGTCTACTACGTCAAGCGCGAAGAGAAAGTCGCCCTCTACAACCGGCTGAAATCGGACCTCGGCCTGGCGGACAACGATCCGAACAATTTCGCCGTTTCGGAGATCGAAGACAAAAAGCTCGGCGGGGAGTACTCCGAAGTGACGGGCTACCTCGGGACGGCGGCCGACAGGATCGAACGGCTCACGGGCCTGTGGAATTCGCTCAAGGGGTGACTCATGGAAAAGTCCTGCCATTACTACGCCGTTCTGGCCCTGGGGCTCATGTCCGGCCTCAAGCCGGAAACGGCGCGGACCGTCGCCTACGCCTCGCAGTACGTCGACGACGCCAAGATCAACAAGATCACCTTCAAGGACCGCTACGGCGACCCGCTTTTCATCGACCACAAGGTCAAGGGCCGCAGGCCCGTGTCGATCGCCCACAACATCGCGACCTGCCATTCGTATTTTAAAATCGAGACCTTCAACTGGCAGTCGATGACGGGCAACACGTCCGTGTTCCACTTTTTCCCGGCGGGCGAAGGCGAGACCTTCACCGAAAAAATGCTCTGCCACCACGACCCGGCGGTGCTGCGGAGCCTCGTCGCCGCGGCCGCCGCCCGAAAGACGCTCGATCCCGTGCGCCTGGGAATGCTCCTCCACGTGTACGCGGACACCTTCGCGCACCGGGGCTTTTCCGGCATCCTCTGCCTGGAAAACGACGTCAAGTATCTGCAAACGGAGGCGGGCCGGAATTTGCTGCGCCATCTCGGGAGAAGGTTGAAAAGGTTCGTCCTCCACCTGATGAACAGGCTGTTCAAATACGTGCTTCCCGCCTACGGGCACGCCAAGGCGCTCACGTACCCGGACATCCCCTTCCTGGAGTGGAGCTACATTTACGACCGCACCGATACGCTCAAGAGCCCGAAAAAGACGGGAATCATCGAAAATCCCGCGCGCTACCGCGAGGCCTTTACGGCGATCGCGCGCGTCTTCGGATCGATCAAGGACAAAAACGCCTTCACGAACAAGGCGGTTTTTCTTTCCGGAGACGCCTGGAATGATTTTTTCGCCGTCATGTTCAAAAACGAATCGATGCCGTCGAAGATCCGGAGATGGCGGAGGTTCATCAAGAAACTGGACGCGCCGAGCGCGGGCGCCTACGACGATCGCGAATGGCTCCGGGGCGCCTTCCTCGATTTCGACAAGCGCCTGGCGGGCAAGCGGGTGATTCGCGGAGTTCGGCTGGTCGAAGGCTACAAAAAAACGCCGTGGTTTCAATTCATCCGGTCCGTCGATTGGTACAAGACCGTGATATTCAAGCGCCTCGCCGCCGGGCGCGTGACGATCCCGAGATGAACGGATATGCCCGACTACAAGCGCATCTTTGAACGGGAAGCCGACCGCTACCATGAGCTGGTGGCCTACGAGGACTGGCGGAACCATCTCCTCGGCGCGATCGACAACGTCTGCACCCTGCGCCCTGAACTTGTCGCGGCGGACATCGGCGCCGGCACCGGGCGGGCCGCGCTCCTGCTCGCCACCCGCGTGGGGAGCGTCCACGCGGTCGAGCCCTCGCTGGCCATGCGCGAAAAGGGCCTGGCGCTCGCGCGGGCGGGGGGCATCGGGAACGTATCGTTCCACGAGGGCGGCTACGAATCCCTGCCTTTGCCGGACGGGAGCGTCGACCTCGTCTTCGAGGGCTGGAGCCTGCTCTACTTTTATAGATTGTCGCTCCCCGACTGGCGGAAGCCGGTCGCGCGCGCCTGGCAGGAAATGACGCGCATCTGCAAACCGAGCGGCGTCATCTTCCTCGCGGAAACCCTGGGCACCGCCCTCGAGCGGCCGGTCCGCCCCGATTTCGCCGTGCCGCTGTACGACCATCTGGAAAAGGAGCTCGGCTGTTCGCACAAGGCGATCTCCACCGATTATCGGTTCCAGACCGCGCGCCAGGCCGCCGAGCTCATCGGCTGGTTCTTCGGCGAGGAGACCGGACGGCGGGCGGCGGAACGCGGGAGTCCCGTCGTGCCGGAGTGGACGGGCGTGTGGTGGAAAAAAACCCAATGAAAGCGATGGGAGCCTGCAGACGTATCATTGTGGAAACATCACGTGTCACCGGCGCATACGATGCGCGGAGATCCTTCGCCCTTCGGGCTCAGGATGACATGAGCGCGGCTTCCCGGTATTCCCCCGGCGTGCGCCCGGTCCACTTCTTGAAGGCCTTGCGGAAGGCGCTCGCCTCGGAAAAGCCGAGAAGGCAGGCGATTTCCTCCACCGGGTAATTGAGTCCGAGGTAGCGCTCGGCGAGCCGCGCCCGCGTCTCATCGAGGACGCGGCTGAAGTCCGTACCCTCGCTCTTGAGGCGCAGCTGCAGGGTGCGCACGCCGACGCCCATGTCCCGGGCGACCGCGCCGATGGGCACGGGCCTGCCGTGCAGACGTTTGAGAATTCGCCGCGTCACCTCCGATGAGGCGGTATCGGACGACTCGATGCCGGCGAGGAGCTCCCGGGCGTAGCGCTCGAAATACTCGAGCAGGGCGGGATTGGGCGCGAGCAGGGGGATTGAGCCGAGGCTCCAGTCGAAAGACATGTACGAGCGCTTCCGGCCAAAGAACACGGGACAGCGGAAGACGCGCCGGAACTCGGCCTCATCCGCGGAGGAAGCGGGCGGCTCGTGCGCGAAGCCGACCTCGAGCGGTCGGATGTCGCGGCCGGTGAGGTTGCGCATAAGGACGACCGCGCCGGAAAAGGCGGCCTCGAAACAGTGGCGGGAGAATCCCGGGGCGTGCCGGGGCGCGGAAAGAACGGTCGTCACTTTCCGGTACCCGATCTTCACGCTCGGCGTGAGCAGGTTGCCGACGATTTTGTAATACCGGGCGGACTTCCTGAAGGCCTCCGCCAACGTGCCGCTGTTCATCATCACGTAGCCGAGGATCGAGTAGTTGCCTGGCTCGATGTACTCGCCCATGTGCAGGCCGAAGCACGGATCGCCGGAAAGCCGCGCCGCCTCGTCCTCGACCGCGATGTAGGTTTCGACGGGGATCTGCTCGTCGGGAAACCGCGTGACGGCGGGATCGACGCCGAGCGAGCGGAAGACCCTGTCCGCGTCGATCTTCAAGGCGGCGAGGTAGCGGACGAGCTGCGCCAGCACCGCCGCGGATACTTTAAGCCCGGAACCGTCCTGTTTCTCCGACATGTTGACATCATACCAAGCCCCCGTTTTTTGTCAATTTGCCGCCGCCCGGCCGGGAGGTTTTCGCGAAATGACACGGCGTCTGCGCCATCGGACATTGATGGCGGCGGCGGACGATATGTACATTGGACATCGATGAAGAGGCGGAGGGGTTTTCGCCCAAACGCCGTCGAAGAAAGAAAAGGAGGTTCTCATGGCCGGATTGGCTCACTTCAGCATCGGTTTCGCGGCCAAGCATGTCGCGCCCAAGGTGCCGTTGGTGTTTCTCCTGCTCGCTTGCGAACTGCTCGACATCGTCTGCATGGGGCTTATGATTTTCAACCTCGACCCTCAAGCTTACTGGACCCACTCCCTTGTCATGGCCGCGGCCTGGTCGCTGGCCGCGGCCGGCGTCACCGCCCTCATTACCCGCCGCCTGCGCCCGGCCATCGTCCTGGGTTCGCTTGTCGCAAGCCATTGGGTGGTGGACGCCATCACCTGGCCCATGACCGCGGTCATGCCCGACACCAGCGTCGTCGGCATGCCGATTCTTTTCCAGGAGACGCCCCGTATCGGGCTCGGCCTGTACCGGTCGGTCGCGGGCGTCATCCTCGGCGAGGGGGTGTTTTTGGCCGCCGGCATCGCGCTGTATGTCGTCTGGCTGGTGAATCATAAAAGGCAAAAGAAGGCGACGGCATGAGCGCGGTCGTCTACTTTTTTTCCGGCACGGGCAACTCCCTGGCCACGGCCCGGGCAATCGCCGCGGAGGCGGGCGCCGGGCTCGTCCCCATCGCCTCGCTGCCGGAGACGGATCCCGTCCACACCTGCGCCGACGTCATCGGCATCGTCTTTCCCGTCTACTACGGGCGGCTGCCCCTCATCGTCGAGCGATTCACGCGAAGACTCGTCGGCCTGGCGGGGAAATACGTTTTCGCGGTCGCCACGTACGGGCACGGCGGCCTGCCGGCCCTGCGGGACCTGGCGGGCATCGTCCGCTCGCGCGGGGCGTCGCTGGCCGCCCGCTACGGCGTCCACCTGCCGCAGAACGCCTTCTCCAAACCCTGGGAGAATTACGGAAAACTCTTCGCGCGAATGAAGCGGAAGGCGAAGGTCATCGCCTGTCGGGCCGCACAAAGACGAAAAACCAGTTTCCTGGCCGCTTCTTCCTACCTGCTGAATTTCGTGGAAATCCCGCTTCAGCTCGCGGTGCATTTCATCCTACAAAAATCCATGAGAGAGCTTACCGGCTTGCCGCGGGGCTCGGCCCGGGAGGACCTCTGGCCCGCGCTCGACAAGAGTTTCAGCGTGACCGGCGCCTGCGACGGGTGTGGTCTCTGCGCCCGCGTCTGCCCGGTGGGAAACGTCTCGCTCGAGTCCGGCCGGCCCGTCTGGCTTCACCGTTGCGAAAATTGCCTGGCCTGCTACAACTGGTGCCCGAAGCAGGCCGTGCGGGGCCGGATCGCCAAGCACGGCTACCATTACCGTCACCCGGACATGAAGGCGAAGGATTTCATGACGGCGGGAATTGGTTCGTCTCCGGCGCCCCGGATCCGCGCTGGGACGACGACGACCTCCACGAGATGGGAGGGGTGACGGGAAACGACTTTGAGGCTGTCTACACGGGAGACATCCGGTACTGAGCGGGCGAATCAGCAGTCAACTTTTCTTTCGGACGAAATCGCCGCCACTTAAGGATTACCCAGCTGTCGATACAGTCCCGCGATGTCGATTTCCTCCCATAACCCGACGATGCGTCCGTCCTCGATCCGGTGGATATGGATCGCCTTGATCGTCACCCGCTTGCCGGTGGCTGGAATTCCCATGAACTCGCCGCGGTGGGTGCCCCGCGCCGAGAACCGGGTCACCACCCGGTCCCCCTCGGCGATCTGGTCCTCAACCGTCACCGAAAGGTCGGGAAACGCCTCGTGGGTGAGGCCGGCCAGCTGCTTGAACCGCGCGCGCGGCATGCTCCCCTCGTCGCCGATGCGGATCGGATCGGCGTAGATCTCGTCAATCGCGTCAAGTTTGTTTTCCGCGAGCACCTCATGGTAATGCCTGAGCGTCAATCTCTTGTTTTCCGCGGTTCCCATACGGGCCTCCTTTTTTTGCGCCGTACCGTCCGACCACGGGCCGAGCGCTTTCCCCATATTCCGATTTTATTCGACCGTTGTCAATTTCTCGGTATCGTCATCCGCCTTGTCAGTGCCCCCAAGATTGTTGCAGGTTCGATGAAAATGTACTTGACGAATGAATAAAAAGACGATACTTTCTTAGTGTCTTAGTTTATTATGACACTATGGAGGTAAATCATGATCCGTATGTCCGGAGTGGCGTTCGCCTACGGGAACAAGCCGCTCTTCAAGGGCCTGGGCCTCGAGCTCGCGCCCGGCAACATGTACGGGCTTCTAGGAAAAAACGGAGCGGGCAAGACGACGCTCCTGAAAATCCTCACCGGCGTTCTGCACACGGACGCGGGCCAGTGCGAGGTCTTCGGCGAGAATCCGGCTTCCCGGCCGCCGACCCTTCTCCGCGAGCTTTTCTTCATTCCTGAAGATTTCAGCGTGCCGGCAATGCGGCTCGACGCCTTTGTTTCCCTGTACGCCCCGTTCTACCCGCGCTTCGACCGGGAGGCCTTCGACGACTGCGTCAGAGAGTTCGAGCTTGGACCGCGCGACAAGCTCACCGCGCTCTCGTTCGGGCAGAAGAAAAAGCTCCTCATCGCCTTCGGCCTGGCGTCCAACTGCCGGCTGCTCGTCCTCGACGAGCCGACCAACGGGCTCGACATCCCGTCCAAACGCCGGTTCCGCAAGCTCGTGGCCGGGGCCCTCACCGAGGATAAAAGCTTCATCATTTCCACCCACCAGGTCCGCGACCTGGAGACCCTCATCGATCCGGTCGTCATTCTCGACGAAGGCCGGATCATCTTCAACCGCCCGCTCGCCGACATTTCCCGGCGGCTCACCGTTTCCTTCGCCAAGGATGAGCCCGATCCGGACCGCGTCGTCTACAGCGAGAGGGTGCTCGGCGGCTACACCGTGCTCGAGGAAAACCCGGACGGCCGGGAGACGAACATCGACCTCGAGCTCCTTTTCAACGCCGTCGTCAACGGCCGCGAAAAAATCGCGCGGCTCATGGAAAGCGAGGCATCTCATGAACAGCATGACTCTTGACCGCGTTTTCAACACGCGTCGGTTTCTATTCCTGCTCCGTTGGGAGCTGTACGCGGGCTACCGGGCGCTCGTCGTCATCCTGGGCGCGACGCTCGGCATCGCGTTCATCGCGTATTTCTTCGCAGTGCCCGCCGGAGCGGAAGGCGATATCGTCGGCCCCACGTTTTCGTGGCTCGTGCTCCTCATCGGGGGCGTTGTGTTTTCGAGCCGCGCCTTCCGCGACGTCCACCGACCCGGCGACGCCCTGCGCTACCTCACCCTGCCCTGCTCGCATTTCGAGAAGACCCTCGCCAAGTTCGCGATCACGGCCGTCGGGTATGCGCTCCCGTCCGCCGCGGCGTATGTCGTCATGACCGCGCTCGCGGCGCCGCTCACGCTCCTCGTCTTCGGGCGGAATCTGGGGCTGTTCAACCCGTTCACCGCGGACGTCCTGCAGGCCGCCGGCGTCTATCTCGCGCTTCAATCGGCGTTCGTATTCGGCTCGCTCTTCTTCCGGCGCATGGCGCTCGCCAAGACCCTGCTCTCCGCCGCCGGGCTCCTCTTCGCCTTCGCCCTCATCGGGGGCATTGTGTTCGCGGCCGTCAACCTCGACCTCATCGCCCGGGGCGCCTTCGAGTGGTACAGTTTCTCCGGCCGGAGTTTCGCGCCGGGAACGTGGCACGCTCCCTGGATGGACGCGCCCCGCATCGTCGGCTGGATCGTCATCGGCCCCTTCTTCTGGGTCGTGACCTTTTTCCGCCTCAAGGAACAGGAGGTGCGGTCCGCATGAACTTCACCGGAGCGAACGCCATCTACCAGCAGATCGGGAACTACGTCTGCGAAAACATCCTCCGCGGCACGTGGGCCGAGGGCGGCAAGATCCCGTCCATCCGCGAGCTCGCCGTCTCCATCGAGGTGAACCCGAACACCGTCCTCCGCTCCTACAACCTGCTCAAGGAAAAAGACATCATCCAGGACCGGCGAGGGCTGGGGTACTTCGTGGCCGGCGACGGCGTCGAGAAAACGAGGCGGCTCCTCACCGACGAATTCGTGACCGGGGAGCTGCCGCGGGTCTTCCGGACCATGGACCTTCTCCGCCTCGGGATCGAGGATCTGAAATCGCACTATCTCAAATACCGGCGCGAGCATCAGCGCACAGAAAGGAGCGAATCGTGAAAACGAGCAATAAAATCTTATTCATCGCCGCCGCGGCGATCCTGGCGGGCATTGTCGTCCTCGCCGTCGCCTCGCGGTCGGTTCTCTCGAGCGTGTTTTCCGCCGCGGGCCCGGCGCCGTCCGCTCGGGAAGCGTTCGTGGAGACGACGCAGAACCTGAAAGACTTCACGGGCGTGCGTGCGGACGCGGCCTGGGAGATCGATATTAAGCGTGGCGAGTCCTACGGGGTGAACATACAGGCTCCCCCCGCCGCCCGCGGCTCCCTCATTGTCAGGAAGTCCGGCGACTCACTCGAGCTCGGTTGGGCCGGCCGCTCCCAATTCATCTGGCCGTTGCGGCTCAAGGCCGAAATCGTCATGCCCCGGCTCGAATCAATCGAGCTCTCGGGGGCGGTGAACGCCAGGGTCGCCGGATTCAAGGTCCCGAAACTCGCGGTCGTCTCGCAGGGCGCAGGCAACGTCGTCTGCCGGGACAGCGAGATCGGCGACTTACGCATCGCCATGTCGGGCGCCGGGAGCGTCGATTTCTCGAGCGCGCCGTCCGTCAACGCCGACGTCGAGCTCTCGGGCGCGGGCTCGCTCAAGCTCACTATGGCCGGCGGCGAGCTGCGCGGAAATTTGAGCGGCGTGGGCAGCATCGAATACGAAGGGAACGTCTCTTCACAGGAGGTCTCGACGAGCGGGCTTGGTTCGGTCCGGCGCCGGTGACACTGCTGCTCGGGATCCTCCAGTGACGGGACGATTTGAATGGTACGGAGGCCGACGGGGTGAGTGCCGATAAACAGACCGGGGTATTCCGTCCTTCCCCCCTAAAAAAAGCGAACGGCGATGTATTCCGCTTCTTTCTCCTTTATAAAAAAAAGAGGCTGTCCTTTCGGGACAGCCTCTTTTTTTCGCTAGAAGAACATGACGGTGATGTTCGGAGTCTTGGAGAAAAAGGAGCGAATCTCGTCGAAGTTCTGGATGCGCTCGCCGAAGAAGTTGACGATTGTCCGCTCGGAGGACACGAGGCTGATGATGGCGCGTGAGAGCATTTTCAGATTGTAGAAAGGCTCGATCTGCTCGATGTTCTTGTTATGCTTATAGCAAATTTCGAAGCGGAGCTGCCGCATCCTGGCGTCGAAATAGGCATAGACGAAAAAA
Organism: Spirochaetales bacterium; assembly: GCA_016934415.1. GTDB lineage: Bacteria > Spirochaetota > Spirochaetia > SZUA-6 > RPPD01 > JAFGSW01. Next base: position 17,347 of record JAFGSW010000019.1, on the reverse strand, counting down.
ATGTAGACCGCGGTTTCAAGGTTCTTCAGGACAGTCTCCTGCGTCACCTCGGTCAGACATTTTTTGACGATCCGCTGGGCGAGATCGTCGTACCGTCCCTGCTCCTGGAGGTGCTGGTCTATGAGAGCGGCCGCCGCCCGCTCGCATCGCTCATAGTCGGTGAGGGAATCGTAGAGGAGCCGGCTCTGGGCGAGCAGCCCGGCCGAGTCCCGCTCGCCGAGCTTGGGATTGAGGAGAAGCGCCAGGTTCAGGAACGCGGGGGTCTGGTGGCGGTCGGCCGGGCCCACTTTTTCGTCCTCGAGCACGGCGCAGATGATTTCCGTGAAGATCTTCAGGGCCACGATGTTGGTCAGCTTGAAGTTTTCCATCAGGTTCTGGACCAGGCCCTTGTAGCTCTTCAGGCGCTCGTAGTACGGCATGAAATATTCGTGGCGGGTGATGTTGGCGGACTTGAGGAGGCCGATGGCCGTCACCTTGGTGATGTACTTGTGCTGGATATTCCCGATGGGCGGGTAATATTTGATGAGAATGTCGGCAATCAGGTCCAGGTAATCTATCATATGCAATCGCGTCCGCGGGAAAGGTCTTCCCTCATCAAATCATAACAAACCTGCGGAAAATTGCAATCATATTATTTTCCACCCATCCGGGGCGGACGAACGCCGAGGGACTTTACAGGACGGGTCGATTCGTGCACAGTGATCCCGTTGAAAACAGCGGAGGAGGCGATTCCACCCGTGAACGAAGCCTTTGAGGCGATAAAAAATTTCTTCGCCGCCCATGAGGATTTTTTTCTGGTCGTCGGCCTCGTGTCGGCCGCGCTTTTCGCCTGCACCCTGGTGCTCGTGCCGGTCGCGGTGGTCGCGCTGCCCGAGGACTATTTCACCAGGGAGAAGCCCGCCGGGAACCGGAGGCTTTTCGCCCTGCGCGTCTTCTCCCTCGTTGCCAGAAACGTCCTCGGGATAGTGCTGCTGCTTCTCGGCATCCTTCTCCTCATCCTGCCCGGACCCGGCTGGCTCACCATCCTGGCCGGCGTCGCGCTCATCGACCTGCCGTTCAAGCGCCGGCTGGAGATAAAAATCCTCTCCCTGCCGGTGGTGCGCAACGCCGTCAACGGCTTGCGGGCCAAGCGCGGGAAAAAGCCGCTTCAATTCCCGGATTCGGATGTAAATAAAAGCAGATAGACGAAGATTACATGGATTTAGATTGTAGAGACGCACGGCCGTGCGTCTCTACCAATATAGGCGGCTCAAAGCGAGCGCGTGACTCTACCGGCCCAGGATGAGTTTCAATATCGCCATTCTCACGTACATGCCGTTTTGCGCCTGACGGAAGTAAGCGGCGGTGGGAAGATCGTCGACGTCGACGGCGATCTCGTCCACGCGCGGGAGCGGGTGGAGAATGAGCGCCTCGGGATGGTGCGCCTCGACGAGGGCGCGCGTAAGAACGTACGCGCCCTTGAGCCGCTCGCCGGCGGCCGGGTCGGCGAAGCGTTCGCGCTGGAGGCGCGTCATGTAGACGACGTCGGCCTTGAGCGCCAGGGCGAGCGAGTCGGTCTCGGCGACCGGCGCGCCCCGGGATTGCAGGTCGGACACGAGCTCGGGCGGGAAGCGGAGCTCGCCGGGCGAGCAGAAGACGAAGGAGGGCCGGAAGGGGAGCAGGACGTAGGCGAGGGAATGAACGGTGCGGCCGTACTTGAGGTCGCCCACCATGGCCACGGAAAGCCCGTCCAGGCCGCCGAGCTCGCGGCGGATCGTGTACAGGTCGAGGAGGGCCTGGGTCGGGTGCTCACCGGCGCCGTCCCCCGCGTTGACCACGGGCACGTCCACGGCGTCCGCCGCGCGCCTGGCGCCGCCCGTCTCCCCCTGCCGCATGACGATGCAGTCCGCGTACCCGGCGAGCATGCGCGCCGTGTCGACCAGCGTTTCGCCCTTGGCCGCAGAAGACGAGGAGGCCTCGGCCACGGTCACCACGCGCGCGCCCAAGCGCTGGGCCGCCGCCTCGAAGGACAGGCGGGTGCGGGTGGAGGGCTCGAGGAAGAGAACGGCGACCACTTTCCGGGAGAGCACGCCCGCCACGCCGCGGGACCGCGCGAGTCGTTCCATGGAACGGGCCGTGTCGAGAATGAGAAGTATCTCCTCGCGCGATAAGTCGCGCGTGGAGAGAAGATCCCTCCCCGCAAGCGGGAAACGCCCCCGGAAGGAGCCGCCCACCTATTCCCCCTCGACCAGGTAGCGGCCGATGTTTTTAAGCTCGGGAATCTTCTCGTAGGTGGGTTTCTGCGTCTTGTGCGTCTCTTTGTCGATCGCGACGGTGGTGAGGTAGAGCTCGTTCACCAGGTCGGCGAAGATCTTCAGGTTGACGGGGAAGTTCTTGGCGGCCATTTCGCCGAGCACCTTGTCCGAGTTGGCCTCGCCCGTGCTGCGGGCGAACATGGCGTTCACCCCGCCGGCGAGGAGGACGCGCAGGTTGGGCATCACTTCCTTGCGGGCGTGGAAAATGAACTGCGAGGCGGCGATGATCCGGTCGTAGAGCTCGTCGAACTGGTAGCCCTGCACCTTGTAGAAATCGGACTTCTCCGCGATGCTGTCGAGGAGCTCCCAGGAGGTCTGGGAGAGGTCCATGCTGAGAAGGGCCCGGCGGATATAGCGGTTGTAGATGTTGTTTTTGAAATGTTCCTTCATCTTGTCGATGATTTCGTATATTTTCCCGTTCTTTACCGTCATCTCTTCCCCGCCGTTCGATCTACCGTTAAATCGTAATGAAAAGGTCCTCCGCCGTCAAGGCTGGCTCACTATGAAAACACTGAAGAATTCACCACGAAGAACACAAAGTACACGAAGGAGGGAGGAAGAGAAGAAAGGCAAAAAACGAAAAAGACGTTCTTGCCTGCCTTTCCCCTGCCATTTTCATTTTTCCTCTTCTTTTCCACCTTCGTGCTCTTCGTGTCCTTCGTGGTTTTTTACAAGTCCGGTTAAGGGTAGATTCCACCCGGGTGAGACTTCCCCTGGCAGCTCCCCCGCCGCGCCATTTCCGCCCGGAGAAGGGCCAGGAACCGTTGTTTGTCCGGGAAGTCCCGGGGCGCGACGAGTCGGGCCGGGGGCGTATCGCAGACAAGGCGCATGATCACGGTCTTGGGACCCAGGAGCTCGAGCGCGCCGATGACCCGTTCCAGATGCTCGGCCGCCCCGGGCACTTTGACGAGCCCGCGCGCGTATTCCTCCGCCAGGGGAGTGCCGGCGATGACGTGCAGGTTATGGATTTTCACGCCGTCCGGACCCAGCGCCGCGAGCTCGCGCACCGTCGCCTCGATCTCGGGCCGGCCCTCGCCCGGCAGGCCGAAAACGAGATGGACGCAGATCTTCAGGCCCCGCTCGCGGCAGAGGGCGAACGCGTCTCGGAAATCGGCGGCCGTGTGCCCTCGGTTGATCCGCTCGAGGGTCCGGTCGTGGAACGACTGCAGGCCGAGCTCGATCCAGACGTCGCGCCGCCCGTTTTTATACGAGGCGAGCAGATCGGCCTTCTCCCGGTCCACGCAGTCGGGCCGGGTGGAGACCACAAGCTCGCGGAAATCGGCCTGGGACAGACCCCGATCGTAGAGCTCCTTGAGCCGGGCCGCCGGCGCGTTGGTGTTGGAATAGGCCTGGAAATAGAGAATGAACTCCCGCGCCCCGTACCGTTTCTTGAGAAACTCAAGCGCCCCCCGGATCTGCGCTTCCAATCGGCCGGACTCGTCTCCCGCGCTCGAATCACCGAGGTACGGAGCCCGCGCACCTTCCGGCCCGCAGAAAATACAGCCCGGACCGCTCCTGTCGGCGCCCCGATGCGGACAGGAGAATCCGGCGTCCACCGACACCCGGTAGACGGTCGTGCCGTATCGCTCCGAGAGATATCGCTTGTAGGAATAATACGGTTCGCGGGCTTTACTCATCGCGTTGGTTTCGCTTCTCCTTTTGGTGGATTCCAATGTGTCCGTTCCGAAAACGAAGCGGATTTGTTTCTATAGTAATATAAGGTAATCCGATAACCGAAGCCAGCGGGTAAAGTCATGGTGAACCCCTCGGCAGACTCAGGACAGGCCTGCCGGACCATGAACGGCTGTTTATACTCCCATCGGCTGTCACCCCTCGACAAGCTCAGGGTGACTTTTCCATAACATCCTCATTTCTTGATTCACAGCCCTTCACATTTGCCAGCGGGTGGGCGTTGTGTTACTATATATTCCAGGAGAACATCATGTCCGGGAACTCAAGCGTCCGGACCGCGGCCGAAAAGGCCAAGCGGGCGGCGCTTATCATGCAGGGTCTCGACTCACGGACCAAGGACCGCGCGCTGGAGGCGATCCGGGAGGCCCTTGAGAAGAACAAAACCCAAATCTTCGCGGCCAATCAGGCGGATCTCGAGCGCGCGCAAAAAGAAAACCTCGCTTTACCGCTGGCCAAGAGGCTCGTGTTCAACGAGGCCAAGCTTGCCGAGACGACCGAGGGCTTGCGGAGCCTCACAAGCCTCCCCGACCCGGTGGGCCGCACCCTTTCCGCCGTCGAGCTCGATTCCGGGCTCGAGCTCTATAAGGTGGCCTGCCCCATCGGCGTCCTCGGCATCATCTTCGAATCGCGGCCGGACGCGCTCATCCAGATCGGGAGCCTGGCCCTGAAGTCGGGCAATGCCGTGCTCCTCAAGGGCGGCCGCGAGGCGAAGGAGACGAATGAGATATTGGCCCGCCTCATCTACGACACTTCGCTCGCGAGCGGGTTCCCCGAGGGCTGGCTCCAGCTCCTCGAAAGCCGCGAGGACGTGGCGGCCATGCTCGAGCTCGACGGTCTGGTCGACCTGATCATCCCCCGCGGCTCAAACGAGTTCGTGCGCTATATCATGGACCACACATCGATCCCGGTCCTCGGGCACGCCGAGGGCGTCTGCCACCTCTACGCGGCCGGGGACGCCGATACCGCCATGGCCGTGCGCCTGGCGGTTGACTCCAAGTGCCAGTACGTGGCGGTCTGCAACGCCATGGAAACCCTGCTCGTGCATTCGGCCGCCGCTCAGGCCTTCCTGCCCGAACTCAAAAAGGCGATGAACGAAAAGGGCGTCGAGCTTCGCGGCTGCGAAAAAACCGGACAAATCATCGACTGCGCCCGGGCGGCCGAAGCCGACTGGCGCGCCGAGTACCTCGACCTCATCCTCGCGGTCAAGGTGGTGGAGTCCGACGAGGAGGCGGTCTCGCACATCAACGCCTACGGCTCGCATCACACGGACGCCATCGTCACCGCTGACCGGAAACGGGCCGAATACTTCCTCACTTACGTGGACTCGGCCGACGTGTTCTGGAACACAAGCACGCGCTTTTCCGACGGCTTCGTCTTCGGCCTGGGAGCCGAGGTGGGGATCAGCACCAACAAGATCCACGCCCGCGGCCCGGTCGGCATGGAGGGGCTTCTCATCTACAAGTGGAAGCTGTTGGGCTCGGGCCAGGCGATCGCCGATTACAAGGGCGCGGGCGCGCGCAAATTCACGCACAAAAAACTCGACAAACCATATCCGGCGCAGTGACGCGGGGTCGCCCGTCAACCGAATCCCGATACACCCGGCGTGCGCCGCCCCGGCGGGAAGACCGCGGCTCCTCGCCTTCTCCAGATCCTCTCAGGCGTGTATAATCGATTCCGAGGAGTCTGCATATCATGCGCGATTTCACCAATGTCAAACGCGTCGTCATTAAAATCGGGACGGACACCTTAAGCTCGGACGGCGGGATCAACACCGCGTTCTTTACGGGATTGGCCGCGGACGTCAAGCGCCTCCGCGACGAGGGCCGCGAGGCGGTCATCGTCACCTCGGGCGCCATCGGCATGGGCGCGGGCGCACTCGGCATCAAGGAACGGGTCACCGGCATCAAAATGCGCCAGGCCTGCGCCGCGGTCGGCATGCCGCTCCTCATGGAGGAGTACCGGCGCGCCTTTCAGGAGCACGGGATCGCCGTGGCGCAGGTGCTGCTCACCGCCGACGTCCTGAACCGCCGCACCAGTTACCTCAACCTGCGGAGCGCGTTCGAGACGCTCTTCCTTCTCGGCGCGGTGCCGGTCGTGAACGAGAACGACTCGGTGGCCACCGACGAGATCGGCACGGCCTTCGGCGACAATGACCGGCTTTCCGCCTTCGTGGCGAGCAAGATCGATGCCGGGCTCCTCATCATGCTCTCCGACTTCGACGGCCTCTACGACAAGAACCCACGCGAGCACAAGGACGCCCGGCCGGTCCCGGTGGTCTACGAGATCACCAAAGAAATCGAGGCGATGGCCGGGGACCGCGGGAGCGAGCACTCGACCGGGGGCATGAAGACCAAGATCGAGGCGGCCAAGATAGCGGCCCGCGCCGGATGCCGCTTGGTCATCGCGAAAGGCGGTCTTCCCAACGTCATCCCCGACATCCTGGCCGGAAAAACCGTCGGCACGGTCTTCCTGCCGAAACAGCGGCTCTCCCAACGCGCGCGCTGGATCTCCAATTCGCTGCCCCGCGGCGTGATCCGGGTGGACGAGGGGGCGCTCAAGGCGCTCGCCGGCCGCAAGAGCCTTCTCCCCAAGGGCGTCACGGCCGTGGAGGGCGAGTTCGACGCGGGCGACGTGGTCTCGATCAACGACCGGGCCAAGGCCGTCACGGAGTTCGGCTCGGCCGAGCTCAGACTCATCGCGGGCAAGCATTCCACGGAGATCGAATCGATCCTGGGCACAGGGAAAAAGGACGTGGTTGCCGTTCCGGAGAACATCGTGTTTTCGGAGTGAGGGGAATGTAAAATCATCCTTTTCGCCTTATTTAGTGCCCCCAAGATTGTTGCAGCGTCTTGTTCAGAGGCGATCATGGAACCGATTTCCCTTCAATGGATCGAACGCCTTCCGGTCTCCGGAGATTGTTCGGTCAAATGAGGCATCGAGGCGGCGTTACGGACTTCTTTCGCGCCCGCGGCATGAAACCTTCGGCATCGACAACCCGCCATCCTTTCCCCTTCCCATTTTCCCTCATCCGCGCTAATCTGCGTGCATCCGTAGTTTTTCTCGGGCGGAGCGGGGGTAACCAATGTCCGAAGCGCACGACCTGCCGGTGTTCGGCATCGACCTCGAGGCCATCGCGCTACGGCTCGAGGGCCTGGAGGAGACCATCATCCACCACCTCATCGAGCGGGCGCAGTACCGGCTTAATGCCGCTGTCTACGAACCGGGCAAGAGCGGCTTCGCCGGGTTCGAGCGCGAAAGCCTGCTTGACGTCCGCCTCCTCTACAGCGAACGCATGGACGCGGAGTTCGGCCGGTTCTGCGTGCCCGAGGAGCGGCCGTTCAACGCCGACCTGCCCGCGCCGCGGCGCCCGGTAAACCTTCCGGTCTACCCGCTCGCTCTTTCCGACTTCGACGCCGTCAACCTCACGGCCGAGATCAGGCGCAGCTACATCGAGTTTCTCCCCGCCTTTACGCCGCCGGGCGACGACGGCCAGTACGGCTCGGCCATCGAGCACGACGTCTTCGCCCTCCAGGCCATCGCGCGGCGCGTGCACTACGGATCGCTCTTCGTGGCCGAGAGCAAGTACCGGGAGGACCCGGCCGGCTACGGCGCGCTCGCGAAGGCGAACGAACGCGAGGCGATCATCGCCAAGCTGACCCGCAAAGAGGTCGAGGAACGCATCATCGCCCGGGTGAAGGAGAAGGTGGCGGCGGCCCAGGCGACCGCCAACCGCCGGGTGCGCTCCCTCGTCGATCCCGAGGCGGTGGTCCGCTTCTACCGCGACACGGTCATCCCCCTCACCAAGGAGGGCGAGGTGCGATACCTTCTCAACAGAAAAGCAATATGAAAGAATCGATCAGGGACGATTTTAAACCGATGGAAGCGACGATCGAGTCGATCGGCCTGGTGAAGTTCCGACCGGTTGAGCTCGTCTCGGAATACTCGGTGCAAACATAGAAACCGGCACATACTCGCTCGAGCTCGCCTTCAAGATCGCACGCGTCTTCAAATCGGATTACTCGTTCAAGCCGATCGCCGCCGCGCGCGCGATCCTTTTCCCTCGTCCTTTTCAATTACCGTCACCGCGCGCTTTTTCTTCCGGGGCTTTTTCGCGTCGTACAAGGTCCCGCGGCAGTTTTCGCTCCCGCAGCGGCAGGCGTAGCGCCTCTTGTCGGAACGCGTCGGCGAGGCCCCCAGGTCCAGGTGATAATCGTAGGTGATCTCCTCGCCCTTTCGGATCTTCCGGATCGATTCGATGAAAATTCTGCCGTCGTCGTCGACCGATTCGCAGTTGGGCGCGCAGGAGTGGTTGATGAACCGGGCGATGTTCCCCCGGCGCGCGGGATCGATGACGTATCCCCGGCCCACGCGGAACAGGTTGACGTAGTCCTCCCCGTCGTCGTGGTAGCGCCGCGCCGGGACCCGTTCGCCCTTGTATTCGACGATCCTGACTCCCGCCCCGATGTTCCTGACTGCGAACACTCCGCTGCCGTGGATTTTTGACCTGCGTCGTGATATGGATGATTCTCTCATGGTTACCGCCGTTCGTGTCGGGGGGAGCTTCCGGTGAGATCGTCGGTAAAAAACCGGCGCAATTTTTAAAATGCCGCCCCCCCCGTTCGTTGAGAGAGTATAATGTAGTGAAATTCCCCGGCTTGTCCAAGGGGTGGATTTTCCGTCGCCGGAATCGTTTGGCCGTTGCGCGCAGTATCAGTATATTGGGAGCATCATGGACTACATCATCGAACATCTCTCCCGGGTCAAGTTGGCGCTTATGATGGGCAAGGGCGGCGTGGGGAAGACCTCCATGAGCGCCGGGCTCGCGGAGCTGGCGGCGGAGAGCGGGATCAAGACGCTCGTCATCACGGTCGATCCGGCCGGGCGGCTGAACGACTGGTATTCGCAGAAGCTCGGCCATGACCCGACGGTCATCAATCAAAACCTCGACGCGATCATGATCGACCACAAGCTCGCGCTCGACGAGCTCGTCGGTTCGTACACGAAGGATCCGAGGAAGCTCGAGGAGATCAGGCAGAGCCCGCTTTACGACATCGTCGGCCGCGGACTGCCCGGTCTGCCCGAATCCATGGCCGTCTGGAAGATCAAGCAGCTCCTCGACCGGAGCGAAAAGGGCGAGCTCCCCTACCGCCTCATCGTCGTCGACCTGCCTCCCAAGGGACAGGGCGAGCACTTCCTCAATCTTTCGGACACGATCCAGCGCGCCCTCGACACGGTGAGCATCTCCCAGCTCCACATGCAGCTCTACGATTTCACGAAGATGGTCGGGAGCGCGGCCCGCAACATCGTCAACACCATTTCCGGCAAGAAGCACGAGGAGCCGTTCTACCTCACCAACTTCATCAAGGAGATCCGGCGCGTCACGACCGAAGTCGAAAAAGCCTTCAAGGACCCGGCCGTCACGATCTTCAACATCGTCCTGCACGCCGAAAAGCCCGTCATCACCGAGTCGCTCGAGCTCCTGAAAAGCGTGCGGGCACTGGGCATCCCCATCGGCTTCTTCGTCTGGAACCGCGTCGAAGCCGGGCTGGGCCCCGAGGCGCGCGCGGAGCTCGCCGAGCTCGAGGCGAAGGGCGGGCTCGGCAAGCTGATGCGCAAGGCCGAGTCCGCCCGGGGCGAAAAGCTCGTGGAGGCGATGCTCGGGCAGGCCCGCTACCGGGAACTGCTCCACCGCGAGCAGATCGACCGGATCAAGACCGCGCGGAAAAACGTCGCCGGCGTTCCCTTCTTCATGGTCCCGGAGTTCCCCCAGAGCGACGACCTCCCCTCCAACCGCCCGGCGTTCAAGAAGTACCTGGCGGAGCGGCGGCTGCCGTTGTAATGACCCGCCGGGTGTGCCAGGGAGAACCCGCGTTTACGGGTTGATGGTATCGCTCATCGGGGAAAAAACTACGGATAGGACGCGGATGGTCGCGGATACATTGAGAAGTTGTTTCCACTTCCAGAGTACAATTATCAATACTGTTCTCAGGTTCACCCGGGACATTGTCCGTCCTCCCGAACCGGGATAGAATATAATAGTACGCCGGCTGCGCCGGCCGGCCGTGTGCGCGGGAGGCGCTGAGGAATATGAGACTGCCTAGAAATTTCCTTGACCATACTCCGCTCTTTCTCTTCCTGCCGCTCTTCACGTGCGTTTTGGCCAATTTCGCCTCGTGTACGGTCACGGGCGGGCTGACCGGCGGGATTCCGGTGACGCACGAGCTTGAGTATTACAAATCGACCGAACCGTACACGATCAACCATCCCTTTCCCCAGGAATCGACCATCGTCAATTCGGGAATCCGGCCGTCGAATTATACGCAGGAAGAGATGAACGCCCAGTGCCAGGCGGCGTTCGAGGACTGGGTGAAATACTGGATCACGGAGACCGACTGCCCGCCGGGAAGCGCCCGGCCCCACCTGGGACCGGGGCCCGGCCTTCCCTCGTACGCCGAGCCCTACTGCACGTGGTCGGAATTCATCGGCTGGGGGATGCTCGACTCCGTCATGATGGACAATGCGCAGAACCGCACCAAAAAGCTCTTCGGGATGCTCAATAATTTCAGGAAAGCCCATACCAACCAGTACGGCCTGATGGCCAGCACCGTCAAGTTCACGGGCCCGATGGATTCGTACAACTGGGACTCGGCCGCCGAGGCGGACGAAAACATCGCGATGGCGCTCATCCTGGCCCATTATCAATGGGGAAGCGACGGCGAAACGAACTACCTGGAGGAGGCGCAGGCGCTTTTGACCGCCATCAGGACGCACCTCATCGACAAGAACGCGACGTGGACCGTGCTCAAGCCCGCCGTCACCTGGGGCGGGATCAATCTGGTCGACCCGTGCTACTACGATTCGATCTACTACCCGATATGGCACGAGCTCACGGGCGACGACACATGGCCGGCGCTCGACGCGCATTACCGGTACCTGGTGGACTACTTCTGCACCCGGTACGGCACCGGGCTCCTGCCCGACTGGTGCACGGCCGACGGTCTCGATCCCCGCATCGATTGGAAACCGTACCTGTGGAGCTGGGACGCGCAGCAGGTGCCCACCAAATGGGCCGTTCACTACGCCTGGTACGGCACAAGCAAAGGGGACGTCTTCCGCGACGCAGCCGAAATGTTCGCCTCCTGGGAAACGAACGAGGCCGACGGCGACTGGAGCCGGATCGTCGACACCTACGCCCTGGACGGCACCCCGGTCGGCCACATCAGCATCGGGCCGCAGGGACTGCCCGGCATCGTCTCCGCCGGCCACCAGAGTCTGGTGAACGCCGGGTACCAGAACGCGCTGGGCATCGATCCGGCCAAGTATTACAGCTGGGGAAGCGCCCTGGGGAAAGTGTCCCAACTCTTGATCTACTCGGGGAATTACGTGAACTTTACGGGGCTGGGCGGGGAGTGACGGGTCTGAGAGAGCCGGATCTCCGTCTGATTTACTTGCTCATCAAGTCGGTGCGATAAAGAATTCAGTCGGTGCGACAAAGAATTCAGTCCGTGCGACATAGAATTCAGTCGGCGCGACAAGGAATTTAGTCGGCGCGACAAAGAATTCAGTCGGTGCGACAAAGAATTCAATCGGCGCGCCAAAGAATTCAGTCCGTGCGACATAGAATTCAGTCGGCGCGACAAAGAATTCAGTCGGTGCGACAAAGAATTCAATCGGCGCGCCAAAGCGCGTGAACGGGGCTCCGTCACCGGACGTGTTCCGGTTTGTAAAATCCATATCAATTTCCGAAGATGAAGATGACGGGCATGATAAAGGGATGGGAGCGGGCATTGTGATTCGCACGGCGAACGGTGACAACGCTCCGCATCGCCCCGGCCTCCATTTCCCGCGGGCGCTCGCAAAGCCGGACGGTGGCGCGCCGGAAACGAGCCTTGTGGCTCGCCGCCATGCGTGCTATACTCCCTCCCTGACCTTGAGATATTAAAAAACCGCCATTAAAAAATTGCTCTTTCGCACCGGAATTGCGGCGCCGCCCGAAAAGGGACGTTCGTTCCCCGGGCGATCGCTCCCGGTACGGAACGCGACGTCTGCCTCCCATCGCGCCTGAATCAACACCGCGAGCGAATCTGAAAGGATACACACATGGCGGATACGCTCGTCGTTTCACGCGTCCGGACCCGGTCGGAGTTGAAAAAATTCATTTCGTTTCCCTACGCGCTGTACAAGAAGGAATTGAAGAACCCGTATTGGGCGGCGCCCCTGCGGATCGACGAAAAGGTCCTGTTCGATCGCGGTAAAAACCCGTTTTACCGGCACGCGGAGGTCCAGGAGTTCCTCGTCCGCAGGAACGGCGCGGTCGCGGGACGGATCGCGGGGATCATCGACGCGCGGCACCACGAGTTCCGGGAGCCGCGGGTCGCCTATTTCGGCTTTTTCGAGAGCGTCGACGACCGGGAGGTCGCCTTCGCCCTGTTCCGCGCCGCGAGCGACTGGGCGAGGGCCAAGGGCATGAAGAGGATCATCGGCCCCATCAACCTGTCGACCAACCACGTCCTGGGCATGCTCCAGAACGACTATGAGGGAGTCCCGATGGTCCAGGTGCCGTACAACCCCGAGTACTACACCGGGCTCGTCTCCGCGTTCGGTTTCGAAAAAGAAAAGGACCATTTCGCCTACCTGCTCCGGACAGGCGAACTAAAGCTCTCGGACAAGATCCGGCGCGTCGCCGCCATCGCGCGGAAGAACAAGCGCCTCGAGATCCGCCCGGTCGACATGAAAAACTACTGGAACGAGGTGGCGACGGCGAAGGACCTGTACAACCGGGCCTTCCGGAACAACTCGGACTTCGTTCCCTGGACCGACGACGAGTTCATGCACATGGCCAAGGACCTGAAGCTGGCGATCGTCCCGGAGCTCACCTTCCTGGCGTTCGTCGACGGGAAGCTCGCCGGCATTTCGATCACGCTCTATAATTTCAACGAGATCTTCGTGAAGATGAACGGGCGCCTGCTCCCGACCGGCATTTTCAGGCTCCTCTTCGGCAGGAACAGGATCAAAAACGTGCGTCTCGCCATCCTGGGGGTCCTCCCCGAGTACCGGCGGATGGGGATCGACGCCCTGCTCGTGCTCGAATCCTACGATCGGGGAGTCGCCCGCGGCGTCGAGGCCGGCGAGCTGTCCGTCATCCTCGAGGACAACTGGCCGCTCATCAACCTGCTTGAAAAGTGGGGCGTCCCCCGCTACCGCACCTACCGGGTGTACCACAAGCGGCTCGCCTGACGGCGGTTCGGTCCGCACGGGATCTCCGCGCTGTCACACGATGAGGAGATGATCGAACAATGATGAAGATGATGATGATGAGGGCAAGGGGACGCAAACGCGCTCCGTGATTCTCGCGGCGCGCATTTCCTTGACGAGCGTCCAGGTTTTTCCGTCCGTCGTTTTCTCGTCGCACCATCTGAAGGAGTCGGGCGTGATATCGCGGTACACCCAGCGCGATTGGGTCCCGTCTCCGTTGGGATCGCCGGTTTGTATTATTTCGTCCCCGACCGCCCGCGCCAGCTGACGGACGATCGTTGCGCTCGGAGGATTTATCCAGAGTATGTGCCACGCGTCGATTGCGGGATCGTACACCCGGAGGGTGGTGCTGTATCTGTTCCCCGGCTCATGCCAGCCGATTTTTCCGCCGGCGCGGACCGGCGTGATCCAGAGGTCCTGGACGGCGCGTCCCTCCAGAACCCACGCAAAACGAACGTCCCACCGGGAGCGCTCGGTACGACCGTCGCCGGCGTAGTCCGTGCAGTCGACGACCCAATCCCCCACGAACCGCCCGTACAACATCAGCTTCTCTTTATGTTCCGAAGCCGGTCCCGTTGAGATCAACCCCTCTGAAAAACTTGCCCGTACGATATTTTCCATTGGTATACCCCCTTTATCTGCATGGAGTCCGGGGGAACATGCGCGCCCACGCGCGCAAACTCTGATTCTTTCGCCGTGAGACCGTTCGAATCCCGCCGGGAACGCCGCGTTATTTCTTGAATCGCCACCAATCCAGGTTGAACAAGCTCTTGCCGTCGCCCTTGAACTTGAGATAGACGTCGTGCACGCCGGTCACTTTTGCGCCGAGCGAGCCCGAGACGGCGGTCCACGTCTCGTCGCCGCCCGTGGAGGCCACGGCGATCGAGCCGACCGGTTCGCCGCCTTCGGCGGTGAGGTCGAGATACACCTCGATGACGCCGCCCGCGGCTCCGGACACTCTCGCTTCAAGCGCTCGCGCGCCGCCTTTGCCGAAATCGACCCCCTTGTACTTGACGATGTCGCCGCCGTCGACGTCGGTCACGGCAATGATTCCATCGGCGAATTCCTTCGTCTTGATCCCGTACTGCCGGTGCATGGTTTCGGCCTGGTTTACGGCGTAGGGATTCAGGTATTTCAACTGCGGGACGCCCTGCAGGGTGGGCATCACCTTTTTGATCGTGCCGTCAGGATTGAACTCGATCTTGTCCAGGCAGACGCTGCGGTGGTACGCCGCGTACCCCGAGTTCGCGTAATCGAGTATCGCCTGCGCCCGGTTGTGGTAGGCCAGGTACCATTCGCCCTTGTATTCCACAATGGACGCGTGGTTGTTGTTGTTCTGGTTATAGGGGGGATTGTCGAACACCACCCCCTTATAGACGAATCCCGTCATGGGATTCGTGCTCATCATGTATTCGATTCTGGCCGGGCCCTTCGAGAAATCGCTTGAATAGGTCAGGTAGTAGATTCCCTTGCGCTTGTTCATGTACAGCGCCTCGAAGAAGCGGTCGGGAGGCGCCTGAATCTCCCGCGCCGGACCGTCGACGCTGATCATGTCCTTGTTCAATTTGATGACCCGGCTGTTCCCCGGGCCGCCGCCGCCGAAATACATGTACGCCTGCCCGTCGTCGTCGATGAAGACGGCCGGATCAAAGCACCACTTCACATCGGCTCCCGGCGTGGCGGGTGAGACCAGGACGCTTCCGCGCGGGTCGCTCCAGGGACCGGTCGGAGTGTCGCTCGTCGCCACCCCGATGCCGCCGCCGCCGTTGCCGAAGTACAGGTAGTACTTCTTATTGCGGTACACCGTGGTCGGAGCATAGGCAAACCTCGCCCACGACGCGCACTCGGGAACCTTGAACGGCTCCAGGTGATCGGTCCAGTTGGCCAGGTCGTCGGAGGAGATGATCGTTGTATCGTTTATCTGGTAGTCCGTCTGCTTGTCCAGGTCGTGCGACATGTAAACGTACACGCGCTTGTTGAAAACGCAGATCGTGGGATCGGCCGTGTACTTCTGTGAAATGATGGGATTGCCGCGCGTAAAAAAGGAATCATACAGGGGCCGCAGCGTCATGGCGGCGGGTTTGGGCTTGGGAGCGGGCTCGGGAGCCGGTTTCTCCGTCGAGGCGCCGGTCCCGCCCGTCGCGCAGCCCGCCGTCAGGGCCAGGAGACAAGCGAGAGACGCGAATAAAATAGTTTTATTACCCATTGGATCCTCCTTATTGTGGGGCGTTGGTTTCAGTGTAGCACTATGAAGCTTGAAGGGAAAGGGAGAGCCGGGGATTTCCCGCCGGGCTCGGCATATTCGACATGGTTTTACTGCAAAGAATTTCGGGCCTGATCGTCTTTTCCTGCGTCGCCGCGGCCGCGCTGGTCCTGTTCCCTTTCTACTGGAGATGGGCCCTTAAGCGCGGTTATTCGAAACAAGTCGACGAGCACTACAAAAACGCCCTGGGAGCGGAAGAAAGCCTGGAGCTGGACGGCACGGTGCTACGGTCGACCGGGAAAGGCATGAAATCGGAGATCGAGCTTACGGAGATCGAGGGAATTGCGGTAATTCCGACTCATTATTTTGTTTTTCTCAAAGCCGGGGGAGCTTACATCTACCCCAAGGATGAAATCGATCGCGGCCAACTGACTGGATTCGTCGATTTTCTATCGGAGCAATCTGGAAAACCGATAACGAAACCCCTGAATTTTAAAATGTAATCCCCAGTCCGTCCTTATCGCCGCACCGGGCAGAATCGTTGAATACGGGCTATGGCTTCCTGCGTCCTTGACAAGGAGGGGATTTCCAGTCTGGGCTGGTTCGACGAAGGCGGTGAAAACACCATCGTCCATATTTTTTTTCTGACCGCCGATGGTAAGCTCAGATTTACTCGATAACTCCGGCTGGACCTTCAAATAACAAGACTGGAACTCCCGCCATGGTAGATTTTCCATCTTTCAACATTGTATACCCGCAAAGCTATGCTTTGTCGGGTATATGCACCAGGCGGAAATGCCCCACTACATTCACTTTCTTTTCATCCGGCATCGTCAACGTAAACGAAGCCGAGATTAAACCCGATTATGGATACGCCGATTGGCGGTTGGGAGAAGTCGGCAACCACGCTTAAATAAAATCATTCAAGCATACGATTATCGAGCCGGGCACGCACACTCTGAAGATGTGGATGGCTGACACCGTTATCGTTTTCCAGAAATTCGTAATCGACGCCGAAGGATTGAAACCGAGTTATGCGGGCCCCCCCGGGAAACACCTACGTGACGGGCGAATAACACTCCTCATGAGCCTTCAACCAAAGGGAGTCCGGGCCAGCCGCTCAAAGCGTCCTCCTTGGCCGTTTTAAAATTATGGACTTATAAGCCCGTTATCTCCTACTCATCCTTATCATCTTTATCATTGGGTTGTCCGTCCCCCGTCACATCCCCGGATAAGTCGCCGTTCAACGATGAGGGCGCCCGGGTCGGCAGTACAACCGGCGCACGCCTTCGCGAAGTTCCCCGCGCGCCCGTACGATATGCTTCCGCCGGGTTTCCGGTTTTTTGACGGACGGGATCCAGCACATCCGCTCATTGCGCGCGAGCGGCGTCAGCTTGTTCCCTGAAAACCGCTTCCCCGCGGTTCCACTTGAAAATTCCTAAAAAAAGGCCGCCCGTTTGCGGTACGGGCGGCCTTACGGTTAACAAGCACGTTATGCCTGATCAGGGACAGTTTCCAAACCCGATATAGCCGTTGCAGTACAGCCACTCGGATTTGACGCCGCCGCATCTGCTGTTGGCGGAATCCCATGATCCCGTATTCGTGGTCTGGTCTTCCGCCTGGCGCGTCGCGCCGTTCACTTTAATGTAATCGCACTGCACGTCGAGGCCGCTGGCGTCGTTCGTAAAATTGAAGGTTATGCTGCCCGTAGCGCCGGTGGTCAGGGTATAGTCCGTCATGGCGGTCGTCAATGTCCAGGTTTGCACCGTTGTCGAACCGACCTTGAGATGAACGGATTCACCGCCCGCCGTGCCTCTGGCCCTGACGACGATCGTGTTCGAGCCGCCGCCGGAAGAACTGGATGACGAGCTGCTGGAGGAACTGCTGGAAGATGAGCTGGAAG
>JAFGSW010000018.1 GCA_016934415.1 Spirochaetales bacterium | reverse complement strand
TGCCGGATCATGTTACGGTCATTCGCTGCTTGGGCAAGCACGTCGAGAAAATGTATTTTTTTGATTATTGACCTTCGGAAAGTAAGAATAATGCTTTCAATTTGATAGTAAAAAACCCAAAATTGAATCTTCTTACCTCACCCCTTCGCCCCGTCGTCCGCCGACGGAGAGAGGAGGCGCCGCGGATCGAAGATCACGTCGGCCTCGGCTTCCGTGACGACGCCTTCCGCGATCGCGATCTCGCGCACGGTCTTCTTTTCCTTCGAGGCCCGCACCGCGATGGCGCTCGCCCGGTCGTACCCCACCTTGAGCGCCAGGGGCGTGACCATGGCCAGGCTCCACTGGACGAGCTCTTCGCAATGCTCCTTGTTGGCCGTCATGCCGCGGACGCACTTCTCGTCGAAAATATGAACGGCATTGGCGAGGATCTCAAGCGCGGAGAGAGACTCAAAGGCGATGAGGGGCTGCATGATCTGAAGGTCGAGCGGCCCGGTGAGGCCGGCCACGGTGACGGCCGCGGCCTGGCCGATGACGTGGGCGGCCGCCTGAATCACGATCTCGGGAATGACGGGATTAATTTTGCCGGGCATGATCGAGCTCCCCGGCTGGAGGGCGGCGAGGGCAAGCTCGCCGAAGCCGGCGCGCGGGCCGGAGGCGAGAAGGCGGACGTCGTTGGCGATCTTCATGAGGCTCGCGGCCAGGCCGTTGAGCGCGCCCATGAGCGCCACTTGGGCGTCGCGCGAGGCGATGGCCTCGAACCGGCACTCGGCCTCGCGGAAGGGAAACCCGGTGTCGGCGGCGATCCGCTCGATGACGCGTTTCGCGAACTGAGGGTGGGTGTTGACGCCCGTGCCCACCGCGGTGCCGCCGAGCGGGAGCTCCTCGAGGCCGGGAAGAACCGCCTTGAGCCGCTCGCGGCCCTTGGCCGCCTGGGTCCTGTAGCCGGAGAATTCCTGGCCGAGGGTGATGGGCACCGCGTCCTGGAGGTGAGTCCGCCCCACCTTGACGACGTCGGAGAACTCCCCCTCCTTCTTCGCCAGCGAACGGACGAGCGAGTCGAGGGCGTCCACAAGCCGCCCGGCGACGCGGCGCGTCGCGATGTTGATGGCCGAGGGAATGACGTCGTTCGACGACTGGCCCAGGTTGACGTGGTCGTTGGGATGAACGGGTTTCTTCCGCCCGATCGGCCGGCCGAGAATCTCATTGGCCCGGTTGGCGATCACCTCGTTCAGGTTCATGTTCCAGGAGGTGCCGGACCCGGTCTGAAACACATCCACCGGGAATTGATCGCCGAACGCGCCGCCGAGTATTTCCAGGGCGGCCGTGACGATCGCCCCGGCGAGCTCGGGGTCGAGGAGCCCCAACTCCCGGTTCACCTCCGCGGCCTCGCGCTTGATCACGGCCAGGGCGTCGAGCATCGGCTTGGGTATGCGGTGGCCCGAAACCGTGAAATTGTCGATCGCGCGCTGGGTTTGGGCTCCCCAGTAGGCCCATTCGGGAATGTCCACCGCGCCCAGAAAATCGGTCTCGCTTCGTTTTTTGTCGGTGTCGTTCATATTGACGTATTATACATGAGCCGCTGAGCGGCTACAAGAAGAAGCGGACGCCGGTGCGGGTCGAACCGTACGGGTCGAGGGAGTGGGATGCGGCGGGGTGTCTGCGTTTGACAGCGCACATCGTATTAATTACGATTTACATTAATGGAACTGCAGGTTGGCGGCGGAAGGGGACCCGGATGAGGCGGCTCATGGCGACGATTATGGCTTTATTTGCCGGGTGTTTTCTGATAGAGGGGGAGGCCCGGGCCGACACCATCATGATCGGGGCCGTTCTCTCGATGACCGGAAAAACATCATACGTGGGGAAGGTGCAGGCAAAAACGCTCGCCATGCTCGCGGACGGGATCAACGCCCGGGGTGGGCTGCGCGGACAAAAAATCGAACTCATTATCCTCGATTCTCAACCAGTCCGACGCGCTCATCGCGGCCCTGAGGAAATAGCGATCCGAGACTGTCCGGTTAGAATCGCCTTTCTCTTGTTCGATAGATACTCGATCCGGCCGGTGAGAAATTCAGAGGGGATGGAATCATGAAAAATATAGTGAAAACGAATGATAAAAACTGGCTGGAAAAAGCGATCAAGCTGTACACCGCTAAAAAACACTTCGCCCTGACCGACGATGCGGGTCTGGGCATCTCCGAGGCGGACTTGAAATCCGCGGTCACGCTTATCCGCGCCGCCAAGAGCAAAGGGGCGGTGAGTTGGCAGCAGATTGCGGCGATTTTGGCCGGAGTCGGCATCACCGGCATCGGCGTATGGATGATCGCCGCCGCCATTCTCGACCCCGAGCCGACCTCGAAGCTCGGCCTGCTGGTGGCCGGCGGAATTCTGCTGGCGCTCACCGGCGCGGTCGGCACCCTGGCGGGTTTGGGCGTTCGCTTTATCGTCACCGCCAAAACGCCGCAGGGCCACACCTTCGAAATCAAGCCGGAAAAGTAAGCGACGTCCTTTTAACCCCCCCGGTTTCTCTTCCGATCTTCGTGGACGCATTTTATGGAAATTTTCGCCTGAGCGGGCTTGAGACCCCCGGCGGTCGCCGTCAAGGTGACGTCCGGCGGGTTTTTCAATACAATCCCCTGCATCCGCTCCCGATGATTCGATGCTTTTTTATTGCCCAAGAAGGCATTTCAAACTATACTTTCGCCCTATATTTCTCCATGATTTCATCCATGGATGTGATCGTAAAAAATTTATTCAAACAAGCGAGTTTGAAAATCTCATAGATGGATTCGCTCACGTCGCAGAGAACCATTTTTACATCCCGATTCATCGCCATGGTGAGGAATTGGACGAGGGTTCCGATGGCCGATGAGTCGATATAATGCAGCTCTTTGCAATTGAAGGCGATGGCAAGGGGATACTTCCCAAGATGCTCACTCCATTCGCGTTCGACAAGCTTTCGATTTTCAAGATTAAAATCGCCCTTCAGGTGGATGACACTGATCGAAGGCCTCGCTTTTTTGACGCTTTCCGCCATAATGTTCCCTCCCGATGGTTCTGTGTACAATTTATATAAATATAATAGTAATATTGGATATTTTCAATATTTTTGTATTATATGATATTATTTAGATTAGTCACTGCCTGTTTTGATTTAACCGAACAATAACTAATGGCTAGGCATTATTTTCCCTGTATGTTATTTTTTTCGCGCGAACTCCAGGTCGACCTTCCGACTGAAAGCCTTTGACATCGTTTTCGCTCCCATACTATAATCGATCCCGGCTTCGGAATGATTGAGAAATTGAAAGCTACTATTCATAAGCATCTCCTCTGGATTATCGTTCTTGGCGGTTTTGCGGTCATCTGGGGCGTCAACATCCTTTTTTTCGCCGATAACCCCGGTTTCGTGGGGGTGCCATTGCACCCGTACCTCCTCATCGTTTTGGTGGCGGCCTGCTTTCTCGGCTACACGCGCGCCATGGCGGCCGCCGGTTCGGTCACGGTGGTGTACGGCGCGTGTCTCGCCCTTCGCCTCCTCCTCCACATCGAGCCGGCCTCGAGGCTCTTCCAGTTTTCCTACTTCAGTCCGTTCATCGGCTTCCTCCTCATCGGCACGGTGGCCGGCGCCATCGCGGACGCCCACCGCAAGAACCTGGCAGCCGCGGAGGAGAAGCTTTCCGCCGCGGAGAAAAAAATCGACCAGCTGCGCCGGGAAACCGGCGTCATGAAGGAAAAAAATTCACTTCTCTCCCAGAAGTGCCTGACCGAGCGCGAGCTTTTGAGCATGCTCTACAATTTCGCCAAAAAATTCTCCACCCTCAATCTCAAGGAGCTCGAGGAGGGAATCCTCGAAATCCTGTCCGAGGCGGTCGAGGCGGAAAAAACCGCCTTCTACATGCTTCAGGGCGACAAGCTCGTGCTCTGCGCCCGGCGCGGCTACGCCTCGGCCGATTTCCCCCAACCGCCGCAGGCGATTCTAAAAATGGCGATCGAAGAGAAGCGCGTCCTCTCGGTGAAGGACCTGGCGGCCGCGGGCAAGAAGGCGCAGAACCCCGTCTTCGTCTGCGCTCCCGTCTGCGCGGGACAGGAAGGCGACGTGGCCGGCCTCGTCTGGATCGAGGAGATCCCGTTCCTCCGCTACACGCCCCTCACCCTGCGCCTGGTCACGCTCGTCTGCGACTGGGCCTCGATCAGCCTCGCCAACGTCTACGCTTTCGAGGCCCTCAAGAAGAAGGGCGAGGAGCGAAGCCAGACGCTTTCGCTCGCGCGCGTGTTCGACGCGCTCACCCAGAAATACCGGGGCACCTACGAATTCGGCGCCCCCCTGTCCGACATTGAAAAAGAAATCGGGCAGAAAATCGCCCCGCGGTGACGTCGTGGCGCGCGAACACCCGCCCCTGGAAAATACGGCCTGCGAACGGGAGGACGAGGGAACCGTCGCGGCCGCGACCGCCGCCTCGGGCTTCAAAGCGGCCCGGTTCGTCCTCCTCGGAGCGGTTCTCGAAATCGCGGCCTTCTCCGTTCTCCTCCTCTCCGAGCTCCTGCGGCTGCCCCTCACCTTCGCGTTGTTCGCCCACCTCAACGCGGTCTTCTTCTTCACCAAGGGCTTCGACCGCCGCCTGATCGAAATCCGCCTGCGCCGCGAGCTCTGTTTCTTCTTCGCGCTCATCTTTCCCCTGGCCGGCATGGTCGGCATCGTCTTCTATATAGCGGTGCTGAAGCGCCTCGAATCGCGCCTGAACCTGACGGCGGCCGCCGCCGCGCCTCCCGCGTCGCCGCCCCCCGCGATCGAATCGGCGTTTGTCGAGGACGATTTCTTTTCATCGCTTTCCTCCGCCTTCGTGCGCCGGGTGGACGTCCCCTTCATGCGCCACGACGTCTGGCACAACGCCGAGCAGACGCCCCCGGTCCGCCATTACCGCGAGCGGGAGTACTGGCGCCGCGAGAAAGAGCTCAGCGAAAAAATACGGGAGTTGGAGGCCCTGGTTTCCTCCCGGGAGCCGGGAAACGGCGCCGGGGAGAAGGAAGGCGGATCAGACGTGCCGGAGGCGAAACGCGACCTCGCCGATTCGCTTCTCGAGTACGTGACGCTTTTCAAGGCCGATGCCCGGCTGCGGGAGCGCTCTCTCGCGCGGGCGAAGAACCTGTACCTGGAAAGGGGGGGCGAGGGCGACGCCGAAAAACCGGTTCTGGAACGCCTCGTGGAAATCGCCTTCCTCGACCGCCGCAACCGGGAATGCGTCGCGCTCTGTGAAAAACTCCGCCGCCTGGACGCCTTGAACACCGGCGCCCTGCTCCGCCAGGGCGAATGCCTGTTCCGGCTCCGCGAGTACCGCAAGCTGGCCCGGCTCGCGCGCGAGATCGTCGACAACCAGGCGGTGCCCGCCGGCGTCAGGGACATCGCCCAGATGTGGTGCCGGTATGGATGACATCTGCCTCATCGTGGAGAGCGACGGCGAGCTCCTCACCCAGGGGATCCCCGCGCCGGTGCACGACCTGATCCTCACCCTGCCCGACGTCCGTTTCGCCGTGGTCACCATCGCCCACCGGCCTTACGCCGTCAATTCGCTCGTCGCCCGGCTGCCGGCCAATGTGAAGACGCTCGTCACCGTGGGACTGGAGGAGTCGTTCCTGCCGCGGGTGAAGACCCCGTGCAAAAAGAAGCGGCGCGAATTCTGGGCACAACTCGCCGCGCTCTACGAGCGCCCCCTCGAGGAGAAGACCCGCCACTGCGAGGCCGTGCTCCTCGGCCTGGCGCACGACGAGTCGCGGGTCCAATCCTACGCGGACGTGGCCCGCGCGCGCGAGTTCTGGGATATTCTCTGCGCCGAGTACCGCCGCCGCTGCCCCGGGGTCCCCTTCCTCGATTACGCCTGGATCTTCCGGCAGACGCAGCTCCCCTACTTCCAGCTCATGCAGACGCCCCTGCCGCGCGCCAAGGCCTACCACGTCTTCTCCTCGCGCTACGCGGGCTGCGCCGGATTGGCGGCCAAGGTCCGCTACCGCTCGCACCTCATCTTCGACGTGCGCTCGGATTTCTTCATCGAGGACACGCCGGCGCTTTCCCAGGCGTTCTTCACCGACATGCGGGAGGTGCTGCGCGGCCTGCCCGTTCCCTCTCTCGAGGCGTACATCAAGACCTACAATGCCACCCTCAAGACCTTCCGCTTCCTGGCCGGCTTTTACGCCGATTCGGTCGTCACGCCCAACCGCGGCGCCGTGGGCTCATTCCTCAAACCGGAAGCAGAGTACAAGTGCCTGATCGTACCGGCTTCCGGCGAACGCCTCCCCGAGCGGCCGGAAAAGAAACCGGCCAGGGAAACGTTCTCGATCGGCCTCCTCTCCGACGTGACCCAGGCGAGCGACGTCAAGTCCTTCATCCGCGCCTGCCGGCTCCTCCTAGACGAGGAGAAGAAGGTCACGTTCACGGTGCTCGGGCTGGAGAAAGTCCACACCGGCTACCTGGAGGAGTGCATCGATCTCCGGAGCCAGCTGGGTCTGGAATTCCAGCTCAATATTCTTTACAATAGCGACGTTTCCGGGGCGCTCGCCGGCTTCGACGCCGTCGTTCTGGGGAACGGCAACGGCCGGCAGCGGAAGGCGGTCCTTTCCCAGGTTCTGCAGAGCGGCAAGCCGCTCGTCGCCGTGAAGCGGGGCGTCAATCCGGAAATCATCGCCGGTCTGTCGAGCGAGGACCGGGCGCTGGGCGAGTGCGGGATCCTCGTCGAATCGGGCAGCCCCCAGTCGCTGGCCCGCGCCCTGTGCGTGCTCATCGACGACCGGAAGCTGGCGCGGGAAATGGGGAAAATAGCGGTGCGGCGGTTCGACCAATTCTATTCGCACTCCATTCACCTCAACTCCTTCGCCTCCCTGTACAAGAATTTCTTATAGGGAAGTGCCGTGCGCGAAATCAATTTCCAACTGGTGAACATCAAGCGGCGGTCCGAGCCGGACGCGCTCCGCAAGCCGCACCTCTTCACCGACATCTACTTCTCGAGTCCCTGGCTCATCGTTTTTCTCGCCGTGCTCCTCGTCGGAATGATCTCCTACTACTTCAAGGATTCGGCGGAGGGCGAGTTCAATTACCGCGTGCTCATTTTCACCGCCGCCGGGGCGCTGCTCCTGTCCGGCGGCTTCAACATGCTCTTCATGCGCTTTCTCCTTGTCCGCAACCGGGCCCTGTCCCCCGACGCGGTCAAGTCGTCCTTGAGCGGCGGCCTCCTCGTTCTTGCTTTTCTGGCCTTCGCCGCCTCGGGCGCCTTCCTCTACGCCTGGGACATGCCGTTGAGCCACAAGGTGTTCATCATTCTCTTCTTCGTCCTCCTCTGCGTTTCCCTCGGTCTCTTCGTCATCCACAGCACCCTCGGCTCCTTCCCGGCGTTCGCCGCCGTCTACCTCGTCCTGCTCCTCTCCGTGCCCGGGGCCGGCCTCGTCGGCAAGACGCTCGGCGGGCCGCTCGGCTATTTCCTCGGCCTGGCGCTGGCCCAGGTGATCATCTTCTTCATTCAATGGTTCCTCTTCTCCCACCAATTCGGCTTTTCCTTCGCCGTCAAGGCGGACCTTTTCTCCCACGCCCGGCGCGACCCAGGAGCGATCGCCGTCGGCCTGCTCCTCGCCTACGGCATCTTCGCGGACAAGCTCGTGGCCTGGATCTTCGGGATCCAGTACGCCATGCTCCCGCTTTTCCAGGCGACCTTCAACGTCAACACCGCCTTTTCCCTCGCCTTCGTGTTCGTGCTCCCGGCCTTCGTCTATTTCGTGCTGCGGGTGGAGAAGCCGCTTTACCGGCGCTACCGCGACTTTTACGAGTGTCTGAGGCTCAAAGGCACGCTCGAGGAAGTCGACCGGAAGAAGGACGAGATCACGGCGTTTATCCTCAAGAAGGCGGGCGCCGTCCTGAAAATCCTCTTAAGCTGCGTCTTTCTCTTCACGTATTTCGCCACCCAGGTGTACGCGATCCTCGGCCTCGACCTGGAGGACGTCCCGCTCTTCCGGGCCGCGCTCTGGGGCAACGCCCTGTACGTCCTGTTCACCTGCGTCTGCATTTTCCTCGCCTACGCCGAGTTCGAGGGGAGCGTCCTGTTCCTGTACGGGCTGTTCGCGGCCCTCAACACGCTCCTCCCGATCCTGAACATCCTCGTCTTCAAGGCGCATCCGTTGTTCATTTTTCCGACGGTCTGCCTCGTCTCACTCCTCTGCGCCGCGCCTCTCACCGCCCGCTATCTCACACATTTCCTGGAGCTGCACCTGCGCCGCCCGCCGCTCGGCATCCCGTTCAGGCGGGTGAAGGACGACGAGCACTGGGTCCAGCTTGTAAAGGAGGAAGACGGCCGTGAATAAGGAACGGGTGTTGCGCGCCCACCGGCTGTTCGCGTACGTGCCGGCCAGGGTGATAAAATCCATCGCCCCCCTCTTCCAGGAGAGCGTCCTCGAGCGCGGCCAGGTGGTGATCGAGCACGGCGAGCCGTCCCAGCTCTTTTTCCTGGTCCACCGGGGACGGGTGAAGACGCTCTACCGCCACCATGACGAGTTCGAGCGCGGCGCGGGCGGGTTCTTCGGCGAAAACGCGCTGCTCGAGGAGAAGTCGACGGTGGAGAACGCCTTCGCGGTGCAGGCCGGGACCGAGCTCCTCTCCATCAACCGCACCGATTGGAACCACTGCCTGAACGCCTTCCCCGTCCTTTCCACGGCGGTCACCAACATGGTGGCCGAGTGCCTCGGCGGGGACGGCGTGGGCGGCTGCGAGCGCACGGTCGGCAATTACACGATCTCCGGGGAGCTGGTCCGCCGGGAGCGGGAAGTGTGGTTCTCCGGCGAGCACTCGAGCCTCCAGCGCACCCTGCGCCTGCAGCTCATCCCGCACGTCTTCATCCGCGACGCCAAGTACCGGGAGCGGCTCATCTCCAGGCTCAAGGTCATCGCCAACCTGAACGAGCCCTTCATCGTCCGGCCGCTCGACGTGGTCAAATCGCTTTCCACCTACTTCATCGTCTACGACTGCGAGGACGGCGTGCCGCTCTCGGAGATCCTCACCAAGGTCCGCTCCATTCCGCCGGCCGTCGTCGCCGCCGTCATCCTGGCCGCGGGCGAGATCCTCGCCTTTCTCCACGCCCAGGAGCTGGTGCACACGGACGTGCGGCCGGAAAACGTGCTCATCACGCGGAACGGAGAGGTGAAGATCGCCAACATCGGCATCACCCATCCCCAGTACCTGGCGCCCGAGTTCACCGCGCCCGAGCAGATGCAGAAGAAGCACGTGGGAAAGGGCGCCGACGTGTACGCCCTCGGCGTGCTCGCCTACCTCCTCGCCGCCCAGCGCTGTCCCTTCGACGCCCGCGAGGAGAAGGCCCTCCTCCGGCAGAAGCTCGACCGGGAATACGCGGACCTGAGCCGCATCAACCCGCTCGTCCCCCAGGCGCTGCTCGAGTTCGTCTCCCGGGCGCTCGAGCCCAAGCCGGACAAGCGCCTCGAGAACCTCTCGAACCTGCGCGACCTCTTCCGGCTCTGGCAGGAGCCGAAGCGCGGCAGGGAAAAACGCGCCGCCGCGCGGGGACCCGAGCTCGCCGTGGCGTCGCGCGAGGAGATCGTCCGCTGGCTGGCGAAGAAATATTTCCAGAACGAGAGCCGGAAGCCGGAGCCGAACGGCGCCGCGGCCGCCGGGCGGAACGGCAGGGAGACCTTCGCCCCCCTCTTCGAAAATCCCGAGGACTTTTACGCCTTCAAGCTCCTCACCTTCGAGGATTTCGCCGCCGAAAGCTACGCGCGCAAGACCGAGCTCGCCGTGACCTTCAAGAAGGACGAGCTCCTCGCCCACCTGCAGGACCTCGAGCGCCAGCGCCAGGAGCTCATCACCGCCCACGTCCTTTTGAAGAAGGTCAAGCGGTGCGCGACCCGGAAGGACCTGTTCGACATCCTGACGCGCCTCCTGGCGGCGGTGGAAAAGCCGCCCCGCTACGCCCTCCTCGCGCGCAAGGACAAGAAGATCAAGAACCTGGCCGAGCGCGTCGCCGTCGGCTCCGCCTACGAGCCGGACGCCGCCTCCGACCGCCTCATCATCGAGAAGGCGGAGAACAACACCGAGCCCTTCCTGGTGCGCGAAAAAAACCAATTCATCCTCGTCTGCCCGCTCTTCACCAAGACCAAGTTCATCGGGAGCGTCTGCATCGCCGACCGGGCCAAGATGGAGGTCGACGCCAGGACCAGGTTCTATCGGCTGGTGGCGGAGGTGATTCCCGTGGTGGAGCTGGAGTGGTGACGGGCCTTCAAAGGCACCACCCCTCGGCAAAGCCTGTCCTGAGAGGATGTCTCACGACCGGATCAGCGCGGAAAAGTCAGTTCGAGCCTGTCGAGAACTGAGTAATAATGGATTTTTTTGACGCTTTTTTCGTCATGCACCCCTCGACAAGCTCGGGGTGACATGCTGTTGCCGGTTGTGCGACAGCTTACTGAGCCTGCCGAAGGACTCAGGGCAGGCTCCGGGGGAGGAGAACACGGAGAAGAGGGGGAAAGCAGGAAGCCAGGTATCTCGCAGCGAAGCTTCCAGCGAGGGAGGAAACCAGGAAAAGAGGAGAAAATGAATACATGTATGGCGCAGATGGCGCGGATGAGAGAAAATAAAAGATTTGAAATAGTCTTTTACTTCGGCTATCATTTTTTTATAGATGAAAGCTGTCATACAGATATCCAATAAAACCGATCAAGCTTATACGCTCACCGAAAACTCGCCGATCATGGTCGGACGCGACGATGATTGCGATATTCAATTCAATTTCGATTTTATCTCCAGATAACACGCGGTGTTTGAAATCAGGAAAAACAGGTTATGGATTACGGGACTGGGAAAGAACGGCACATTCATTAATGGGGCCGTGATCAGGAACGAGCTTCCCGTTGAATTGAAAACAGGCGATAATGTACGTCTTGGACCGGAAGGGCCGGAGATTTCAGTTCAAAATGTCGAACATGAGGCCGCGGAAGCAAACCGCAGATCGAGAACGGGCCTCGTACTATCGATTTCCGCGGTCGCCACATCAATCATTGCGGCTGTTATAATCATTTCCACCCTACAAAGTAAACTCAACGAACAGGCGCAACGGACTCAAATCCTTTAGGAGAGAATCGACCGCTATGAGAAAGAAACCGAGGCGTTGAACAAAAAACTCACAAAGCAGATCAATGCTCTTGTCAGTTCAAATTCCGGTTCCGGCGGGGTGAGCCGTGATAACGGCAGGATCCTCGAATATATATCGAGCTCGGTGCTTATGCTGGTCGCGGTCGACGGCGCGAATAATATCAACGGTTACGGGACCTCCTTCGCGATTTCAGGGGATGGCACCCTGTGCACGAATTACCATGTCATTGAAAACGCGGCTTCCGTATACGCGCTGAAAAACGGAACATATTACCGGTGCTCGATAATGGCGTATGACCAGGGAATCGATCTCGCCGTTTTGAAAGCCCCGCTGAAGTCGACCGGCGTCAAAATGAGGGAACCCGGGAAAAACGACATCGGTCTCGGCGTATTCGCCATCGGGTTTCCCTGGGCGGATATCGCCTCCGGGAACCCAACCGTCACGCGCGGCGTTTTAAGCGGCATCACCCCGAACGGCATACTCATCACCGATGCCGCCGTCAACCGCGGCAACAGCGGCGGGCCTCTGGTGGACGCCGCCGGATACGTCATCGGCGTCAACACGTTCGTCGTCAGGCAATCGGGAAATTTCGCAATTGAAGGCGGCGGCTTCGCCGTCGGCACGGGAAAAATCCTCGAATTGCGGAGGAAGCATGGCTTCTGATATCAACCTGCAAGGATATGAAATCATCGAGAAGTTGGGCGAAGGGGGCATGGCGGAAGTCCACTTGGCGCGCCAGAAATCGCTCGACCGGAACGTGGTCATAAAAAAGCTCATGGCCGCAAAGGCGGACATCGAACGCATCAGGAAAGAGGGGCTCATCCTCTCGAAACTCAATCACCCGAACATCGTCACCGTCCACGATCTCGTGGAGGAAAACGGGGTATTTTACCTGATTGAGGAGTTCCTCGAAGGAGTAACCCTGCGTGAATACCTCGACGAATGCATCGAGGAAAACAAACCCATCACCTTGGAAACGTTCGCCAAGTTGGCCGGGCAAATGATTGACGGGGTGGAATGCGCCCATTCCAAGGGAATCATCCACCGCGATTTGAAGCCGGAAAACATCATCATTCTGGGGGACGGCCGGGTGAAAATCTGCGATTTCGGCATTTCCGCCTTCGACACCCAGCAGGTCGCCTCAACCTACAAGATCGCCGGCACGCTCGAATACATGCCGCCCGAGCTCTTCGACGACAACCCGCAAATCACCGTTCTCGGCGACTATTATTCGCTCGGGTGCATTTTCTACGAGATGATCAGCCTGAAAAAACCGTTCGGATTCATCGATACAACGGGGCTGGGGACGGTGATCAGAAGGAAGACGAGTTCAAACATAGATTTCAATATAGAAATAGATGACGAATACAAAATAATTTGGAAAGATATAGAAAACCTTGTTGGCTTTATTCAAAGCGACCGGGAAAAAGGATTAAGAAAATTTACTTTACATATAAAAGATAAACTGTTTGATAAAGAAGATAGCAAAGTATCTAAAACAAAAACAGTGATAAGTAAAAACATGAATCTTTTTTTAAGTAAAAAGAAAAATAATGAGGTTGATAAAAAACACCCGGCGGATAAAATAACGAACAACACATACAGGTTTGCTGCTCTGAACACATACGGAATATTAATTTTTCCCCTTTTGGGTTTTTCCGCCGTTTTAATTTGGCTACTTTTTATAGACTTCATTATTCCTACAAATTCTGTATTGCCAGTGATTTTTTTAGGTGTCTTTGGAATTCTATTTTTAATAGGGATTTTTATTGATATTGTTTTGGGTATGATCTTTTTACAGAAGAAAGAGAAACACGGCTGGTTAATGCTCATAATACCAATAGTGAATGCCGTTTTGGTTGTATCGCTATTCCCGATTTATCCGGAAGGACCTTTATTATCCGGTGTCATAGTAGTTATTACTTTTGCTTTCTATTTTTATCTTTGGTATTACTTTTCAAAGAAAATCAATATTCTCAAGAAAATTTCAAAAGCGACTCTATTATTTTTACTAATAACTGTTATAGGAACCGGAATTTGTTATGGAGCATATAAATTTCATTTATTTAGGGCTTCCTGAAAAAATAAAAACTCTTTACACGGCAATGAAATAGAGGCAAAATAGGTTGAAGGAAGTGCAGGAAAAAAAG
>JAFGSW010000017.1 GCA_016934415.1 Spirochaetales bacterium | reverse complement strand
CTTTTTTTCCTGCACTTCCTTCAACCTATTTTGCCTCTATTTCATTGCCGTGTAAAGAGTTTTTATTTTTTCAGGAAGCCCTAAATATAGATTTATTCGATCAACATTCAGTGTTTCCCCTTCCCCCTCCTTAGTAGTAACTTTATCCCGAGGACAAAAACGATGAAAAAACTAATCATAATTATTATCACCACGTTCCTTTCCTTCGGCTATTTATCCCCCCAGGACCCCCTCGCCTCGATCTCGCTCCCGCCCGGTTTCTCCATCGCGCTCTTCGCCGACGGGATACCGCGCGCCCGCGAGCTCGCCCTGGCCCCGGACGGCACGGTGTTCGTCGGCACGAGGGGAGACGCGGTCTGGGCGCTCAAGGACACGAACGGCGACTTCAAGGCCGACCGCAAGATCCGGGTCCTAAGCGGGCTCTTCGCCCCGAACGGCGTCGCCTGGCATGAGGGCGCGCTGTACGTCGCGGAGATCAACCGCGTGAGCCGGGTGACTTTCCCGGCCGGCGTCGGGGGACCGGTCGAACGGACCACGGTCTACGCCGACCTGCCCTCGCTCACCCACCACGGTCTCAAGTACATCGCCTTCGGCCCGGACGGGAAGCTCCACCTTCCGCTCGGCATGCCGTGCAACGTCTGCCTCCAAAACGATTCGCGTTTCGGCACCATCCGCCGGTTCAATCCCGACGGAAGCGGCGTCGAGCTCATCGCCTCGGGCGTCCGCAACACGGTCGGCTTCGACTGGCGCCCCGTGACGCGCGAGCTGTGGTTCACCGACAACGGCCGCGACCGCCTGGGAGACGACCTCCCGCCGGACGAGCTCAACCGCCTCTCCCGGCCGGGCGAAAACTTCGGCTTCCCCTACGTTCACGGAACAAACGTGCATGACCCGGACTACTGGACCCGGCGGCCGGCCGGCTTCACGTACACGCCTCCGGTTCAGGATCTCGGCCCGCACGTCGCCTCCCTCGGCATGAAGTTCTACACCGGCGCGCAGTTCCCCGAGCGTTACCGCAATCAAATCTTCATCGCCGAGCACGGCTCCTGGAACCGGAGCACGCCGATCGGATACCGGATCACCCTGGTGACGCTCGACGGAAACAAAGCGACGGGCTACACGGTCTTCGCCGACAACTTCCGCCGTCTGCCCGGCACCGGCCGCCCGGTGGACGTCCTCGTTGACGCCGACGGCTCCCTCCTCGTCTCCGACGACAGCCGCGGGTGCGTGTACCGGATATCATACCGCTGACGGGAGGAATTACCCGGGGATCCGATTGCGGGATCCGATTGTAGAGACGCACGGCCGTGCGTTTTTTCATCACATGAAGGAATCCTGCGCCAAACTGTCCCGATGGATAAAAACCGTAGAGACGCACGGCCGTGCGTCTCTACAATTTAATTCCATGCGAATGGGTTCGTCACGGCAATTCACATCTATGCGAATGGATTCGTCACGGCAATTTACATCTATGCGGATGGACGCGTCGCGACCCCTGGATTATGATGACCCGGGAAGGACGAAAACCGATGGCGATAAAATCCCGCGACTGGAACCCGCAATCATACCTCGCCTTCGGCGCGGAGCGGACGCGGCCGGCGGCGGACCTGGTCATGCGGATCGGGCTCGAAACACCCGGACGCATCCTCGACCTCGGGTGCGGGCCGGGCAATTCCACCCGCCTGCTCGCGGACCGTTGGCCGGAAAGCCGCATCACCGCCCTCGATCATTCGGCGGCGATGATCGAGCGCGCCCGGGCCGACTGGCCTGGGGGCGAACGCCCGCGCGTGGAATGGATCCGGGCCGACGCCGCCGGTTACGAGACCGCCGAGAGGTTCGACCTCGTCTTCTCGAACGCCGTCATCCAATGGATCCCCGACCACGAGCGTCTGCTCGACCGCTTCCTCGCCCTCCTCAATCCGGGCGGCGCGCTCGCCGTGCAGGCGCCGCTCTTCCGGGACATGCCGATGAGCGCCGCCATCGACCGCGCCGCCTCGAGGCCGAGCTGGAAAAAAACCATGGCCGGCGCCGGAGACGTTTTCACCTATCATGAGGCCGCGTTCTACTACGACCGGCTCGCCCCGCGCGCCGCCGCGCTCGACCTGTGGGCGACGGACTACATCCACGTCCTCGACCGCCGGCCGGCTCTGGTCGAATGGATCAAGGCCACGGGCCTGCGGCCGTACCTGGAGCGGCTCCGGGAGGAGGACGAGCGCCGGGCCTTCGAGCGCGACTTCCTCGAGGAGCTCGAAGAAGATTACCCGGAACGGCCGGACGGCACGGTGCTCTTCCCGTTCAAGCGGCTGTTTTTCGTCGCATATACATCGCCTTGAAAAGGTCGATAAGGAACCCAGGAAACCAGGAAAGGAAATAGAATGGAGAAGGATACAAGCCGTCTCCGTAACTTTCCATTCTTTTTTTCCCGATTTCCTGGATTCCTGGTTTCCTTATTTAACCTTTCCACGCCAAGCAATTACGAGTAGAGTAAATTAAGGAACACCATCATCGATATGAGGCGGAAAGATAGAATAATCGACGCGGACATGAGACTTTACTACGACGCAATCGCGGGCGGGTATGAGCGCGTCTACGCGGGGGCGGACGCGGACGCAAGCCTTTTCGGGCACGACGCGGCCGCCGTCGGCGCGCTCCTCCCCGGCCTGGTCGGGAAGCGGCACCTCGACCTGGCCTGCGGCACGGGCTTCTGGCTCAGGTTTTACCATCCTTCGTGCGAAAGCGTCGTCCTCGTCGACCGGTCGGAGCGCATGCTCGACGAGTGCCGGAAGAACGTCGCGGCGCTCGGCATTGCCGCCAAGGCTTCTCTCAAGCGAGCCGATCTCTTCGCGCCCGCCTTTCCCGCCGGCACGGCCTTCGACTCTGTCCTGCTCGGTTTCATTGTGAGCCACCTGTCTCCGGCGGAGGAAAACAGTTTGTTCACAAACGTCCGCGGCGTCCTTGTCTCCGGCGCCCGGTTTATCCTTATCGATTCGATCCGGGCGGCGGGGCGGAAACGGGAGACGATCCAGCGGCGCACCCTTCCCGACGGCGGATCATTCCGAGTGCGGAAGCGCTACCTGGACGAGGAGGAGCTGGAGGCGATGGGAAAACGCAATGGCGTGAGCTGGCGCGCGCTCTTTCACGGGAAGGCGTTCATCCTGGCGGAGGGGGAATTCATGTCACCCTTCGACAGGCTCGGTAAGCCGTCGCACAACCGGTAACAGCATGTCACCCCGAGCTTGTCGAGGGGTGCATGACGAAAAAAGCGCCAATAATATCGATTTTTACTCAGTTCTCGACAGGCTCGAACTGACTTTTCCGCGCTGATCCGGTCGTGCGACATCCTCTCGGGGTGACATGATCCCCTACCGCTTCGCCGGCTCTTCGCCCTTCACCACGCGCCTGACGAGCCTTTCGGTGATGTGGTCGAACAGGAAGTATTTCTTGAACACCAGGTTCACTTCCTCGCCCCGGGCGGGCACGGGAGCGATCTTCGACTTGGCCTGGACGACCACGTCCCTGTAATCGGCGCTGACGAGGTGCAGGTCCTGGATCACGACCGGACGCACCTCGGTGACCACGGCGCCCCGGACGTCGGCCTCCGTCACGCTCCGCGTCACCTCGACGTCGTCGGGCCGCGCCCCGATCACCATGCCCGCCAGGGAGCGGTCGACGAGCCCGCCGTCGATGAAATTCATGGGCACCGTGTCTCCCGAAAGCGAGAGGAAGCCGGCCACGAACCTGTTCTTCGGATTGTCGAACAGCTCGCGCACGGATCCCGTCTGCTCGACCCGGCCGGAGTTCATCACCACCAGCTCGTCGGCCAGGACGGCCGCCTCCACCTGGTCGTGCGTCACGTAGACCGTCGTGATGTGGAAGTGTTCGAGCAGCTTTTTGAGCGACAGCCGGTATTTCTCGCGCAGGCTGCGGTCCAGGTTGGAGAAGGGCTCGTCGAGGAGGAAAAGCTGCGGCTCGCGCGTGATGCAGCGCCCGACGGCCACGCGCTGCTTTTCCCCGCCGGAAAGCGTCGGCGGCTTGCGCCGGAGCAGGTAGCTGATGTCCACGTCCAGGAGGGCGCTCGTGCGCTCGAAGAGCTCCTTTTTCTTCCGGTCGAGCTCCTTCGTGCGGCGCCGGAAAAGGAAGAACGACGTGATGTTGTCCTTTGAGTCGAGGTGGGGGTACAGGGCGTAATCCTGGAACACCATGCCGATGCGGCGGTCGCCGGGCTTGGTGCGGTCGACCGATTCGCCGTTGAAGGCGATCGCGCCGTGATCGGGGGTGATGAGCCCGGCGATGATCTTCAAGAGGGTCGTCTTGCCGCAGCCGCTGGGGCCGAGAATGACCGTGCTCTTGCCGTCCGGGATGTCCAGGTTGACGTCCCGCAGGGAAAACTCCCTCGCGGAACGGCGGGCGAGCGCGTCCCTGGGGCGCTTGTAATCGTAATGAATGTTGCGGAGGGTGACGGAGGCCATAGTTCGCTCCTTCCGGTGTGTCGGGGACAGTATCGTCCATCGGGCTCGGTTTGGCAAGCACTCACCCGCCGAAGAAAACCGCCGCTGGGTAGGGCGGGCGTCTCGCCCGCCCGGGGAAGAGGAGAAAAGGGAACTACCGATGACCCCGATGAGGAAGGAGGAGAGGCCGCGGACAAACACAGGAATGATTCCCTTTCGCACTCATTCCTTTTTCAAAACTCGTTTATCGTTCTTCTTCCTCTTCCTTCGTGTCCGGAGCCTGCCCCGAGCGGAGCCGAGGGGTGTCCTTCGTGGCGCATGAAGAAGCTCACACACGTGAGGCTCGAACGACAAGCAGGCGGCTGTCAACCGACCAAGCCCCGCCTTTGAAATCGCCGAAGAATTCCGCGTCCGCGTACCCGGTTTTCCCAAGGATCGATTCGAGCGGCGCTTTCTTGAGCGGATACAGCGGAAACGCGCCCTCGTGCGCGCGGCCGTCGCGCTTCTCCGTGAGGCTCAAGTGAAAATCGAGGCGGCCGTCGTTCCGAAGCGAATAGGCGCGCCGGAAGAGAAGGGAATCCGTTTCGACGTCCGGGAACGGGCGCAGACGGACGGCGAGAATGAAATCGTAATTCATGATCTGGACGAGCAGCTTGCCTCCGGGCGCGAGAAGGGTTCGAGCCTGCCGGAGGAAATCGCCGATCTCCCGCCCGCCTTCCAGGTGAACGAGCGTGTTGCCGAGGCACAGGACGACGTCGAAGGCCCGCGGCGGGAACAGCCCTTCCAACGACCGCATGTCACCCGTGAGAAAGCGGGGACGCGCCGCTTCCGGCCGACCGCCCGCTGCTGCGCGTTCCCGTGCGATCGCGAGCATCGTTTCGTCGCTGTCGATTCCGACTGCGTCCCACCCGTCCGCGGCGAGGGCCCGGACCAGGCTCCCGGTGGCGCACCCGACGTCGAGGATCTTCACACTCACGGAGGTTTGAGGCACCGAAGAGCCTACGAAATCGACCGTGACGGGGTCGAGGGGAAAAATATCGTCGTAATGCACGGCCAAAACCGAATAGACGGTCATCGTTCTTCAAAATATACTCAATCGTTTTCGATATGTCACACTAAGGCTTTGCTTAGTCTTGATGTGACAAAGAATTATAATCGGAAATACCCGACAAAGCAGCGCTTTGCGGGTATAGTTCATCCGCCGGCTGAAGGCAAGAGGAGGGAACCACCGATCACACCGATAAGGAGAAGGGAGAAGAGGAACTACGGATAGGACGCGGATAGGACGCGGATAAGGAAAAGAGAAATGAAAAGTGTTAGGTCCGTTTCCGACAGGAGTTGATGAGGAGCGACAAATCCTTTTTCTTCAGTAAAATATCTACTCGCCTTTCCAATCTCAATCGTTTGATGAAACCGGCTGCTTCTATATTGTATAATCGGTTCCATTTCAACAGGTCGAGGAGGCTTTTCAAAGTCTCCTTTTTTTTGGTGCGCAGTAAACCGATCTTTCGAAGTAAAAACCTTCGGATAATTCGCAATACCTGGAGCGGGTATGGAGGATATAAAAATAAAACGCGATCGGCGGTACGTAGCGGCTTTTCCAGCCATGAGTAATACACGCCTTCAATGATCCAATCATCGTCTTCGAGAACCTTATGAAGCAGACGATCGCGTTCCTGCGGCGATCTTTTGAGCCCGTATGATTCGATTCGATTATCCCAGAATATGTCGTCCAGCTCGGTAACGGGAATACCCGTCTCCGCGCTCAGCTTGCGCGCCATGAAGGATTTGCCGCTGCCTGACGGGCCGATAATATGGATTTTCATGTTTCACTCAGACCTCCCGGCCGATAACGGTTCTCGCTTCATCCTATCTCAATTCATGCGCATCCGTAATTATTTTCCGAAATTTTCTCGAACTTCTCCTCCTCCTCCTCCTCCTCCTCCTTTCTTCATCCGCGTCTTATCGCTGGAAGCTTCGCTGCGAGATACGCGTCCCATCCGTAGTTTTTCTCTCTTCCCTCCCGGTCATTGACTTTTGCGTCCGAATTCGTTAGATTCGTGCCTTACCTTCCTTAGCAAACCAAAGGAACAGCACGGAATCGCCCGAGGACCCCTCTTCGCGCAAAGGACGAGCAACGAACATGAGCACCCAACCGATCAGAAACATCGCCATCATCGCGCACGTCGACCACGGCAAGACCACGCTCGTGGACCAGATGTTCCGCCAGAGCGGCCTGTTCCGCGACAACCAGGAGGTCGAGGAGCGGATGATGGACTCCATGGACCTGGAGCGCGAGCGCGGCATCACCATCGCGAGCAAGAACGGCTCGTTCGCCTACAAGGGCGTGCGGGTCAACATCGTGGACACGCCGGGCCACGCGGACTTCGGCGGCCAGGTGGAGCGCGTCCTCAAGATGGTCGACGGCGCCCTGCTCTTGGTGGACGCGGCCGAGGGGCCCATGCCCCAGACCCATTACGTCCTGCGCAAGGCGCTCTCGCTCGGGCTCGCGGTGCTCGTGGTCGTCAACAAGATCGACAAGCCGGCCGCCCGGCCCGCCTGGGTGCTCGACCAGGTGCTCGAGCTCTTCATGAAGCTCGATCCGTCCGGCAAGAGCCTCGACTTCCCGGTCGTCTACGCCTCGGCCCGCGACGGCTACGCCTCGCTCGATCCCGCCGCGCGGAGCGGCACCGTCGTCCCGCTCTTCGACGCCGTCCTCGAGCACATCCCGGCGCCCGCGGGCGACCCGGCCGCGCCCCTGCAGGCGCTCGTGAGCTCGCTCTCCTATTCCTCTTTCCTGGGCCGGCTCGCCATCGGCAAGATCGCCAACGGCACGCTGCGCGTGAACCGGGAAGTGGTCGGCTGCCGCGGTGAGGAGATCTCCGCGGTGACGCGCGTCACCAAGATCTACCGCTTCGAGGGCATGAAGATGGTCCAGGTCGATGAGGCGGAGGCGGGGGAGATCGTCGCCCTCGCCGGCTGCGAGGAAATAAAGATAGGCGAGACGGTCACCGACCCGCTCGAACCCCGTCCCCTCCCCTTCGTCGAGCTCGACCCGCCCACGGTGTCCATGAACTTCATCCCCAACGACTCGCCCTTCGCGGGCCGCTCCGGCGGCAAGTTCGTCACCTCCCAGCACCTGAAGGAGCGCCTCCACCGGGAGACCCTGAACGACGTCGCCCTCCACGTGGCGCCCATGGAGCAGGGGATCGGCTACAAGGCGTCCGGCCGCGGCGAGCTCCACATCTCGATCCTTATCGAAAAAATGCGGCGCGAGGGCTACGAGTTCCAGGTGACCCGGCCGGAGGTCATCATGCGGAAGGTCGACGGCGTCCTGCAGGAGCCGTACGAGGAGCTCATCATCGACGTGGACGAAGCTTTCATGGGCGGCCTCATCGGCCGCCTGGGCGCGCGCAAGGGCCGGCTCATCGACATGCAGCATAACAATGGAATGGTGCGCATCACGTATCGCATCCCGACGCGCGGCCTCCTCGGCTTCCGCAACGAATTCATGACCGAAACGAAGGGCATGGGGACGATGAGCTACCTCTTCTCGGGCTTCGACGCGTACGCGGGCGAAATCAGGAACCGCGTCAACGGCGTCATGATCGTCAAGGAGGAATGCGTCTCCGTCGCCTACGCCCTCTTCGGCCTCCAGGACCGGGGGAAGCTCTTCATCGGCCCGCAGGCGAAGCTCTACGAAGGCCAGATCGTGGGCGAGCACGCGAGAGAGAACGACCTGGTGGTGAACCCCGGCCGCACCAAGAAGCTCACCAACATCCGCGCCGCCGGCTGCGACGAGAACGTCATCCTCACCCCGCCGGTGCGGATGACCCTGGAGGACTGCATCGCCTACATCAACGACGACGAGCTCGTCGAAGTCACGCCCGACGCCGTCAGGTTGCGCAAGGTCATGCGCTCGGAGTCCGACCGCAAGGCCGCGCGCAACGAGGCCAAGCGGGCGGCCGAGGACTCCGTGGCGTGAGAAGGTAGGGCGTACCCGACGCTTGCGTCAGGACGTCTCGCCCGCCCGGGGAAGAGGAGAATAGGGAACCACTGCTGACACTGATGGAGACTGATAACACTGATGAAGAAGGGAGAGTCGAGGAAGAGGAGGAGAATTAAACTACGGATGAGCGCGGATGAATAAGATGGGGAACTACGGATGAACGTGCTGAGACGCGGATAAAGGGCTTAAGACTCTTCCCGACTCATTGAAAAGTCTTCCGGACTCATTGAAACCTCCGCCGAACTCATTAAAATTCTTGTATGACCGACTAAATTCTTCATTGGACTCATTAAATTTCTTGTATGGCCGACTAAATTCTTCATTGGACTCATTGGAATTCTTGTTTGACCGATTAAATTCTTCGTTGGACTCATTAAATTTCTATTTTGACCGACTAAATTCTTCATTGGACTCATTAAAATTCTTGTTTGGCCAATAAAATTCTCTGTTGGACTCATTAAATTTTGTATTTGACTCATTGAAAACACCAAATCTTCTGAAGATTACCCCAGACTGCTTCCTGCCGCTCACCATTTCCCTTCCCGCCGCGGATGAAGAAGAGAGGGAAGATTTACGGATTTGAAACCGGTATATGAAAAAAAAGCTTGAATTCCGGGATTAAGTGGGAGATAATTGGCGGCGGCTTGCGTCTATATATCGTTGGACGAAATTATACCGCAATAAATTTCTAGTGATTTATGGATGATTTTTTCAGATATCAATTGACAAAACCATTTATGATTCCGGAATTAGATTTTTGTGATGTTATTCAGTATAAAAAGAAAAAACATCATAAAATAATCCCAATTATCTATGCGAAAGCATTTGAGGATAAACCTTGGGAGGATAATTGGGACAAAATTGATTTATTCGACCCACATGGTATATTTCTTATTGTTAATCCTAAGAATAAAGATATTTTTGGATTTGTAATTTCATTTACAAAAGATAATTATGGCTATATAAGTGTTTTGTGCATTTTACCTGAATATCGCTTGCAGGGTTTCGGTAGATTACTTATTTACCGTGCAATAAAATATCTTTCCAATAAAAATATCAGTAAAATTATTATTGATGTAGAAAAAGGCAACATCAGTGCCGAAAAATTGTATATGAAAATAGGATTTACTAAACTATAATTGTTGGCGGCACAACTTCGTCCAACAGAATTTTACGGCAATTGCCTACGCTTCGCTCCGGCAGATTCGGCTGCGTGTGAAACGTTGAATAAAAAAAAGGATTCTTATCAATAAAATAATACGTGTCTTACCTTACTCCGTTTACGTTATTTATAATGTTTCTTGGTCAAATAATCGAAACACATACCAGTCGGCGCCATGGACGGCGCCGTTATCCGGAGCGTTCCGATGTCCAAGGATGGACATAAGCCGCGGGCGCATGGATGCGGGGACAGCAGGTTTGTACATCCGCCACTTTTAGGGATAGTCCATAAAACACATTCCCGCGGCCAGGCATAGATGCCGAGGCGGGCGGGTTTGGGAAGGTCCAGGAAGGGGATTTACACTTGTGGTGAGCTTGTCGAACCACAAAGGCCCTCCCTGGAGTCCACCGGCTGGTGGAGCCCTCCCGCCCCCTCCGGAGGAGAAACACCTGTCGCCACAGTAAAAAAAGCGTCAGCATACAACGGCAGTTGGAAAAATAATTTTCGGATAGACCCGGCGTCAGCCGACCGCAACCTCAGCGGCGGGCGCCGTTCGGTTTCCTGCGGAACAGCCCGATCACGCTGTCGATGATGCCCTTCTGCACGTCGAACAACTCCTCGAGCAGCGCGACGAGCTCCGCGGAGGACGAGAGGCTGTAATCCGCAAAGGATTTCTTGGAGCCGATCTTGATGCTGAACGCCTCGGGAGGCATCGCCTGGAAGAGGGCCTCATCGGTTTCGTCGTCCCCGGCCGCCATGATGAAATCGTAGTCACTCGCCGCCAGCAGCGCCCGGGCGGTCATTCCCTTGTTCACCCCGGAGCATTTCACCTCCGCCACGCTGTGCCCCATGAGCACCTCGATCTCGTTCCGGGCCGTGTACTGGACCAGATCGTCGACGAACTCCTTCACCCGGGGCCCGCTCACCGACGGGTCGGAATTCCTGAAATGCCACGCCAGGCTGTAGGCCTTTTCCTCGATGAAGGAACCGGGCAGGAGGTCGCGGTAGCGCTCGAGCATCCGGCGGATGACCGGTTTCCACTTGTTGTTGAGAATGCGCGGCATCCGCCAATCGGAACCGGGCTCCTTCATCCACACGCCGTGCTCGGCCACCAGGGTGACGCCGAACCGCCCGTACCAGCGGTCCAGGTCCTCGCGGTTCCGGCCGCTGATGAGGACCGGCGTGACGTTGGGCGCCTC
Source organism: Spirochaetales bacterium (assembly GCA_016934415.1). Lineage (GTDB taxonomy): Bacteria > Spirochaetota > Spirochaetia > SZUA-6 > RPPD01 > JAFGSW01. The sequence goes on along the minus strand of JAFGSW010000017.1, from coordinate 15,605 downwards.
CGAAAAAGCGCGGAACAGACGAATGACTTTCCGGCCCGGCGCCGCCTCGCCGGGGGTCCGGGCGAACGGCACCAGGGTTCCGTCGTAATCGAGGAACACGATCCTGTTCCGGGCGCTCGCGAAGCAGTCGCGCAGCCGCTCCAGGGGAAGGCCCTCGAGCGGCGTGGTGCCGTAGCGGCTCGCCTCTTCCCGGAACCGTTCGAGCTCCTCGAGAAAGTCGCCCGCCCATTTTTTCACGTCGTACTTGCGCAATCGCACCTGCATCGCCTCCACCCGGCGGGCCTGCTCCGAGGGCGGCATCTCGAGCGCCGTCTTGATGGCGTCGGCGATCTCCTCGCGGTGGTTGGGGTTGATGAGGAGCGCCTCCCCGAGCTCCATGGCGGCGCCCGCCATCTCGCTCAAGATGAGGACGCCCCGCTTTTCATGCTGGGACGCGACGTACTCCTTGGCCACCAGGTTCATGCCGTCGCGCAGGGGGGTGACCAGGCCGGCGTCGCTCACGTTGTAGAGCGCCGCCAGCTGCTCGAAGGAAATCGCTTTGTACTGGAACACGACCGGCGTCCAGTGGAGGTCGCCGAAGTCGCCGTTGATGCGGCCGATCGTCTGGTTGATCACCTCCCGCGCCTTCTGGTACTGGTCGACCTCCGTGCGGGACGGGACGATGATCATGAAGAGGACCACCTTGTGGCGCCAGGCCGGGTTGTTCTTCAGGAAGAGCTCGTAGCCCTCGAGCCGGTTGAGGATTCCCTTGCTGTAATCCTGGCGGTCCACCGAAAAAACGACCCTGAGGTCCCCCACCTGGCGCCGGAAACTCGCCGTCTCCTTTTTCACCTCGCGGCTGTCGACGGCGTCGTAGTACTTGTCGAAGTCGATCCCCATCGGAAACGTTTCCGCCTTGGCGAGCCGGTGCCCGAGGGCGATCACCCCCAGGTTGTGGTTGAGGCCGAGGATGCGCAGCACGCACCGGAAGAAGTACTGGGTGTAGTCGGGCGTGTGGAAGCCGATGAGGTCGGCCTCCAGAAGCCCGTGGAGCAATTCCCTTCCCCAGCCGCGCGGGAGGAGGCGGAAATTTTCGTAGGAGGGAAACGGGATGTGCAGAAAGAAGCCGATGGGGAGCCCGGGGGCCTTCTTGCGGACGAGGCCCGGCACGAGCATCAGGTGGTAATCGTGCAGCCAGAGGACGTCGTCGGGCCGCAGCTCGGCGGCGATCGCCCCGGCGAACACGGCGTTCACCCGCTTGTAGATTTCCCACATCGCCTCGTCGTAGACCGTGAGCGAGGGGAAATAATGGAACAGCGGCCAGATCGTATTGTTGCAGAACCCGTTGTAAAACGAGTCGGCCGTCGCGTCGTCCAGCAGGACCGGCACGGCCCGGTAGCGCGCGCGGAGCTCCTCGCGCAGGCGGTTCTCGTCGGAGAAACTGCCGCTCCCCGGCCAGCCCAGCCAGAGGTGCTCGATGTCCGGTTGGACGTCGAGGTAGGCGCTCAAGCCCGACACGAGCCCGCCGCTCGAGGCGTTGAAGACGAGCGCGCCGTTCTCCTCGGCGACGGTCACCGGGAGCCGGTTGGAAACGATCAATAATCGCATGGATGCCTCCCCATATTCACGTGATGATCCTCGGTTCGACGCCTCTTCAGGGTGTACGGTAGATGAATCCCGATCGCTGCCGCCCTTCGTTCAGGAGCACGGCGGTGTTGATCAGGGCCAGATGAGAATACCCCTGCGGGAAATTGCCGTACAATTCATGCGTCTCGAAGTCGAGATCCTCGCTGAAGAGTCCGAGCCGGTTGGCGCAGGAAAGCAGCCGCTCGAAGACGGCCCCGGCCCGCTCCCGCTCGCCGATCCTGTAAAGCGCGTCCGCCATCCAGAACGAGCAGATGAGGAAGGCCGAGCGGGGCACGCCGTAATCGTCCTTGTTCCGGTACCGGTAGAGAAGCCCGTCGCGGCTAAGCTCCGCCTCGACGGCGCGGACCGTGCTCACCCAACGGGGAGCGTCCGCCGTACAAAACCCGACGCGCTCGAGCAGAAGGAGCGAAGCGTCGAGATCCCCGGAACCGTACGATTGGGTATAGGCGCCCTTCGCCTCGTTCCAGCCGTGCGTCTCCACGTCGTTCCGGATCTCCTCGCGCAGGGCGCTCCAGGAGGGGACGAACTCGTCGCGCTCCAGAAGGTTCGCCAGCGCCAGGCCGCGGTCGACCGCCACCCAGGAGAGGACCTTGGAGAAGACGAAATGCCTGGGACGCGTGCGCATCTCCCACACGCCCCGGTCGGGCTTGCGCCAGTTATCCTCCACCGTTCTCATGATGTAGCGCACCGTCGTCCACAATTCCTCGCTTTCCGGCAGCGAGGTCGGGAAATGGACGAAACTCGTATGGATGAGGTCCATCAGCACCCCGTACACGTCGTTCTGTTTCTGCCGGTAGGCGTCATTGCCCACCCTCACCGGTTTCGATTTCTTGTACCCGGCGAGGTGCGGCAGGCGGCGCTCCGGCAGGTCCTTCTCTCCCCTGATTGAATAAAGGATCTGCAGCGTGTCCGCCTTGCGGATGATGGTGTCGAGCAGGAAGCGCAGGAACTGCCGGGCGGTGTTCCCGTGCCGGAGCTCGCGCAGGGTCTGCAGGATCATGGCCGAGTCCCTGATCCAGCAGTAGCGGTAGTCCCAGTTCCGCGAATCGCCCGGGTACTCGGGGATCGAGGTGGTGGCGGCGGCGATGACCGCGCCGGTCTTGCCGTACGTGAGGAGCTTGAGCGTCAGGGCGCTGCGCACGATCTCCTTCTGGTAGAGGGCGTAGATCGAAGTGCGGCTGACCCAGTTGAGCCAATAGGTTTTGGTCCGTTCCAACTCCGTGAAGGCGCCGCCGACGTCCACCCGCCCGAGCTTCTGGTGGAAACTGACGAGAAAATAGCTGGGTCCTGCGAGGGGGAACGGCCGTTCTTCGAGAACCGCGGTGAAGGGAATATTCGTGTAGCAGTAGACCGAGTGGTACTCGCCGCGCGCCGTGACGCTCTTCAGGTATTCACCGTGGGCGTCGGTGCGCGTCTCGACGGCGCCGTAGTTCAGCCGCGGCCGGTAGCGAATGCGGACGAGCGGTTTGCCCTCGAGGGGGCGCAGCAGGCGGTAGAGCTCCGGGGCCCGATTGTACGTCTGCGCATCGACCGCGTAGATAGGCATGAAATCGAAGAGCTCGAAGGCGCCCGACGGCGTCCGGAAGTGGGTCCGCAGAACATTGGTGTTTTCGAGGTACTCCTGCTCGATCCGGGCCGGCTCTTCGGGGACGACGGCCAACACCCCGCCCTTCTCCTCGTCGACGAGCTTGGCGAAGACGGACGGCGAATCGAAGTCGGGCAGGCAGGCCCACACCACCTCCCCGGCGCGGGAGATGAGCGCCGCGCTCCGGCAGTTGCCGATGATGCCCAGTTGCGAAAGATCGACCACGAAAATATCTCCCTTACATGGTGTCGCTGAAATTTCCTGCCATTAACTTAACAAAAGACGCCGGATTGGGGAAGGGAAGGGTGGAAACAAATCGGTATTTCATCCAAAAAGAGAGGGAACCACGGATAACACAGATGAAGACGGATAACACGGATGAAGGAAAAAGAAAAAGAGTGGAGAAGAAAAAGAGGGAGAACCGGCCATTGCGGCAGACGCGATCGCAGTAGATAGAAATAGCGACGCTGAAGGCCGCACGTCACGCTGTTTTGCGCCATTAAGTAATGAACCGTAAAAAAATTATTGAAATTATCTCCCTTTTTCTTATACTGGGACTATATTTACGCCGCGTCACGCGGTGATAAAAAAGGAGGAACGACATGTCGGATACGCAAACGGCGGCACGGGTCGCCAAAGGCGACAGGGTGAAGGCGAACCTTTCGCACACCTTCGGGTTGATCGCGGTGATCACGGGAGGAGTCTCATTGCTGGTCGCCGTTCTCGCGCTGGCGGTCAGGGAGGGAACCTGGGTGCTGCTGAACACCTTTTCGATCGCGGGCATCGTTTTGAGCGCGTTGGGAAGGAGTTTCGGGGGCAAGGTGTCGTCCGCGGCCGAGCCCGCCGTCGCGCGGAAAGCCGCCTCCGGGCGGACGCTCTCCACGGTCGGCCTGATCCTCAATATCGTCGCCACCGTTCTCATGGTCATCGCCCTGGTGATCCTCATGGGCCTCGTCGCGAGCGGGGACTACAGCCTGAAGTACGGGTTTTAATGAAGAAGACGGGGAGAGGTTGAAAACATGTATGGCGCTCTCTCGCAGCGCAGCTTCCAGCGAATGGGCGCGAATGAAGAGAGAGAAGAAGAGTAAAGAAGAGAAGAAGTAGGAAAAAAAGTCAGAGTTAGAGGATAAAAAGTCAGACTGAGCCTGTCGAAGTCTGAGGGACCGGCGCCGTGTAGGGCCGGTCTTTTTTATTGTTTAGCCGGAAATAGTGAGTAAAAGTTTCCTCTATAGAGTGGTGACCTCTATTGTCAGTGGGTCGCCTCGTCTATGCCCGTTACGTGCAGTCCAGCTCTTTGTGATCTTTTTCCAGCCATATAAACCGCCTGAACCTGACGTGTCTGGGGAGCTCTCCCTACCCTAACAACTTATTCAGGAGGTTTTTATGGAAAAACTGGTACACAAAGAGCTGGGCTACAAGTTACTTGCAGTTCCGGTTTTTTCCCATCTTTAAAAAGGAAAAAAACCGGAACTGCTTAGCGGAACCCAAAAACCTCCTTCATTTAAGGAAGCTTTTGGGTTCCGCAGGGCATCGGCTTATGCGGTGCACAATGCGCTCGGGCCGGGGCTGCTGGAACACGCCTACCAGGAAGCGTTGTGCGTGGAGCTCAAGCTGCAAGGCGTTCCATTTGAGAGGCAGAAGGTATATGACCTTCGCTACAGAGGAGAGAACGTCGGTACTTACTTTGCGGACATCGTGGTGGATGACAAGATCATCCTGGAGCTCAAATCCGTCGCGGAGTTCCATCCTTCCATGGAAGCGCAGATCATCAACTACCTGAAGATATCCAAGATCCCGGTCGGGTATCTGATTAACTTGCATAACAAGAAAGTGGAGTGGAATCGCTTCGTGAACCAGCGGGAGTGAAAACTCCCGCTTCCCCCTTAATCTACAGTTGAGATGAAAAAATATTTTTTTGTTGCGGAATTTGCGCGGGTGCATAGACTAATATGTATCATCAATAACCCATTTTAAAGAGAACAAAGTGAAAAAGCAGGACAAGCTCGCCTTTATCGAACAGTTGCTCCTCGCCCACCCCTCAGGCCTCAAGCGGTCGGAGATAGCGAAAAAGATGGGCGCTCACCGATCCACCGTCGGGAGGTGCATCGACGATCTTTCCCGCGTCATTCCGGTGGTCGAGGACGGACACCGGCTGTATATCGATAAAAGCCGGTACCTGAACAACGTCAAGCTCACCCTGCACGAGGTATTCTGCTTCTACCTGGCCTCCCGCCTGCTGTTCGTCACCTACAACCGGTATTCACCCCATGTGTATTCCGGCATGACCAAGCTGGCGGCCGCCCTGGAGCATTCCAGCCCGCTTCTTTCCGGATTCATTGGCGCCTCGGCCGAGCATCAGCTCGGGTTGTCGCAATCGGAATGGAAAGACCAGATCGACATACTGGAAAAGCTCACCTTGGCCTGGGCGGAAAACAGGAAAGTAACGCTCCTGTACCGCTCGAAGACGTCCGGTGAAATCCACCAATACACGGCTTCCATTTATTTCATGGAACCGTACCCGGCCGGTAAAACGATATATCTTTTCGCGCAGAGCGACGGCGACGATTTCATCCGCACCTTCCGCACCGACCGGATCACCGCCGTCGAGCTTCTGAATGAAGGATATTCGATCCCTGCCGATTTCGACTTCAGCGGACTTTTCGCGAACGCCTGGGGGATCTGGGACACCCAAGGAAAAGCGACCGAGGTCCTCATCCGTTTTTCCGAACGCGTGGCGGAACGGGTGACGGAAACGGTCTGGCACCCGAGCCAGCGGGTGAAGCCTGAAAAGGCCGGGAGCGTTCTCTTCAGCGCCTCCGTCTCCGAGCCCCTGGAGATGGTGCCCTGGATCAGGGGCTGGGGAAGCGACTGCGAAGTGCTCGCGCCCGAAGAGTTGCGGGCGTTCATGCGCGAGGAGGCGGGGCGATTAGGAGACCTGTACGAATGAAAACAAAGGCGACCGGAGATGGGCGGATGGGTGAGTATTATGCGCATAGCAAAGATAATGAATTGGAAAGTAGCTGGCAGAAACTCGATACGCATCTGAACAACGTAGCCGACATGGCGGGTGATTTCGCTTCAAAATTCAACTCTTCCGAATGGGGCGGGGTACTTGGGAAACTTCACGACCTCGGCAAGTACAGTGATGCTTTTCAGCAAAAGATCAGGGGGAAAAACGTTTTTGCCGATCATTCAACGCCAGGTGCCAAATACGCTGAAATACTGATAAGAGAGCCTCGTGGAGCAGGACGCCTGCTCGCATATTGTATCGCCGGACATCACACCGGATTACCGGACGGCGATTCAGGCGATGACGATTCATGCCTCATAAAGCGTCTGGGACGATGCACTTCAGATTATCGTGAATTTCCCATTGAAATTTCCTCTCTCCGACCACCTCGATTCTTACAGAAAGCTGCTAAACTTGGAGAAAGAGGCAATATAGGTTTCTCCGCCTCGTTTTTTATACGGATGATATATTCCTGCCTGGTGGATGCCGACTTCCTGGATACAGAAGCATTCATAGATCCCGAACGCGCTTCACAAAGGGGTAAATATCCTTCTCTGAACGAGTTGAAGCCTGTGCTTGATACCCATCTCGACGCGTTGATAACAAATGCCTCTCAATCCGAAATCAATAAACACCGCGCAAGCATTCTCAAGGAATGTCGCGCTTCAGCTGAAAAGGAAGCAGGACTCTTTTCGCTGACCGTTCCGACCGGTGGGGGAAAGACACTATCCTCGCTCGCCTTCGCCATCGACCATGCCTTGAATCACGGCATGGAGAGGGTTATTTACGTGATCCCATATACGAGCATCATCGAACAGACGGCGGGCATCTTTAAAAGTATTTTCGGTGCTCACGCAATCCTTGAACATCATTCAAATATTATAATAGAAAAAGATGCCGAGGACGAAGAGCTTGAGGAAAACAGGCGTCTATCCGCGGAGAATTGGGATGCGCCCATTATTGTCACCACCAACGTTCAATTTTTCGAATCATTTTTCGCGAACAGGTCATCAAAATCCAGAAAGCTTCATAATGTCGCCAGGAGTGTCGTCATCCTTGACGAGGCGCAAATGCTCCCAGTGCCGTTTCTCAGACCGACCATGGCAGTGATCCGTGAACTCGCCGAGAATTACGGTTCAACTGTTGTACTATGCACAGCCACGCAACCCGCTCTCACGGAACGCGCCGATTTTAAAAACGGCCTGTCCGGCGTCAGGGAAATGATGAGCGATCCGGGCGGGCTAGAAAGGGCGTTTAAACGTGTTGATTCGGAAAATATCGGAATTATACCGGATGACGATCTTATAAAACGTCTTAAACGGGAAGAACAAGCGTTGTGCGTGGTCAATACAAAGAAACACGCGCGATTGATTTTCGAGGGGCTCGGCGGAGACGACGGCAGTTTCCACCTTTCGGCGGCAATGTGCCCAAAGCATAGAAGAAGCGTGCTTGGGGAAATCCATAACAGGCTAAAAGAAAAAAGGACGTGCCGCGTCGTAAGCACCCAACTCGTCGAAGCCGGTGTGGATCTCGATTTTCCTGTCGTATTTCGTTCATTGGCCGGGATGGATTCCATCATTCAAGCGGCCGGCAGATGCAATCGTGAAGGTAAAATCACCAAAGGCGGCCGATTATTTGTTTTTGAAAGCGAGGAGAGCCTGCCGCCAGGGCATCTACGCCAGAATGCGGAAATCACAAAACTAATTCTAAACGATTATGCAGATGATCTACTAAATACGAAAATAGTCGAAAACTATTTTAAAGAACTTTACTGGCTTAAGGATGCAAGCGGTAAGCTCGATACGAAAAATATTTTAGCTAGACTTAAAAACGGTCTGTTGAAAGGTGACTTCCCTTTCAAGTCAATTGCCTTGGATTATAATATTATCGCCAACGCTCAGGAAACGGTAATCATCCCTTATGATAAAGAAGCCAAAGAACATTGTTCACAACTGGTAAGATATATTCAGTTGGGTTGGTCGCCTGGTGGAATACTCCGCAATCTTCAGCCATATACGGTTCAAACATATAAAAAACCTCTGGAAGCTCTTATCCAGCATGGATTTATCACAGTCGTGGATGAACGATTCTTTATACTTTCCGATTTGGGAAGAAAAGAAGCCTATGACGATCGTTTCGGACTGAATCCTGAAATAAGAGATTTCATTGCCGCTGAAAATCTAATGTACTGAAAGGAGTTTACCTATGGCATTCGGAGTAGCATTGCATATCTGGGGACCATACGCCTGTTTCACCAGACCTGAAATGAAAGTCGAACGCGTAAGTTATGATATAATAACACCTTCGGCGGCAAGAGGAATATTGGAAGCCATTTATTGGAAACCGGCGATCCGCTGGCGTATTGAAAGAATTCATGTTCTAAAGCCTATCCAGTTTACGAATATAAGAAGAAATGAACTTGCCAGCAAGATACCTTTCAGGAATATTACACAAGCAATGGCTAATCCATATTCACAACTCGGTCTCTATATTGAGGATGACAGGCAACAACGGGCCGCGATGGTTCTCAAAGACGTGGGGTACGTGATAGAAGCGAGTTTTGAAATAACGGATAAAGCCGGCAAATCTGATAAAGACGGTTTACTGGATTCTACAGATAAGGAGTCTGGGAAACATTTTGAAACGTTCAAGCGTCGCGCTAAGGCTGGGCAATGTTTTACCCAGCCGTATTTCGGTACTAGAGAATTCCCCGTAAGCTTCAGGTGGGTAGAAAAGAATGAAATCCCGACTTCACAACTACATGGTACGCAAGATTTAGGATTAATGCTTCATGACATTGATTTTAGCGCCGATATGACCGCACATTTCTTCCGCACGGTAATGGTAGATGGGGTGGTCGGGGTGCCGCCTTTCAAGTCTGAGGGGGTACATGAATGATATTACAGGCATTAACAGAATATTATGAAAATCGACCAAAGGTTAGGTCGCTAAAAGAAAATGACCAAGGATTGCCTGACAAGTATTTGAGCATTGAAAATATTTCATTCGCAGTAGTCATTAGTAAACAAGGTGAATTAAAAAGCATAATCGACTTAAGGGAACCAGACTCTAAGGGAAAATCACGTCCCATTGGCTTGATTGTACCTGAATCAGTAATAGGAAAAGCCGGAAAAACAATTCTTCCGAATTTTTTGTGGGAAAATTCAAGTTACATGCTCGGTTTCGATAATAAAGGTAAGCCAGAAAGAACAGCGGAAAAGTTTAGTGGCTTTCTTGAACTACATAAAACGGTCCATAAGTATTGTCCGGAAAATAAATCCCTATCCGCGATTGTTCATTTCCTTCAAAATTGGGAGATAAAGGATGCGGAGAAAAATATAACCTCTGAAATAAAAGGGAGATTAGATGAAAAAGATTTTTTGACAGGGAACATCGTATTTATGATCTCCTCTTCTCACGGCACCTCATTTATTCATGAAGAGGATGAAATCTATCAAGCGTGGGTAAAGTATAGGTTAGCTAATGTTGAAAAGCGCACCGGCATGTGCTTAGTTGATGGAAAGATTACATCTATTGCGCGATTGCATCATTTATTAAGCGGTGTTGATGGGACTCAATCCTTTGGAGCGGCAATCGTATCATTCAATCTTAATTCATTTGAGTCATACGGCAAAATACAAAATTCAAATGCACCCGTTGGTGAAATAGCAGCCTTTAGTTATACAACTTCGCTAAATCGCCTGTTAATGCGCGGGTCACGTCAGAGGATTAAAATCGGAGATACAACCACTGTCTTTTGGACTGAACGGCCATCTCCGATAGAAAACATTTTTGGACTTATTATGGACCCTCATGAAACAGAGGGAGCCGATGTAAAACCTGTAGCGTATTATTTGAAAGCCATTCGTGCAGGAAAGAAACCATCTGACATCAAAGATGATTCAATCAAATTTTATATCCTCGGCCTCGCACCGAATGCCTCACGGATCGCTGTCCGCTTCTGGTACGCAGACACGGTTGAGGCACTTAATCGTCATATCGGGGAACATTTCAAAGCCCTCTCTTTAGTCCGTAATTTTGATAATGAAAAAGAATTTCCAGGGATATGGCAGCTACTCATTGAAACAGCTACTTTACATAAGTCTGAAAATATCAATCCTTTGCTCTCAGGCGCGATGATGCGCTCCATTCTGACTGGCGGAAAGTATCCGGTTTCCATTCTTTCCGCAATCGTTGGACGTATACACGCCGATCACAATATCAATTATTACCGGGCGACGCTCATTAAGGCTGTGTTGGTTAGAAATTTTGGAAAGGAGGTGTCCATGTCATTAAGCGAAGAATCGACGAATATCGCTTATCGCCTAGGACGGTTGTTTGCGGTTCTCGAGAAGGTCCAGGAAGAAGCCATCCCGGGAGCGAATGCTACCATCAAAGACCGGTTTTTCGGCGCAGCTTCAACCACACCACGTACTGTATTCCCACAACTCATCCGTCTTTCTCAACATCATTTTAGCAAGCTTGAAGGCGGAGCAAAAATCTACAAAGAACAGCTTGTCCAATCCATTATTAATGGTATAAACGGAAAGGATGGTTTCCCCGCATTCTTAAAATTGGACGATCAGGGAATGTTTGCTCTAGGTTATTATCATCAGCGCAAGGCTTTCTTCACAAAGAAAGAAAAAGCGACTGAGGAAATAGAAAAGGAATAATCATTAAGGAGGCAATATTTATGGCTGAAATAGAGAATCGCTACGAGTTCGTTTATTTTTTCGATGTGGAAAATGGTAATCCGAATGGCGATCCAGACGCGGGGAACTTCCCCCGGATCGATCCGGAAACGAATTTTGGGGTTGTCACGGATGTTTGCTTGAAACGCAAGATAAGAAATTATGTTGAAATTGCAAAAGGAAGAAATGCTCCTCACCTCATTTACGTACGTGAAAAAGCCGTACTCACCCTCGAACAAAAAAACGCGTATGATTCGAAAGAGGTTCAAAAAGCCGTAAAAGAAAAAGCTGACCCCATCCCAATTGCCCGAACCTGGATGTGCAAGAATTATTTCGACATTCGAGCCTTTGGGGCGGTTATGTCCCTAAAGGAAAATAATTGCGGTCAAGTCCGGGGGCCTATTCAAATCAGTTTCGGGAAAAGCATCGAACCTATCGTGCCGCGCGAGATTACCATTACCAGAATGGCTGTGGCAACAGAAAAAGAAGCGGAAGCTCAAAAAGGCGATAACAGAACCATGGGAAGAAAAAACATTGTTCCATACGCTCTTTATCGTGCTGAGGGTTACATTTCCGCACACTTGGCTAAACAAACGGGCTTTTCCACTGACGATCTCGATTTACTCTGGGAAGCGCTCTGCCAAATGTTTGAACACGACCATTCTGCGGCTCGCGGGAAAATGGCCGCGAGAAAGCTCTTTGTTTTTAAGCACGGAACGGCTTTAGGGAATGCCCCGGCACACCAGTTATTCAGCTTAATCAACATAGAACGTGTAAAGGAGAACGGTTCGCCGGCTCGTGAGTTCAAAGATTATTTGATTAAGGTTGATTCACAAAATGTTCCCAAAGGAGTTGAGCTTTTTGAGAAACTGTAGAACAAAATACCCCGCATCCGTCCTCCTGCGCAGTACATAAAGGGTCGGAGTCCTTAAGAACGGACGCGGTTTACGACGAAAAAGCCGTCATTTTCCGCCTTTTCGCATCCGCGATAAGACGGCGTAAAATAGCACCCTCCAATGTTTCGGCTTGGCGGGCGCAACGACATTACCCAACTCTAAAATCAGGCGCAGCCGTGACGGGAGGTGTGCCTTCTGAACGGCCGGGAAAAACCTACGGCGCATGAGCTTGATGGTACCCTACCCAACGTTCGGGGCGTTGGGTCCGGCTGCCGAACCGTAAGGGTAACCCTCATTCAGTCAACTGTAGCGTAAACTCAAGTCCCGTTGTATATTATCCTGAGGAGGCGCGTCATGCCTGAGAATTTGATCGTTTCCGACCCGGCCGTCATGATGGGCAAACCGGTTATCCGGGGAACCCGCATAACCGTGGAGTTGATCCTGGAAAAAATCGCCCACGGGGAGAGTATTGAATCCATCGTCGAGGCGCACCCTCGTCTCACCCGGGAGATGGTGCTGGCCGCGGTCGATTACGCGGTCAAGGTATTGAAAAGCGACGTCGTGTATTCGTCTCAAGCTTAAGGCCGGCGTATGGCGCAATTCATAGCCGATGAAAGCGTCGACCGGCACATCGTCCTGACGCTCAGGGAACGGTACGAAGTACTTTCGATAGCGGAGGAAAATCCGGGAATACCGGACGACGCGGTTCTCGGTCTTTGCGAAAAGCACCAAGCCGTCCTCATTACGGCGGACAAAGATTTCGGCGAGCTCGTCTTCCGTTTCAAAAAGAATCATTTCGGCGTCGTCTTGTTCCGTCTGCCCGGGTTGCAGCAGCACGAAAAAGCCGTTCTGGTGGATGGCGCGGTCCGCAAGCACATAAGCGAAATGCGGGGCAATTTCACCGTAATTACAAAAGACGGCATCAGAATCCGAAAGCCGCTTTAATCCAGTCCAGGGGGATTTCATGTACCCCGAATCCGACCTGCTGCCGATTTCCGCCCTCCAGCACCTGGCCTTCTGCGAGCGCCAGTGCGCGCTTATCCACATCGAGCAGGTCTGGACGGAGAATCAATTTACCGCCGAGGGCCGGGCCCTGCACAAACGGACGCATTCCCAACACGCGGAAACGCGGGGGGGCGTTCATACGGAACGGGGGATGCCCGTCCGGTCTCTGGAGCTCGGCCTGGCCGGAATGACGGACGTCGTCGAATTCGACGAAAACGGAGTCCCCTTCCCCGTCGAATACAAACGGGGACGCCCGAAAAAAGGCAAAATGGATGAAATCCAGCTCTGCGCCGAGGCGATATGCCTGGAGGAGATGCTCGGCAAGGCGATTCCGGAGGGCGCTCTCTTCTACGGGAAGATCAAACGGAGAAAAACGATTCGGTTCGATGAGGAGTTGCGCGCATTGACCAGGGCCGGGGCATTGCGCCTGCGCGAGCTGTTGAGCTCAGGAACGACGCCGCCGCCCGTGTACGGCGCCAAATGCAAGCGTTGTTCTCTTATCGAGAATTGCCTGCCGAAGATTTTTTCCCGAGACAAGAAGGTGGGGCTTTACGTTTCACGCATGCTCGAGAAACCGATCGGAGAGGACACGGAGGCTACTGAGTGAAACGTTTCCTCAATACATTGTTCGTCATGACCCAGAAATCGTACCTGCGCAAGGATGGGGACACGGTGGTCGTGAAGGTCGGCGGCGAAGTGAAGCTCCGTGTCCCGCTCATCGGCCTCCAGGGAATAGTCTGCTTCGGCAACGTCGCCGTCAGCCCGTTTCTCCTCGGGAGCGCTTCGGAACGGGGAATCAGCATTTCCTTTTTATCGCAATTCGGGAAATTCCTGGCCCGGGTGCAGGGACCGGTGGCGGGCAACGTGCTCCTGCGCCGGGCCCAATACAAAATGACGGACGATCCGGAAAAGACGGCTTCAGTCATCCGCCAATTGCTCACGGGAAAATTCGGCAATTGCCGCACGGTGCTCCAACGCGCTCTGCGCGACCATTCGGAAAAAGTCGACGCGGCGGCGATAGAGAAAGCGGTAGCGCAATTGGAAGCGGGACTGGATCGGATTCAGCGGGAAACGGATCCCGAGGTGCTGCGCGGGGTCGAAGGAGAGCTCGCCCGCGCCTACTTCGGCGTCATCAATGAGCTTATCACCGCCCAAAAGGCCGACTTCTACTTTAAGGAACGTTCCCGGCGTCCGCCGCTCGACCGGGTGAACGCGCTCCTTTCCTACGTCTACACGATCCTTTATCACGACATGCGTTCCGCTTTGGAAGCCGTCGGCCTCGATCCGGCCGTCGGCTTTCTGCATCGCGACCGTCCCGGCCGGCTTTCATTGGCGCTCGATCTCATGGAGGAGATGCGCCCCTTTTTCGCCGACCGGCTCGTGCTGTCACTCGTCAATTTGAAACAAATCGACGCAGGGCAATTCACCGTGACGGATTCCGGCGCCGTGCTGATGGATGAGAAGGCGAGAAAAACCCTTTTAGCCGCCTACCAAAAACGAAAACAGGACGCCGTCATGCACCCTTTCGTCGGGGAGAACATGCACATCGGCGTTCTTTTTCACATGCAGGCCATGCTTATGGCCCGATACATTCGCGGCGAGCTCGACGCCTATCCGCCGTTTCTCTGGAGGTGAGGTCATGATGGTGCTTGTCAGTTACGACGTCGCCCAGGATGAAAACGGGAAAAAGCGGCTGAGGCATGTGGCCAAGACCTGCAAGAACTACGGCCAAAGAGTGCAATATTCCGTTTTCGAATGCCTCGTCGATCCCGGGCAGTGGGCGGCGCTCAAAAGCGAGTTGTTGGGACATATCAACAAAAATTTCGACAGCCTTCGGTTTTATTATCTGGGCGCCAATTGGAAACACAGGGTCGAACACATCGGCGCCAAAGAGACGTACGATCCGGAAGGCGCCATTATCGCCTGAACCGCGAACTTCAAGCGATCATGAAATCACCGATAGGTTCGCGAAGGAATATTTTCATACAGGGGAAGCAAATATTGAAAATTGAAGTAATGACAATATTAAAAAACTCAATCCACTCCCACCTTCGCAAAATATGTGACATAATTCGTTATTCTTATTAGAATTAAATGAGAACAGTCGCGCCCCACGCGGGGCGCGTGGATTGAAACAATCCGCGCAAGATGACGATGGAGGAGAAGGTGGTCGCGCCCCACGCGGGGCGCGTGGATTGAAACTGGACAAAGCGCGAGAAGCGCGAGAGAAAAAAGTCGCGCCCCACGCGGGGCGCGTGGATTGAAACATTTGACAAGGGGGATGCGTGAACGATCTGGAAAAGTCGCGCCCCACGCGGGGCGCGTGGATTGAAACGGGAGAATGAAACCGTCATTATCGAAACCCAAATGTCGCGCCCCACGCGGGGCGCGTGGATTGAAACATCTCCAATAAAAAAAGCCGCTTGTTCTCCCGCCCGTCGCGCCCCACGCGGGGCGCGTGGATTGAAACAACTCTACAGCCGCCCGGAATCGATATCCTTGACGTCGCGCCCCACGCGGGGCGCGTGGATTGAAACTATATAAGATGCTGGTATCAGGCTGTTGTTAATAGTCGCGCCCCACGCGGGGCGCGTGGATTGAAACAGATTCATGATACAGGTTGCATCAACAAGAGTGTGTCGCGCCCCACGCGGGGCGCGTGGATTGAAACCTTGCAAGCAATCTATCTCTATATTCATCATCACGTCGCGCCCCACGCGGGGCGCGTGGATTGAAACTGCAACAACAACTCACACAATCCGACGTGAACGAGTCGCGCCCCACGCGGGGCG
>JAFGSW010000016.1 GCA_016934415.1 Spirochaetales bacterium | reverse complement strand
CTTTTTTTCCTGCACTTCCTTCAACCTATTTTGCCTCTATTTCATTGCCGTGTAAAGAGTTTTTATTTTTTCAGGAAGCCCTAATTATCGACAACTATATTGAATTCAATGAAGAAGGGCAAGGCGGTGCCAAAGGCAGGTTGGTACGGCTCGCTGAACTATGCGATGGTAAAGTAGAAAATATTAAATTTTTTTGTGATAGAGATTATGATGAGTTTATGCAAATCAGAATGCCAAATAATGTAATTACTACTGATTATAGAGATTTAGAAGGATATGTTTTTTACTTTAGATTTATTGAAAAATCATTATATTTAGGACTTAAAACAAACAAGATAAAGCCTTCAGCGCTTTTTGAAAGTGTACTAAACATTTCAAGAGAAATTGGCATCCTACGGATATTATCTTTACAGAAAAAATATAACTTGCCTCTAAATCAAACACCTTTTAAAAAGCATATATTTAAGAGTAATGGGAATTATAAGATAAACCTTCAGCGCTACTTAAAGGTTTTACTACAAAAAGTGAATATTAGTATATCTTTACTTGATTCCATTTTCGGCGAATTCAAATTAATAAAAGAAAAGTATTCTACTGTTCACAGCAAATATTTGATTAGAGGAAAAGATGCCTTTTATTCATTTGAGCATATACTGGAAAAGGAAGGTTTCAAGCATAATAACTTTAGGTGTATTCTATGGGCAGCTTTTGATTTCAATGAAATCAGCGAAGATACAATACGCCTTAGGGAGTTACTAAGATTTATAACTAATAAATAATAGTGAGTATTATCATATATATCGGCGGAAAACATGCAGAGCGCGAATGACCGCGAATAAAATAAAAAGAAGTTTTGAGACAAGGTCGAAGGGTATCGCTTCATCCCGCCTTGAAAAACTGAGTCGCGACCAAAGGAGGGAAATTCGCCATGGCGGTGCACACGAAAAAACTCACCTTCCACATGGGCAAGGGCAATGTCGTCCGGGACATCACCGACGACGTGCGGGACGTCGTGCGCGAAAGCGGCGTGACGAACGGCACTGTCACCGTGCAATCGGGGGTGTCCATCGGGGTGATCACCACCCTGGAGTACGAGCCCGGCTGCCTGGCCGATCTGGAGAAGGCGCTCTCCGTGTTCGCGCCCTTCGATCCGCCCCGCTACGAGCACACCAAGCGCTGGCACGACGAAAACGGGCACGGCCACGTGCGCAACGCCGTCATGGGGAGCTCGGAAACCTTCGTCGTCATGAACGGCGGAATTTGCCTGGAGACCTGGCAGCAGATCATATTTTGCGACTATTGCCCCAACGTACATCCGCACCACCCGGTTTTCGTCTGCGTGATGGGAGAATAGCGCCGCGCCGATTACAAAAGGCTTCGCCGCCCGCCGAGATCGGCATCGCCCTTTTCTTCCTTCTCCATTTCCGAAATCCACTCATCCGATTGCGCACGGGAAAACCCGAGAAAAGCCGATTCGTTCTCGTGGCGATCGTATTTCGCCCGCGCCGTCTCCTTGTTCGCGTTCGCGTAACAATAGACGCACCCGTGGACGCACGTGTCGTATCCGCCGATGTCCCGGCTCTCCGCGCACCCGCACCCCGCCCGGGTCGGCTTCGGCTTGAAATTGACGTCCGCGTCGTTTTTGAAAAACAATTCCTTGAGCAATTCACCGTCGACGCAATGGGCGCGGCCGATTCTCTCGTTCTCCAGATCGGGGCAGCAGCATGAGCAGAGTTTCATGCCGAAGCGCTCCGCGATGCCGGCGAGCCCGTCCGCCAGTCGCCTCCGCAGGCCGGAGTCCGGTTCTTCCACGACGGCCGCCGCCGATTCCCGGAGCTCGGCGAAACGCCGGCGCACCTTCCCGTAAAAGCAGGCGAAGCTCACGGTGCACCGGCGGACAAATCCCGCAAGCGCCGCGGCGATTCGCTCGAAATTGTTCAGGTGAAAATCGTAATTTGTTTTCTCCGACAGGATGATCGGATCGTAGCGCCAGTTTATCTGCGCGGGCGAAAACCGGCCGCTCAACTCTTGCAGGTTATCGATCAAGAGGCCGGCGGGAGGAACGGCGGGCTCGAAGACGGGCGGATAATGATTGATCGTGTAATTGAAGTAGACGTGATACCCGGCGTCCGCGATGGTTTTCAAATGCCCGGTGAAGGGGATGTAATTTTTCGACCAAAAGACGAAGGCGGCCACGTCCTCCGGCTTCAGCGACACCAGGTATCTTCGTCCGCCGAAGGGATTCACGCACCCCGCCCGGCCCTCTTCCAGCCGGCGCATGAACCAGTCGCCGTAGAACGCGGGCACGTCGGTGCGCCTGGAGACGGAGACGATGCGTTTCATTTCGGGTTCCCCGAAATGAAACGCATTGGCGGGGACCGCCTTTCGATACACATGATGAAATAGTATTCCAGATATCCATTTGAGAGCAACCGCCGGAGGAAAGAGGCCGTGATCAACATCGTCATAATCCGTCGCGGGCGGGAAATCGAGACGGGCTGGCTTCGTCCGGAATCCGCCAGTTGAATAAAACGGACGCCCTTCAGGCGGCCGTTTTATTCGTCGGCGATCTCGCCGCGGGCGTCGATGATTTCCATCTTCTTGAGGTCGGCGATGACGGAGAGGTAATAGCCTATATAGCCGTAGCGCGAAAAGAAACCCGTGCTTTGCCGGTCGATGTAGTCAATGGAGAGCTGGTGAAGCCGGGCCCCGGAAACGGCCGGGGGCTCCAGGCGCGGCAGGTTGCCGGGAGTCGTGACCTGTTCGGGGCTTTTCTTCCACAGTTTGTGCCCGGTATGGATGTCCCCGTCCTCCTCGACAAGGTTCCGGCACGAGATGACGATCTCTTTTTCCGGATCGTACACCTCCTCCAATTTGTATTTCTTGAAAATATGCAGGATGTTCCGCCTGTCCTCCTCGGATAAAAGATGATTGAGGTTTTGCTCGGGCACCTCAAGCTGGAACCGAAGCGTGTCGTTCATGTATTCCCCCGCGCGAGTCTCGGATGAGGGACGTTCTTTGTATCCCCTAATCCTAATCCACGGCGGCCAAACATTCAAAGAAACTTTTATAGAACTCGTCAGCGGGCCGGCGTGTCGCTCGCGGCCGAATCCCGCTTCGGCGGCATTCCCCCCGGTCCCAGACGCACCACCGACATTTCTTCGCCCCGCTCGCCCCTCGCGGAGCCCGCCACGACGACGGCGCCGTCCCGCCCCAGGACGACGGCGTAGCCGTACGAGTCGCCCGCGCCGGCCGCCACGATGATGACGCCGTTTTCGCCGAAGCCGGGATCCGTCCGGCCGGACCGCAGAAAACCGGCCAGGGTGATCCGGTTCCGGGCGCCGTCAAACGAGTAACCGGCCGCCACGATGTCACCGTCCGGGCGGACGGCGACGCTTCTGAGCACGTCGTCGCCCGGTCCGGCGGACGCCAACCGCAGCCCCCCGTTCCCGAAGGCCGGATCGAGGCGGCCTCCGGCGTCATACCGGGCCAGCGCGAAATCGGCGCCGCGTCCGTAGCCCGCATAGCCGGCCGCCACGATCGTTCCGTCCGGCGCGAGGGCGAGCGAGGTGATCCGGTCGTCCGCGGATGTTATTTCCGTCACCGTTTTGCCCCCGACGCCGAAGCCGGGATCGAGCCTACCGCCGGCCGTGTAGCGGGCCAGCGCGAAGTCCGAGCCCGAGGCGGGAGGCCCGCGCCGGGCCGTCTCGCCGCCGGCGACGATTTTTCCGTCCGGCTGGATCGCAAGGGCGAAGGCCGCGTCGGCGGACGCGCCGAAATCGGTGAGGACGACGCCGTTTTCTCCGAAAGACGGGTCGCGGCTTCCGTCCGGGAGGAATCGCATCAAAAGGAAATCGCCGTCCGGGCCGGTCCCGGAATAGCCCGCGGTCACGATCCGCCCGTCGGTTTGAACAGCCACCGCGTTGAACGACTGGGACGACGCGCCTCCGTAGACCGGCGTCATCCCGCCCGCGCCGAACCCCCGGTCGAGCGAGCCGTCCCGTTCGTATCGGGCCGCGACGGCGCCGGTCCCGTTTCGGCCGTACGACGTGCCGGCCGCGACGATCCGGCCGTCGGTCTGGATCGCCGCCGCCCGGATGAAATCGTCGCCCGGCCCGACGGCGGTGGCCACCCTGCCCCGCGTCCCGAACCCCTCGTCCGGCTCTCCATCGGGAGCGAAGCGGGCGAGGGCGAAGTCATTGTCACGGCCGTTCCACACCCATCCCGCCGCGACGACCATCCCGTCCCGGTCGACGGCGGCCGCCGCGGCCGCTCCCCGGACGGGCCCGAACGGGGAGAAGATTTCGCTTTCCGCATCGCCTCCGATCGCGGCTTCCCGCACCGGGCTCCGCCCGGCCGACGGCGTTGCGAAAGGCCCGGCCGCCGGCACGGGCGCGTCGGTACCGGCGGAGATCCGCTCCGCACCGCCTCCGGCTGCGGAGGAATTTTGCGGCGACGGCGCCGGCCCCGTCTTGCCGGGTGCGAAGAGGACGACAAGCAACAAGGCGAGTAATAGAATGACATTTCTATGTCGTTGAACGATGGCTGTACCTTTTTTTCATGAATTTTCCCGGGCGGCGCCGACCCTGCCGCCGGTCATTGCCGGTAATCAACCTCCCTATATAATACATCGCGAAATGAGGCCGAATCACTCGGAAAATTTTGGATTTTTTCGATGGGGGAGTTTTAAAACTACGGATAGAGAAGATGAGGAAGATGGGGGAGGCTCGCCGAGAACGGGGAAATCACCTCATTGAGTTTTTCAAGCGGTGATATACCAGTGGAATTCCATTCTGGAAAGTTATAAATTTAATTCGATATTCCTTGGAGGCCGGGTTGAAGTCCGCGATATTTATGGTGCTTTGCATTCCACTTTTGATAGTCCCGGGGTGCGCCACGCCCACGCCCCCTCCGCTTGAAGATACGGTGGCCTGGGCCGTCTGCCCGCCCGTGTACATCTCGGGCACGGGCACCTATGACGTCACAATCGATTACACGGCCCTGGACGACCGGGACGTGGTGGCCGCTTTTTATACGGAAGGCTGGAGCCTGAACAGGGAAATGAAGCAGACGGTAGCTCCCGGATCGGGGACGGCTATTTTCAGTTTCACGCCCTCGGGCAACCCCCCGCCGGGCGCCTACCACTGGAAAGGGGAAATCCGGCCGCAGGGGGGAATCTGGTCGGATTCCTTCAAGGACATATACCAGAACGTCACGGTCGACGACCCGGCCGTGCCGGCGCCGGGCACGCTTCTGGACGGCAGCGGCGAAGTGATGCGCGGCACGCCGCTGGTGCTGGGCAAAAACCTGCCGGCAAGCGTCGCCTTCGCCGAGAATATCGACACCTGGAATCTGATAAAAAGCCATGATCTCAACTCGGTCCGGGTCTGCTGGGTCGATCCGTGGTACAAGGCGAACGGGCACGGCTCCTGGACGGTGAGCGAGGTCCTGCCGCATCTGGACGCGGTCGTAAACAATGCCGAGACCGCGGGCATGAACGTCGTCATCAATTACCATTGCGTCGGAAATCCGGACTTCACGCTCCTGAATGAATTCTGGACCGCGGTCGCCCCGCGCTACAAGGACCAGAGCTTTGTCTATTACGAGATCGCCAACGAACCGACGTTCGATTACAATACCTGGACAAGCCAGGCCTTCGAGGACGGCATCAAGGCCGCCTACGACATCGTCCGGGCGCAGGCGCCCAATCGGCAGATTCTGCTCTTTTCTTTCAACACAATCGGGTACGACTTGAAAAGCATAGTGGATCAATATGCAAGCTGGATCGACTGGCCCTACACGACAATCGCCTATCACCTGTACGGCGGGAATGATACGTATTACGTGGAAAACCTCATCAACAACTACCGGTCGGTCTGCACCGAGTGGGATTACTACGGCCATTTCGATTATATCCGCCAATACTACAACCAGTATTACAATTCCCAGACTTTGGAGCAGTTCGGCAGCGGCTGGTTCGACTGGCGAGACTGGGGCGACACCACCCTCGACGAAATCACCGGCAAGCTCATCCCCGACGCCCACGCCAAGGGTTATTGGTGGGGAAGCTGACGGGCGGAGTTCGTGAGACTATCGTGTCCTTTGCGACAGTCCCGTTCATAGACCCACTCTCCGGCGGGCGCGCCGCCTTTTTTATCCCTCTTCCTTCCCCATTCGCGTGAATTCGCGCCATATATGTCTTCCCCCATCTTCCTCATCTTTCCTCAAAAAAACCCGATGTCTTTAGTAGACGCACGAAACGGCGCGTATCGTGCCAATGGAGCGACAGGAACGAGCCCGTGTTATTCCCGACCGTGGACTTCGGCATTTTTTTTCTCATTGTTTTTTTCGTGAGCTGGGCGATCCGCCGCCGCAAAACCTGGCACAAGCTCTTTCTCCTCGCCGCCAGCTACTTCTTTTACTGCTATTGGGACTGGCACCTCATACTCCTCCTCCCCTGCCTCCTCTTCGGCGTTTCCGCGGGCAACTACCTGTTCGCGATTTTCATCGACCGGGCCAGGGAATTTCACTGGGTGAAATACCCGGAGCAGGAGGGGGCGACCAAGCCCTCGCCCCGCGCCAAGGCTCTCCTCATCATCGCCATTGTCCTGAACCTGGGCGTGCTCGCCTATTTCAAGTACTATTTCTTCCTCACCACCAACCTGAATTCCGCGTTCCTGTTCTTCGGCCTTCACGTCCGCATCCCGGGACTGCCCATCATCCTCCCGCTCGGCATCTCGTTCTTCACCTTCCAGGCCATGAGCTACACCATCGACGTGTACCGCGGCCGGTACCGGGCGGCGCGGTCGTTCCCGGACGTTTTGCTTTATACGGCCTTCTTTCCCCAGCTCGTGGCCGGACCGATCGTGCGCGCGGACGTCTTCCTGCCCCAGCTCAAGGAGGAGAAGACGCTCGCCGACGTCGAGTTCGGCCGGGCGATCGGGCTCATCGCCTTCGGGCTTTTTAAAAAGGTGTTCATCGCCAACTACCTGGGGACGCTCCTCGTGGATCCGCTGTTTGAAAACCCGACCGCCTTCGGGGGGCCGGAGCTCCTCTGCGGCGTCTACGGGTACGCGATCCAGATCTTCTGCGACTTTTCGGCCTACTCCGACATTGCCATCGGCCTCGCCCTGCTCCTCGGCTACCATTTCCCGGCCAACTTCAACAACCCCTACCGCGCCTCGAGCATCGGCGATTTCTGGCGCCGCTGGCACATCAGCCTTTCCACCTGGCTCAGGGATTATCTGTACATAAGCCTCGGCGGAAACCGCAAGGGTAAGCTCGCCACGTACCGCAACCTCCTCATCACCATGCTCCTGGGCGGGCTGTGGCACGGCGCGGCCTGGAAGTTCCTGATCTGGGGCGGCCTGCACGGCGCGGGACTCGCGGTCGAGCGGTTTGTGAGGGAATCGCTCGTGCGGCCCTGGTCGAGCCGTCCCCTGCCGGCCTTACTCCGTTTCCCGCTGAAGGCGATCGGCGTCGTCTTCACTTTCAATTTCGTGTGTCTGGGCTGGATCTTTTTCCGCTCCGACAATCTCCACATTGCCTGGCAGTACCTGACGGGGATCTTTTCCCCGGCGACCGGTTTCGTGAAGCTCACGCCCTTCCTGGCTGCGCTCATCGCCTTCGGGCTCCTCATCCACTTCCTGCCGGGCTCGCTGGGCGAGCGGCTCGGCCGGCTCATTGACCGCGCGCCGGTCACCGTCGCGCTCGCCGGGTTCGCGGGGTTCCTCGTAGCCTTAAGCGCGATCTCGCCTTCGGGCGTGCCGGATTTCATTTACTTTCAGTTCTAGGAGCGGGGATGAGAACGATGAAGACCGATCCGAAACCGGCCGCCCGCACCCTGAAGACCGCCGCCGCCGCGGTGGTTGTCCTCCTCCACCTGGTCGCCCTCTTCGACGCCGAGGGCTTGAAGATCTGGGCCGAACGCATGCGCGATCCCACGGCGCAGTCGATTCTGCTGCCGCCCCTCGAAGCCTGGTACGACTTCAGCCGCACGATCGGCGCGGCGTCCGTTCGCTCGTTCGTCCGGGACGCTCTCTTCTCCCCCGTGCGGGAAGCGTCGTGGCCCGACGGATTTCCGGTCGAAGACGTCCGTCCGGCCGCCGCCGCGTCGCCCTCCCCCTCGCCTTCCGGTTCTCCGCCGCCCGCCTCGTCTCCGTCGCCTCAGGTGGCCCCATCGCCTTCTCCCCCGGAGAGCGCCGCCGAAGCCGCGGCAGCGGTTTCCCCGAGCCCGTCACCGTCCGCGCAACCGTCCCCGGCCGCGTCGGCCGACAGGGCCGCGGCGAACAACATGATCACGGTGTCGCCCGACCGGCCGCTCGACGTCCTCGTCCTCGGCGATTCCCTGGCCGGCACCGCCCTGCCCGCCATGCTCAACCAGGCCGTGGCCGGGAACAGGAGCGTCCGGGTTACCTACGAGACCCACAGCGCCTCGTCCATCGCCTGGCCGGTCTTTTTCGACTGGCCGGTCGAGATCAAACGCGTCTTTCAAGCCCGGCTCAAGGCCCGCGGCCGGCCTTTCGACCTGGCCGTGGTCGTCCTTGGCTCGAACGACGCGCAGGCCATCCGTTCGGAAGGCCGCGTCTACCAATTCGGCACCGACGGCTGGAAGAGGATCTTCCGCGCCCGGGCGACGGAATTCATGACCAACCTCGCCGCGGGCTGCGGCCGCGTCTACTGGTGCGGCGTGCCGCCCATGCGCAAGGAAGGCTACCGCGACCGGATGGTCGCCCTCAACGGCATCTACCGGGACCTGGCCGCCGGGTTCCCCTCCATCCGGTACCTGCCGCTCGACTTCCTGGGAGACGAACGGGCGCGCTATGCGCAGACCAAGGTGATCGGGAAGGTCGAACGGGAGATCCGCGCCGCCGACGGAGTCCACCTCTCCTACGCCGGCGCCGAGCTCGTCGCGAACCGGCTCCTCGGGCTCGTCGCCAATGATTTCATATTCACCCGCCCCGGGGACAAACCCGGCTCTAAATAAGAGGAAAACATGTATGGCGCTATCTCGCAGCGCAGCTTCAAGCGAATTGCGCAAATACACTTGGCGAAACGGGCGTTAATATTGCTTCTCGAATCGCGATACAACTGCTTCTCGTTCTTTGCGCCGGCGCAAAAACCTCATGCAATTATTGCTTCATTGTTGATTCCGTAAACTGTCAATCTCACTCACTCGTTCTTTTGCGCATGACGCGAATAGAGGCGGGAACAGGGAAAAAAAGACGGCGCGCCCGGCACTCGCCTCAGGACGACTCACAGGTTGACTCTGGTATGGCGCACCTGACGCTTGCGTCAGGACGACTTACAAGTTGACTCTGGTATGGCGGGCGTCTCGCCCGCCATAGAGTGAACCCAATACAAGAACCGTTACAACAGACGTGATAGTCGAACGGGCTCGCCCTGCGGTGGATTCTCTCTAGGGCGGGCGAGACGCCCGCCCTACCAAAAATTTTATCCGGTTCAGTGTTTTCAAAAAAGTCGGTACGGTGCACCTGACGCTTGCGTCAGGTACGCCCTACCATCAGGGGTTCTCCCCGAAGTGAAACCGACCGCTCACTTCTCCACCGCGCGCTTCTCCTTGGTGGGGCGGAAGTCGCGGGTGACGGCCCAGGCGAGGTCCTCGACCATCTGGTTGTACTTGTCGTCGGGGTCGTTGATCTTGACGTGGGAAAGGCTGGCGCTGGCCAGGGTCCATTCCCCGCGGGCGGAATCGGACCAGGCGAGCGCGCCGTTGTCGCCCAGCCAGAGCTTGGCCTCGAGCGAGGCCTTGACGGACTTTTTGGCCCTGACGCTGCTTAAGCTCAGGCTTTTCAAGCTCACCTCGGTCTCCGGCTGCGCCACGTCGAGCTCCGCGAAGATGATGCCGGTCACCGATTTGGCCCCGGCAATGGCCTTCAGGGCGTCCGCGTCGAGTGTGGCCTTGTCGAACGCCTTCAGGAGCTCGGCCCTGGTCCCCAGCTCGAGGACGAGCACTCCGGGCTGGGCGCCCTGCATGTCCTCGATGAACCGCTGCGTGCACTTTTTGGCCAGGCCCCTTTCCCTGCCGGCGTCGAAGGTGACGACGCCGATGGTGTTGAACTTCTGCAGGTCCACCCGGGGCGGAATCGTGACGATGGTGTACGTCGTGCATCCTATGAAAAAAGCGGCGAGCGCGATCGGAAACGCGCGCGCGAATATGCGGGATGATCTCATGTCTGCCCTCCTGGTGATGATGCAACGCGGCCCGGCGGGCCGGGTCGTTACGTACAGTATAGTCCCCGGTGGCGGGCATTTCCAGCGAACCGCTTAAAAGGGGGATGAAGACATGTATGGCGCAAATGGACGCGAATAAGAGAAAGAAGGTATGCTTGAGCACGGTGGGGGCGGGTGTATAGTATGGAAAGAAGATGTTCGGAGTCTACCTATGAATACCAGGACATACATCGTTACCGGGGGCAATGCGGGAATCGGCAAGGCGATAGCCGCCGCCCTCGCCCGCATGAATCAGCGCGTGGTGATCGTGAGCCGCAGCCGGGAAAAGGGCGAAAAGGCGCTCGGGGAGATCGCCGCAGCGGGCGACGGCAGTTCGGTCCACCTGGTCGTCGGCGACCTCGGATCGATACGAAATGTCAAAATGCTGGCGGAAGAATTGTCGAAAAAATATCCCGCCGCTTCCGTGCTGATTAATAACGCCGGCGTCTGGCCGAATGAATTTTCCGTCAATGAGGACGGGTTGGAATACTCATTCATGGTCAACCATATGGCTCCCCTGATTCTCTGCGCCATGCTGCTTGAGACCCTGCGCTCGAACGCGCCGGCCAGGATCGTCAACGTCAATGCGGGGCTTTACGATCGGGGCGCGATCGACCTCGACAAAACCCCCTTCGGCCGCGACTTCGGCCGGCTCAAGACGTATATGAACACCAAGCTCTGCAATATCTATTTCACGCGGAAGTTTTCAAAAATCATCGGGGGGAGAGGCGTCACGATCAACGCCGTGCACCCGGGCGTCATCAGAACGAATCTGGTGAACGCCAAAGGCGCCGCCGGCCGGCTGCTGGGCAATGTCGTCAAAAGATTTTTCGCGTCGCCTGCGGAAGGCGCCGAAGCCCCGGTCCGGCTGGCCGCGGCGCCGGAGCTCGAGGGCGTCAACGGGAAGTACTTCGACCTGAAGACCGAAAAGCCCCACGCCGCCAACGCCCGCGACGACGAATTGATGGAAAAAT
>JAFGSW010000015.1 GCA_016934415.1 Spirochaetales bacterium | reverse complement strand
GTATATCTCCAAGTCTTACCAATTAATACTAGACAAATGTTGGCTACTTTTATTCAAATTCGCTTAGCGTCAAGTGCGGAATGTAAGCGATAAGAAGCGTTGTGATTGTTTGTTCATATATCGATCATAGAAGATTGCCCGGTGGTTGTCAAACATTTTATCGTTTGAGAAGTCAATCCTCATGAATCCTGGAAATACCGCTTGAGTTCGATATGGTAGCCGCCGTCCAGGGCTATCACCTGTCCGGTCACGTAATTGTCCGTCAGCAGGTGGATGACGGCCGGAACGACGGCGCCCGGATCGATGAAGGCGGGCCGCAGGTGCGTTTTGGCTTCGATGTCGGCGCGGATGTTCGGGAAGCGGTCGTAAAATTTTCGCGGCCCGGCCGTGTTCGCGAAACCGGGCGCGATGCCGTTGACGCGGATGTTCTTTGGGCCGAGTACGGCGGCCAGGCTCTCCATGACGGAGAGGCTCGCGTGTTTGGCCGCGGCATAGGCGAGAAGGTCGTCCCGCAGGGGACAGAGCGAGGCCTCAGACAGGGTGACGACGACGGCGCCCGAATCCGGCCGGTGACCGTTCGCGTCCGGGGCGATCGTCTCGTAGCGCGGTGCCATCACCCGGGCCGCGGCCAGGGCGAGGGAGGCGAAGGCGATGGGAAACACCGCAAACTGAGCGCGCATCGCCTCTTCAAGCTTCGCGGGCGGGAGTCCGAGAAGCG
The DNA here is from genome assembly GCA_016934415.1 of Spirochaetales bacterium. Classification (GTDB taxonomy): domain Bacteria; phylum Spirochaetota; class Spirochaetia; order SZUA-6; family RPPD01; genus JAFGSW01. The sequence continues at coordinate 30,235 of JAFGSW010000015.1, read as the reverse complement.
GCTCCTCGAAGCGGATCGCGAAGCCGGCGTTGACGATCGCGAAATCGAGCCTGCCGAAGCGCGCGACGGTCCGCTCGACCATCGATTCCGACGCGCCCGGCGCCGTGACGTCCTGCACGTGGTATTCGAAGTCGGTTTTCGCGGCCGATTTCAGCTCGTCGCGGGATGCGTCCGTGAGCTCGTCCGCGGAAAAGACCATGAGCTCGACGCCCTGTGCGAGGAGCTCTTTGGCCATGGCGAACCCGAACCCGCTCGTGCCGCCGGTGAGGATGCCGGTTTTGCCTTTTAAGGAAGATTGGAAATTGGACATGGGCGTCACCTCGATTTCAACTCAGTTTGAAAAGAAAGAAAACCACGGATGACACGGATTTTAAGGATAATAAGGAAAAGCAAAAAAATAATTCTATTTTTTCTTTTTCCCCTTCGCTTTTCATCTGTGCTATCCGTCCTATCCGCGTTCATCCGTGGTTTTCTTTTTTCAACCCCTTCGCCTCCCGGCACGCGGCCGCGATCGATTCGGCGGTGAGGCCGTAGGCTTGCAGGAGCTCGGAGTAGTCGGCGGCCGACTGGCCAAACCGGTCCTCTATTCCGACCGGCACGATGGGAATTGGGCATTTCATGAGCGCTTCGGCCACGGCCGAGCCCAGGCCGCCGCGTACATTGTGCTCCTCGGCCGTCACCGCCGCGCCGGTTGTGCGCGCCAGCTCGATGATCGCCTTCTCGTTCATCGGTTTGATCGTCCCCACGTTCACGATTTCCGGACTGATCCCGTCGGCTTCGAGAAGGGCGGCGGCGGACAGGGCGATGCTCACCATTTGCCCCGTGGCGAATATCGTCACGTCCTTGCCGGACCTGACGACCACCGGTTCTCCGAGCTTGAATTTATAATTTTCATTGAGAATGACCGGGACCTCGTTCCGGTCCAATCGGATGTAGACGGGGCCCTTGTGTGCGGCCATGAAGCGGACCATCTCCCGCGTCTCGTGCTCGTCCATGGGCGAGAGCACGGTCATGTTGGGGAGGCAGCGCATGAGGGCCAGGTCTTCCACCGACTGATGCGTCGCCCCGTCGCCGAAATCGGAGAAGCCGGAGCTTGAGCCGCAGATTTTGACGTTCAAGCCCGGGTAGGCGACCGACTGGCGCACCTGGTCGAAGGCCCGCCCGGTGATGAACACGGCGAAAGAATTGACGAACGGGATCTTGCCCTTGAGGGCCATGCCCGCGGCGGTGGCCACCATGTTCGCCTCGGCGATGCTCATCTCAAAGTACCGCTCGGGGTAAGATTCCTCGATGAGACACGTCATGGTGGATTTGGAAAGATCCCCGTCCAGGGCGACGATATCTCTGTTCTTTTTAGCGAGTTCGAGGAGCTCCTCGCCGTAGGCGATGCGCGGCGCTTTGCCGAATTTCATGATGCTTTCCTCCGGGGGGAGAACCACGGATGACACGGATAAAACGGATAGCGCGGATGAGGAAGGTTCAAAGTGAAAGAAACGCTCTTTTCTTTTCCCTTCATTTTTTCTTCATCCGAGTCATCCGTCCCATCCGTGCTCATCCGTGGTTCTCCTTCTATTGAAGTTCACGCACCGCGAGCTCGTATTGCTCCTTGGTCATCGCGGAATGGTGGAAGGCCGGATTGTTCTCCGCGAAGGAGACGCCTTTTCCCTTGATGGTATGCGCGACGATGACGGTCGGCTTCGTCTTTTCATCTTTCGCCTTGTCCACGGCATCAAGGATTTCCTTGACCGAATGGCCGTCGACCTCGAGCGCGTTCCAACCAAAGGCGATGAATTTCTCCTTATAGGGCATGGTGTTGAAGCGATCTGAGATTTTACCCGTGGCCTGCAGGCCGTTGTTGTCGATGAACGCGGTGACGGTATTCAGCCTGTAATGGGCGCTCGCCATGGCGGCCTCCCAGACCTGGCCTTCGGAGAGCTCTCCGTCGCCTATGATGACGAAGACGCGGAAGGACTGGCCGTCGAGCCGGCCGGCGAGCGCCATGCCGTTGGCCACAGACAATCCCTGCCCGAGCGAACCGGTGTTCGCCTCGATACCGGGGAGGAATTTTCTGTCGGGGTGGCCCTGGAGCGGGCTTGCGAACCGTTTCAGGCGATCAAGAACCTCCCGCTCGAGGAGCCCGAGCTCGGCCAGGGCGCCGTATTGCGCCAGGACCGAGTGGCCCTTGCTCAAAATGAACCGGTCGCGGTCCGGATTGTGCGGATCCTTGGGATCGAAATTCATGGCCCCGAAATAGAGCGCGGCGGTGATGTCGGCGATGGACATTGATCCGCCCAGGTGGCCCCGGTCGGTTTTCAGCATTCGGACGATGTCCCGGCGGATAGCCTTGGCTTTTTGTTCGATGAGGGCGATGTCGTAGGGTTTCATCGTCGTTTTATTCCTCTTGTCCGCTTCCGCGCTTTCACTTTATCAATCCTTGAATGCACCACGAAGGACACGAAGACCACGAAGGAGAAAAAAAAGAAAAAAGAGCAAAAATAAAGAATGGAATAAGTCACTTCTAAAGACAAAATTTCATCTTCTTTTTCTACTTCCTCTTTCTTCGTGTCCTTCGTGCTCTTCATGGTGTTTTTAAAAGCCCATAAATTAACGGCTTTTCCGCACCTTCGTCCCCGCCAGCTTTTCGTAATACTGGATGAGCCCGCCGTGGTCGTCCTTGGCCTTGCCCTCCGCGGCGAGCGATTTCATCATGCCGATGATCGATTCCGAAAGCGGCGCCGGGGTGCCGAGGGCGCGGGCGGTGTCGAGGGCGTTATTCAAGTCCTTGATGTGGAGCTCGATGCGGAAGCCGGGCTTGAAATTGCCGTCGAGAACGAGGGGCATCTTGGCTTCCAGGACCGTGCTGCCGGCCAGTCCCCGGCGGATGGCCTCGAACACTTTCTCCGGGTCGACCCCGGCCTTGGCGGCCAAAACCATGGCCTCCGACAGGGCGGCGATGTTTCCGGCCACGATGATCTGGTTCGCGAGCTTGGCGGTGTTTCCGCTGCCGACGTCACCCACCCGCGTGACGGAGGCCGCCATGGTTTCAAGCAGGTCTTTTACCTTCTCGAATGCGTCTTCGGGACCGCCGGCCATGACCGCGAGGGTGCCGTCGATCGCCTTGGGCTGGCCGCCCGAGACCGGCGCGTCGAGCATCGTTACGCCCTTGGCGGCCGCCGCTTCCGCGATTTCCCGCGCGGCCAGCGGCGCGATCGAGCTCATGTCGATGAGGAGGGTCCCCGGCTGCGCGCCTTCGAGGACTCCGTCCTTCCCGAGGACCGCTTCTTTCACCTCGGGCGAGTTGGGAAGCATCGTGATGACCGCCTCGCTCGCCGCGGCCGCCTCCCGGGCGGACCGGGCGGCCGTGGCGCCGGCGGCGACGAGTTCGTGTACCGGCGCGGGGTCGACATCGTAGACCGTGAGCGCACGGCCAGCCTTGAGCAGGTTCTTCGCCATCGGCTTGCCCATGATGCCGAGGCCGATGAATCCGATTCGTTTCATCATGCGGTCATGATAGGAGAGGGGGAGGGAGGTGTCAAGCGAACGGGGGTTGTTTCCCGCCGCTGTACGCCCCCCCGGGAGAGGGCGGCGTGCGGGTCCGGTCGTGTTACGTGCCGATTGCGCTTCGGTTTTATTTCAGCTTTCGAGTATTTTCTCGATTCACGGAGCGGGCGGCTTTTGCGCTTCCGGAATGTCCTTGTAGACGTCGTCATACGACTGGAAGCCGGTCCTTACCACCAGGTCGTACATGGTGCGTTTATCCACCAGCTTCACCGGCAGGAAGAGGCAGGGTATTTCACCCTTGAGTTTGTTGTCCAGGGAAAGCGCCGAGAGCTTGAAATCCTCAAGCCCGGTCAGCGGCTGCTTCTTCACGAGCTTCATAGCCGCGTCGATGACCAGCGGATCGATCTCCCTGAAATCGTTGAGCACGGTGCAGGTGAGATCGCCCTTGGCGAGGGCATTGCAACCCGGGCCGGTGGCATTCCCGCCGGAGACGGCCGTCTTTCCCGCGAGTTCGTGGGCGGCAAGGACCCGGATCGCCCCCAACGCCGTGTCGTCATTTGAAGCCACGACCGCGTCGACTTCGTTTTTACGCTCGGAGAGGATTCGGACCATGATCGTTTCCGCCCGCTTCGCGTCCCATTGATCAACCCACTGGTCGGCGACGATTTTAACGTCGCCTTTTCCGATGCGCGATTTCAGGATATCCATTTGCCCGAGGCGCATGAGGATTGCAGTGTTATCGGTTCTGCTGCCGCTTAACAGAGCGTACCGGCCCTTCCCCGCCGCCTTGAAAAGGGCGCCGGCCTGCAGCCGGCCGGCTTCCCGATAGTCGAAGGAGAAATAGGCGGCGATTTTGGGGGATTTTATAAACCGATCGTAGGCGATGCAGGGAATTCCGTCTTCGAAAACTCTCTCCACGGCGGAGACGCACGAGTTTCCGTCCTCGGCGACGATGATGATCGCGGAGGCGCCCTGCCGCGCCAGGGAGACAATCTGTTCATTCTGCAGTTTCGGATCATGATTCGCGACCATCGATTCCACTTGCGCGCCGGCCCGAACGGCCAGGGTTTTCAGATCTTTTTCCACACGCGGCCACCGGTCGGAGGCAAAGTCGGAAAAGGAAAGCCCGATTTTTATCCCCCGTTGTCCGGGACAGCCGGTTAATGAAAGTACGAATAGCACGGCGGAAATGGTCATCAGAATGAATGGTTTTTTCATGGTCTTCCCTCCACGATCGACATTATATAGGAATTACGGTTGATTACCAAATAAAAAAACATGCGATCGCCAGGGTATCCCGGAGATTTTTTTCCGATCCCGTAGACCACCTGAATTCCGACACTCTTTTATATGCAGTTTACAAAGAATACCGGATAACATTACCTAATTGTTTTATCGCAATCTTGGGAGCACTCACTGATCAGCGCTTATGGATTGAAACTACAGTAATAATTGTTGCTTATTATGGAAAGAATTTGCTCCACGGTGAGCAAATTGATATATTTGTCTTTTTTAACTCATGTCATTTATTCAATCAAATTTTCTCCAAAGCCTGTAAAATTTTCTGCGACTATTTACAAATAAATTGAGATCATCTATAATGACCGGATATTTTGCTACAAGAGCTTGATCATAAAAGGAGGATTGTATGAAAAGACTCTTGGCCTTTTTAGTGGTCGTGGTTCTCTGCGTCACGATGCTTCCGTTCGGGTGCACGTCGAGCGCGAAGAAAGTGACCATCGGGCTCTCTTTCGCCGAATTCGAAGTTGAAAGATGGTCACGCGAAAAGGATAAGATCACCGAGCTCGCTAAAGCGCAAGGGGCGGACGTAGTGTATCAAGTCGCTAATAACGACGCCACCACGCAGAACTCGCAGATCGAAAACATGGTGGCCCAGAAGGTCGACGCGATCATTATCGTCGCCGTTGACGGCGCCGCCGCTGCGACCGCCGTTGACGCGGCCGCCGCCGCCGGTGTTCCGTGTATCGCCTATGACCGTCTGATCAACAGCTCCCAACTCGGCGCCTACATCACGTTCGATAACGTGGAAGTCGGCCGTCAGGAAGCCAAAGGCGTGTTGAACGTCGTAAATAAGGGCAACTTCGCCTGTCTATGGGGCAGCCCGACCGACAACAACGCCCACCTCGTGAAAAGAGGTATCTTGGAAGTATTGCAGCCGCTGGTTGACAACGGCAGCATCAAGATCGTTGGCGATCAATTCGTCGATGGGTGGAGCCAGGAAATAGCGGTCACCAAGATGGAAAGCATCCTGACGAAGAACCAGAGTAAGATCGACGCGGTGGTGGCTTCCAATGACAGCACCGGCCTCGGCGCTCTCGAAGCCCTTTCAGCCGTCGGTCTCGCCGGCAAAGTTCCCATCTCCGGACAAGACGCGACCCTTCCCGCCTGCCAGGCGATAGCGGAAGGTAAGTTCACGGTGACGGTGTTCAAGGACATCAACCAGCTGGCCCCGAAGGCGGTCGACATTGCCCTGAAGCTGGCCAACAAACAGGACCTGGGCCTCGAATCCCGGTCCCTGGCCGATCTGACCGGCGACAAGAACGCCGCGGGCAACATCCCCTGCTCGTTCCTGCCGGTTACCCCGGTGACAAAGGACAATCTGTATGACACCATCGTGAAACCCGGCTTCCAGCCGTATGATGATGTATACAAGAACGTCGCCGACAACATGAGACCCCCGAAACCGTAACGGCGATTGACACGTAACTGAATGTACTGCCCGGGTTCCCGGGCAGTACATTTTTTTTAAAATTGAATAAAAAATTCTTTTACAACCGGCGGTTGATTCCGTCAATCCGATATATGCAACGGAATGATAAAAGTCTGATGGGGAAAGAGAGGTTCCGCCTTGGCGAATGACGTGGTTCTGGAAATTGACAATATTACCAAAGAATTTCCCGGCATTGTCGCTCTGACCGACGTTTCCCTACAGATAAAAAGAGGTGAAATACACGGATTGTGCGGCGAAAACGGCGCCGGCAAATCAACCCTCATGAAAATCCTCTCCGGCGTGTATGAATACGGGTCGTATCGCGGCAACGTATATATGGAAGGGGAGGAAATCAAGTTCACCGGGGAGTCCATCAAGCAGGCGATCGCCAAAGGGATCGCGATCGTGTACCAGGAGCTTTCCCTCGTGCCCAAGCTCACCGTGGGGGAGAACATCTTCCTGGGGCGCGAACCTCATAACCGCGGGATCATCAACTGGGACAAACTCTACGCGGAAACCGACAGTCTTCTGAAGAAATACAAACTGGAAATTCCCTTCGGGGCCCAGGTGGGGAATTTGGGCATCGGCCAGCAGCAGTTGGTGGAAATCGCCCGCGCCATTTCCGAAGAAGCCAAGGTGCTCATTCTCGACGAGCCCACCTCAGCCTTGACGGAGGAGGAGGTCGGAACCCTGTTTGCCATTCTCAAGGAATTGAAGGCCAACGGGGTGACGTGCATTTACATTTCCCATAAACTTGAGGAATTCTTTAAAATCACCGACACCATCACGGTTCTCCGGGACGGCATGGTCATCGGCACCTTGCCGACAACCGAAGCTACCGTCGAGAAGATCATCAGTATGATGGTGGGCCGGGTCATGAAGGAACGCTTCCCGAAAGGCAACCGAAAACCAGGCGAAACCATCATGGAAGTGAGGAACCTGACGGCTTACGATCCGAATGCTCCCGGAGTGAAAATCGTTGACGATGTTTCCTTCTCGCTCCGGCGTGGGGAGATTCTGGGGGTCGCCGGACTCATGGGGTCGGGGAGAACCGAGCTCGTCACCACTTTGTTCGGGGAAGGCGGCGTTAATGTTTCAGGCGAAATATCGGTGAAAAACATCCGGGCGGACATCCGTTCGGCCCGCGGGGCCATGGCGAATAAAATAAGCCTCGTGCCGGAGGATCGCAAGGCTCTCGGCTTGATCGTTAACGATTCGATTATAAAAAACATATCCTTGCCGAATTTGGACGCTTTCTCATCGTTTCTTCGAATCAATAAGAATGAAGAATATAAAATGTGCCAGAAATACGCCGATGACCTTCAGATAAAGACCCAATCGATCAATGCGCTCGTGACGTCCTTGAGCGGCGGCAACCAACAGAAGGTTGTGATCGCCAAGTGGCTCATGTCGAGCCCGGAAATTCTCATCCTCGACGAACCGACACGCGGCATTGACGTCGGCGCCAAGTATGAAATCTACAAGCTGATGAATGAACTGGCGGAGAAGGGTGTGGCGCTCATCATGGTCTCATCGGATTTACCGGAAGTGTTGAGCATGTCTGATCGGATCATGGTCATGCACGAGCGGCAATGCGCGGGGATTCTTGATCAAAACGAAGCTACTCAGGAAATTGTCATGGCCCTGGCGACGGGAATCAGAAAATAAGGGAGAGGTGCACATCTATGTTGCGTTCGATTTGGAATATTATTCTGAGGAACATCAAAACCTTCACCATGATCTTCGCTCTGGGGTTCATTTGGTTGTTATTCAGTATTTTAACGCAATTCGGTTTTGTTCAACCGGAGAACCTGTCAAATTTGTTCAGGCAGATGACCATCATCTCCTTCCTCTCCATCGGCATGGTGTTGGTGATCGTCACCGGCAATATCGATCTTTCCGTCGGCTCGGTGACCGGGTTCTTGAGCGTCATCGCCGCTTTCCTCCAATACTATGTTTTCAGCAGCCTTTTATCGGGTATGTTGCCAACCGCCGATCCCCTGCTGGTGGGAGCGATTTCGACCGTTCTCACCATTATCGTCGTCGTGGCCACCGGTGTCGGTATTGGAGCATTGCAGGGCACGATGGTCTCCTACTTGGGCATCCCGGCCTTCATCGTGACCCTGGGCGGCATGTTCATCTTTCGCGGCGGGGTCCTGGCCATCACCCAGGGGAAGACCATCGGTCCGGTTGAGGAATCGATGAAGGCCATCGCCCAGGAGTATACTTCGCCTTTAGTGGGCTGGGTTATCGCCGGCGTCGCCATCGCCTTGATTTTTTTCGGCATCCTCTGGCGACGAAGGCAAAAAAAGGCATATGGATTCGAGTTGAAGCCCATGAGGTTCGATATTTTAAAAGCCTGTTTTTTTTCTGTCCTGGTCTTCTCGTACGTCCTCGTCATGAACCTTTATCAGGTAATGGGCGAGTTTAAAAGTATCCAATACCCGGTGCTCTTGATGGCCGTGGTGGCTCTCGTTTTTTCCTACCTTTCTTCCAACACCCGGTTCGGCCGTTACGCCTACGCCATCGGCGGGAACAAGGAAGCGGCGCGGCTGGCGGGCATCAATATCAAGAAGAATATCCTGCAGGTCTTCATCCTTATGGGCGTGCTGTGCGCCGTGGCGGGGATCGTTCTCACCGGCCGAGTCGGGTACGGCACCACATCCGGCGGCGATAAATATGAATTGACCGCCATCGCCGGCTGCGTCATCGGAGGCACGAGCCTGATGGGCGGCGAGGGAACCATTTTAGGCGCGCTCGTGGGGTCGCTCATCATGACCAGTCTGGACAACGGTATGAGCTACATGAACTTGGGCCCGGAATGGCAATATATAATAAAAGGCGCCGTTCTCATTTTGGCGGTTTACCTCGACGTCGTCAGCAAGAAGAAGAAATAAGGGTCTTCGCGAGCCGGCGGAACGTTCCCTCCGGCTCGCTCGGACACGCCATGTGATTTTCACTCAACGCCGGCCGTTTTCCGGCAAGGCCGATTATATTTCGATTCTCAGCCGCCACGGATATATACCGACAAAAATTTATTTATTGCCGTCTTATCCGAGCGGCTCATTAATATCGAGTGGGTAGAAAAACGATGAGGCACGAAACGGTGGAACAATTCTGGAAAGAAAAAGAAAAGGAATATAAAAGCGCTTTGCTCGCGGTCTCCTCGGGCGCCTATTGCGGCGGGTTTCCCGGCTTGGCGGGACCGATCAAAGGCCTTATCTACGTCATGGAAAACGGAGTCTATTTCGAAAATTTCAAGAATTCGGACTGGCTGCGGGGGGTGTTCCGGGACGTGTTTCACGTCGACGAAGATTTCGCCAAAGTAAATTTGGCGCTGAAGAAGAAAGATATTATCGACGTGTACTGCTTCCGGGGCCAAAAAGATCAACGCCGGCTGTCCGTGTGGCGGCGGCTCGGGTACCTCATCGGACTTATACCGCGTCGTCTCTTGTTAGATTACCGGCACAAGGGGGAATCCTGCACGCTCGTCTTTGCCTGCGACGAGCCGCCCATCGTTTTATGCGCCGCTCATCACGGCGGCCGGCGCGGCGCTTCGAGGGTTGCCGCCAAAAAGAATAAGCGGTAAGGTGGGGAGAGTCAAGGAGCCCCGATCATGCCCGTTTTTGAATACGTCTGTCGCGCCTGCGGTACGCCTTTCGAAAAACTGGTGCCCGCCGCCGGCCGCGACGTCTCATGTCCCGCCTGCGCGGGCGGCGATGTCGAAAAAAAGCTGAGCGTCTTCGCCGTTTCGAAATCGGCCGCGGCCGAAACGCCCGCCTGCGGCTCGACCGGCTGCGGCTTCGAGCGGGGCGGCTGCGGCAGCGGAATGTGCGGACACGGTCACGGTTGATTCCGCTTCAAGAGACCGTCGCCCGACGGGGCATCCGCGGCGGCGGATCTCGGTTTCGCCTCAATTTCCTTCAGCTTGAGCTTCACCGTTTCGAGCCTTTCACGCAGTGAATCGATCGTCCGCTCCAACCGTTTTTTTTCGGCCGTCAAGGCCGTGACCGGATCCGGAGATTCTTGTTTGGAGACATATTTCTTCTCGATCATGGAGGGGCTGAAGGCTCCCGTCAAATCCTTTTCCGCCCGTTTCCGCGCGACGGGATCGGGGATGCGGGCCAGGGTTTTCATGTTTTCGTAGCCGAGATCGGGATTGAGCTTTAAATTGGACAGCTTGACAAGCGACAGGGCGGATGAGTGCTTGAGCTTGAGTACCCGGTCGACGTAATCCCCGAAATCGGCGTGGTGTTTGTCGCACAGCTCGTGGGCGGTCAGGAGTATCTCGCCGAAGGCCTGGATGAGCCGGCCGTGGGGGGCGATGAATTCATCACGAATGCGCTCGGTGAGCGCGATAAAATCCTCATTGGTCGTGAAGACATTGTCGTAAATCCCCGCTTTTTCTGCCTGGAAGAGAAGGGTGTGAAAGATGTCATAAAACCGGGCGGTGTGGACGCGGGCCGTGATCGGCTTGGCAGTTTCGGTGAACTGGAGATGGTGCGCGAACTCGTGGATGGCGGTGAAAACCAGTTCATTGTCCGACCGGAAATTCTTATTGTGCAGGATGATGGAGCGGTCGAGCGGTTTGTAGAGGCCGTTTACTTTTTTGCTCCCCTTGCCCGAGAGGATGACGGTGAAATCCTCGACATCGGGCTTGAGCCTCACAAGGAGGGCTTTGACCTGGTCGTTGTTCATGCGTGTTCCTTTCCCGGACCCCGGGACCGTGCGAGGGAGTCGATCTCGTTTGAGAACCAAGCGCATAAGACTGAAAGGGCGGTGACGGCGGCGGAGGGGGCGATGAGGCCGAGGACGCTTTGGCAATCGGAGAAATACGAGCGGGCCGAGCGCAGGGCCCGCGGGCTGCGGCCGGCTTCGTAATCAAGGGTGTTGCGGAATCCCTCGAGGAAGAGCTTCCGCGCCTTGGCCAGGTGGTCTCGTTTCCGCCACTCGAGGTAGCGCCGGAGGTAGGTTTTATTGTACCCGAGAAACGGCGCGATGAAGTCGGGACGGTACATGTTCGCCCAATACACCACCTCCCGCAGGACGAGCTCGTTGCGTTTTTTCACCTCCGGTTTGATGCGTATGCGGGGGGAGTAAAGGCCCGCGGCCAGGTAGTGTCTGAGCGAGGCGTAGAACATCCGCCTGATGTCGGATTCCCCGAGCGCGGTCGAGAGGCCGTCCCCGACCAACCGGGCCGAAAGCTCATCCCAATGCGCGAGCGCTTCCTCGTATTCGGCCGTAAGACGGATGAATTCCCGGCCGTCCTTTTTCATGAGGTCTGGGTGGGTCATTTTACAATAGGTCCGGTAGATTTTCTTCAACCGCTCCATGGAAATATCCCCGTCCGCGACGAGGCGCTTGACGATCGAATTGCCGAGCAAAATAGTCTCCAGGGTGGCCATGATGCAATAATAATAGGTCATTTAAGGAAGCCGGCGCAAGAGCATGATCGGGTTGCTTTAATCGGGATGGGGCAACGAGCCGAAGATGAACATTTGAAAACCGGGGAGCTATCGGCTATACTTTCAAAAAAGGTACAAAACATGGAAAAGCGAACGTTGACGCCCTCCGAACGGGCTGAGTTGGGAAAAGTAGAACGTCGTATGAATCACGTGGCCATGGCCGCGGGAATCTTCGGGTTGGCGGCCTATAGCGTCATCGAATACTTCATCCTTCCTGGTCATTGGGGCGAATTTTTTATTTTTCGGGCGATACTCATCATTTTAGGACTGGGCCTGATGGGCTTTTCCATGTTTCGGAAAAAGGGTTCACAAGTCGTTTTCTACGTTTTTTGGATTCCGATGTATTTTTTCGGCGCTTACGCCGCGAGTCGCATCGGCAAAGTGCCCGACCTCCTGGCATGGAACGTCCATCTTTGTATTTACGTGCTCTTCATTGCGAGTATAGCGGTCTCTCCCCTTCACTTGACCTGGATCTTAACCGTCACCGCCGCCGCCGCGTACGTTCTGGCCTTTCTCGTTCGGCCCGCCATCCCTTTTCATGTCATGGTCGTCAATGGCGGGATTCATTATCTGACAAGCCTCTTTTTGTTTCCCTTGATCATGTTCGTACGTTATCGTCTCTATGAGCAGAATGTCACTCTGCGGGCCCGTATAGAGGACCAGAACGACGAATTGCGCCGGGCGAATGAGTCCAAGGACCGCTTCTTTTCCCTTCTCGCCCACGATCTCAAGGGGCCCATCGGCTCGTCGAAGCGGGTGCTCGACAGAATCATCGACGGGGACTTAAGCGACGCCGGTGAACACCTGCGCGCCGTGGGCGATGCCGTCAACCGCTCATATTCGATTCTCGAGAATCTCCTCTGGTGGTCGCGGAGCCAGCGCGGGGAGCTTTCGGTACTGCCCGTCGAGATCTCGGTGGAAAATCTCGTGGAGAAGGCCTGGCGGGAAGTGGCGACCGGGGCGGAACGCAAGCGGGTGGTATTGGAGACGGCCATCGATCGGTCCGATTTCGTCGTCGCCGACAAAAAGCTGGCCCATACCATCGTCCTTAACCTGCTTTCCAATGCGGTGAAGTATTCGAATCCCGGCGGCCGGGTAACGGTGTCCGCCGAAAAAAGCAATAATCGTCTCGTCATCGAGGTCAGGGACACCGGCGCGGGCATGGACGGCGACAAAATCACAAAGCTGTTTAGGATCGATGAGAAGCAGAGCGAAGCGACGGACACCGGTGAAAGGGGGAGCGGGCTCGGTCTCATTGTCAGCAAGGTATTCGCCGAGAAAAACGGCGGCACGCTCAACGTCAAGAGCGAGCCGGGAAAGGGCTCGTCTTTTTACCTGGAGCTGCCTTCAGCCTAGCGCCGGACGATCCAATCGCCTTCATCTTTGTCCGCCGGCCTGGTTGAAATAAAACGATTTCGAGTTACAATGCAAATATCAATTCGAAAATTGAAGAGGCCGATATGAAAATCGCTTGCTCCTTCAGTCTTTCATTAATTCTCATCGCGTTCCTCGTTCTTCCCGGTTGCGGCCAGGGCGACCGGCAGAGCTCGTCGTCGATGGGACGGGCGGAAGCCGTATCGGTCGGCGCGAATATCGGCGATCGGGCGCTCGTCCTGTGCACGACCGGCAGCGTCTCGGTGAATCGAACGGGTGAGTGGACCTCGATCGCGGCCGGCGATTTTCTTCGGGGGGATCAGTCCGTGAAGACCGGCGCCCGCTCCTCGTGCGAGCTTCAGTTCGGCAGGCGGGCGGCGGTGCGGATTGAGGAAAACACCGAAGTCCGTCTCGATTCGCTCTCGCTCGCGGAGGGGGGAACCGACATCGGCCTGCGCCAGGCCTCCGGCATGATCCTGTGCAAGGTCGATAAGCTCGCGGGGAGCGAACGGTTCAGGGTGAAGACGAAGACCGCGGCCTGCGGAGTGAAAGGCACGGAATTCGCGGTCAGCGTCTCCGACGAATTCGACACGCTCCTCACGGTGCGGTTGGGCGTGGTGAGCATCGCTCCGGCGGCTCTCGATCTGGAAAAACTCAGCGAGAGCCTGCGGGTAAAGGATATGGAAACGGACCTTGCCGAGTTGGGACAAGTCGGCCGGCTTGTGGAAGCGGGACGGGCGGCGAAGGTGAGCGCGGCGGCTGAAGCCGCGGCTGAAAAGAGCATGGCCGCAGTGGAGAAAGAGGTCGAAACTGTTTCAGCGGCGCAACCGGACGCGGCGGCCAGGAAGAGATTGAAGGCCGCCGTCCATAAGGCCAAAACCGAGCTTTCCAGGCTCGTGGCCGCGCCGCGGCCGCAGACGGACGCGGAGCGCACGCTTCTCGAACGGATCGACGAGCTTTCCAAGCGTTTTTCCGACGCCGTGCCGGCGGACGAGGAGGAGAAAAGATATCGCATCAGCCTGCAGGCGAAGCCCGAGGATGCGGAGATTTACCTGGCCGGCGAGTCGGTGGGATACGGACGTTTCCAGGGCCTGTTCCCGGAAGGCGATAAGCTTGAGTTCACCGTTTCCCGGATCGGCTTCATGACGCGATCGTTGTCCGTGGAAGTCGGGAAGGACGCAGGCGGCGTACTTTCGGTTGATCTCGAGCGGGAATGGGCGGAGACAGGCACGGCGATCGCAAAAAGCGAAAAGGGCACGATAGCGACGAAGGATGCGCAAGGCCGCGGTGTTGCGGTGACGCTGGGTCCCCAGGAGACACTGTTGGCGAGGGGCGGTCTGGGGTTTGAATATTTCCCAAACGCGACCGTCACTCTACTCGGCCGTAACCCGTACCGATTGCTTCTGCCGGTTTGGGGAGACACGTATCTGTTGGAGGGCACCGACCTCAGTCACTGGACAAAAAGCGTCCCGGTCCTGACCAAGGGCGGAAAGGGATCATTCGACAATTTTTCCGCCTACATCGACGGCGTATACCGGCATACCGACGGCCGGCTGTACGGTTTTTACCACGCGTACGACGGCGAAAACTTCGAAGGAGAACCGCGGATTGAGAGTGAGCCGGGCGCGTTCTGGTACGGGCGGATCGCCGTGGCCGTGTCCGATGACAACGGGGCCACATGGGAGAAAAAGGGCCTGGTCATCGAATCATGTAAATCGAAGAGCTGGTCCACATATCCTGGCCAAACCACCCGCGGTGTGGCGGACCTCGCGCTCGTACGTGACAAGAACGGACGATACCTCTATATCTATTACGCCGAATTCTCGCGCGTAAACGGGGACCAGGTGCATATTTGCATGGCCCGCGCCGACATTCGGGAGCGGCCTCCGCTGCCGGGCTCCTTTAAAAAGTACTACCGTGGCGGCTTCACCGAGGAAGGTCTGGGGGGGCTCGACTCGGCGGTGGTGGATTCAAAGTACATGAACCTGGCGGACACCCAGGAATCGCACGTTTTCTATTCCAAGGCGATCGGTTCCTACGTGATGATATACGCCCTCTCATTCTGGCAAGAGAACGATGGAAACAATGGACCGAAGCACAGCGGATTCTACCTCGCCTATTCGGACGACGGGATCGGATGGTCGCGGGGTTTTCGCCTGACCGAAAATTACACTTATTCGCTCGACGGCAAGGAGTTCGCGTGGTACCCCTCTGTTATCCTGGACTCGGGCTCGACCGCGGACGGCTGGCTGGTCTACGGCTATTCCCAGGATGCCGGCGCTTTGGAAAAGAACCATATCCCCTTCTACATGGTAGGAAGGCGCATCTCGTTCAGACGGAAATGAGGGAACGACGCGACTGGATGTGAATCTGAAATTGGGTTATCTCTGGATGTAAAAACCGATATCGAATTCATACCCGCGCGACCATATCACTTGACCGGCCATGACGCCGCGATTATATTGATATCACCGATTTTTATTTCAAAGGCCGACTCTTCATGACAGAAAAGACACTACCCTTCATCAAGTCGGAAATGGAACAGATCATTCGCCGATACCCCACGCCCTTCCACATTTACGACGAACGCGCCATCAAGGAAAATACGCGCCGCTTCCTGGCGGCCTTTGACTGGGCGCCCGGTTTTAAGGAATATTTCGCGGTCAAGGCCTGCCCCAACCCGCGGATCGTGAGGCTCCTCGGCGACCTCGGATGCGGCACTGACTGCAGTTCTTTGCCCGAGCTCGTCATCTCCGAACGCGTCGGCATCACGGGCGAGAACGTCATGTTCACTTCCAATGACACGCCGGCCGCCGAGTTCAAGAAGGCGCGCGAGATCGGCGCGATCATCAATCTGGACGACATCAGTCATATCGACTTTCTGAAAGAGCACGCGGGCATCCCGGAGCTCGTCTGCCTGCGCTACAATCCCGGACCGCGGCGCACGGGGAACGCCATCATCGGGAACCCCGTCGAGGCGAAATACGGCTTCACGTACGAACAGATTTTCGAAGGGTACGGCCGCCTGCGGGATCTCGGTGTGAAGCGTTTTGGGCTCCACTGCTTCATCATCTCCAACGATATAGACCGCTCTCATTACCTGAAGACGGCGGAAATGCTCTTTACACTCGCCGCGGAGGTGAAGCAGAAGACCGGTGTGCGCATCGAGTTCGTGAATCTCTCCGGCGGCATCGGCATCCCCTATAAGCCGGAACAGGACGCGGTCGACATCGAGGCGCTGGGGACTGAGGTCAAGGCGGCCTATGACGAGATCGTGAAACCCGCTGGCCTTCATCCCTTGAAGATCTACGCCGAGTGCGGCCGCTATATCACCGGGCCGTACGGCTGGCTCGTCTCCACCGTACTCCACAAGAAGAACATCTATCGGGAATACGTCGGCCTCGACGCCTCCAGCGCCAACCTCATGCGGCCGGGCGTGTACGGCGCCTACCACCACATCACCGTGCTCGGCAAGGAGAAGGCGCCCCTCACGAAGGTCTACGACGTCACCGGTTCGCTCTGCGAAAACAACGACAAGTTCGCCATCCAGCGGCCGCTTCCCGAAATCGAAGTCGGCGACATCGTCGCCATCCACGACACGGGCGCGCACGGGTTTTCCATGGGTTTCAACTATAACGGCAAGCTCCGCTCCGCCGAGCTTCTCCTGAAGGAGGACGGGTCGGTCGATCTCATCCGCCGGGCTGAGACCATGGAGGATTATTTCGCCACCATGATTTTTCCTGAATAGAACATCGACTTCTGTTCTTTGCCAAGGGAGGTTCCCATGCCGCCGTCCACGCTTTTCTCGCCCGAAGCCCCGCAGCCGATCGGCCCGTATTCCCAGGCCGTGACCGCGGCCGGCTTCATCTTTACGTCGGGCCAGATCGCTCTGGACCCGCATACGAACAGACTCGTCGGGGGGGGTATTGAGGAGGAGGCCCGGCAGGTGCTCGAGAACCTGCGCCGAGTGCTCGCCGTGGGCAACGCCTCGTTCGCGGACGTGGTTTTCACGACCATCTGCTTGACGGACCTGGCGGGTTTTCAAGCAGTGAACGATATCTATGAAAAGGCGATGGGCGACGCCAGGCCGGCGCGTACCACGATCCAAGCGGCCGCCCTCCCCGCGGGCGCGTGCGTCGAGATCGCGATGATCGCCTGGAAGGGCGGGCAATGAAGACGGGCGCGGCGGTCGGCCGTATCTACGTTGCCGTGATCGGCGGCGGAGAGGCGGACGAGGCCTCGGCCGCGCTCGCCCGCGAGACCGGGAGGCTCGTCGCCGGGGAAGAGTGGGTGCTTCTGAACGGGGGATTGGGCGGAGTGATGGAAGCCGCATCGCAGGGAGCCGCCGGGGCGGACGGCACGGTCGTCGGCCTGCTGCCGGGAACGGAGCGGTCGGACGGCAATCCATACCTGACCCTGGCGCTGCCCACCGGTCTGGGGCACGTGAGGAACACATTGCTTGTGACCATGAGCGACGCGGTCATTGCGATTGCCGGAAGTTTCGGCACGCTCTCGGAAATAGCCTTCGCCCGCATCAGGGGGAAACCGGTCGTCGGCCTGGCCGTACCGGAACAGGCCGGGATGACGGCCGGGGGAGAACCATTGTTCACGGCCGTCGCCGCTACGCCCGCCGAGGCGGTGACGCGGGTCAAGGAGATGCTCACGAGGCGGAAAGGGTCGGCCGGACGTTAACGGCTTCCCCTGGTGAAGAACGCCAGGACGATGAAGACCGGGATGGCGCCGTACAAGGCGAGCTCGCCCACGGTCGTGCCCGGTATCAATACGAAGCTGATGAGGCCGATCTTCACCACGAACGTGAAAAGAACGACCAGGAAGAAGAGCAGGCTGACGATCGAAAGAAAAACAAACCGGCGCTGGGCCAGATTCCAGATTCCCACGACCGCCACGACGATTCCGATAATGAAATAAATGATATCCCATGCCGACATAAACACCCTCCTTATATAAAATTGATATTATTCTATATACGAAAAATCGTCAATCAACCCTCCTTACGATAGCTTTTACGCGTTTTTATCGTAGTTGTTAATATAATTGTTACCTGAAGTTTTTGAGTCTATTAATATATTGGATGTAGATTTTGCGCCGGAAGCGTTTATTTTTTTTCAGGGAAGGCCGAAATATAAAACGTAATGTAGGCCAGGAGACTGCTAAGGAAGGAAGGCGGAGTACTCTGTTCATGTCAAGTAAAAGTCAAAACATTTCCAAAAGATCCCGTCTGGTTCTTATGTGCGCCGGCTGCGGGCGGGTTAAATTCCCCGGGGACAAATGGAAGCGGGTCAAGCCCGTTCCCGTTTCCAGCGCCCGGATCGACGTCAGCCACGGAATTTGTCCCGTCTGTTTCGCATCGCACTATCCGGAATTATAGCGCTCAGATATATTCTCTTGCATATTTGTATCGCATCGCTTTCCCGAATGCCTTTTTCATGAGCTCTCGAGCGGCCGGTTTTTGTTTGAAAATTGGCTTGATATAGTTACCATTAATGATGCATATGAAATCTGGTTCAAGCCTGCGTAAAATGATAGAATTCTCGTCATGAAGGAGAAACCGATGAGCAGAATTATTCGCAGCGTTTTAATCGTCTTCCTGTTTTTTCCGGGTGCCTTGGCGTTCGCCCAAGAGGCCGCCGCTCCCGCGGCGCCATTCCTGAGGGACCTGGCCGCCGAACACAATCTCCTCATCGGCACCTCCCTCCAGCGGGGGGGTCTCAACAACCCGGGCGTGCGCAAGACAGCGCCCCGCGAGTTCGACTCTCTCACCATAGAAAACGAGCTCAAACCCGCTTCGGTCTCCGGGGGACCGGGTTCCTATTTTTACATTGCGCCGGATTACATGATTGCATGGGGCGAGGAACACGGCATGAAAATCCGGGGCCACACCCTGGTATGGCATAACTCGGTACCGAGCTGGCTCAAGAAGGCGAACTTGAAAAAGGATCAGGTCCTGGCTTTTCTGCAGGATTATATTGCCACCGTGGTAGGCAGGTACAAAGGCCGGATTTACGCCTGGGACGTGTTGAACGAAGTGTTGGACGAGAAGGGCCGCCTTCGCGACGGCAAAACGAGTTTCTGGGCCGAGACGTGCGGGGACGGCTACATCGAGGAACCCTTTCGCTGGGCGCGCGCGGCGGATCCGAAGGCGCGTCTTTTCATCAACGACTACGGCGTGGCGGTTGTCAACGCAAAATCAAACGGACTCTACGCGCTGGTGAAAAAACTCCTCGCCCGACAAGTGCCCATTGACGGGGTTGGATTCCAATGCCACGTAGCCGAAAAATCTCCTCCGAATTTCAAGAGCGTGGCGGAGAACGTGCGGCGCTTCATCGCCCTCGGGCTCGAGGTGCAGTTCACTGAGCTCGATGTCCGCATCCAAGGCGAGCCGACGCCCGAGCAGCTCAAGCACCAAGCGGAAATCTACGCCGGGTTTTTCGAGATAGCCGTCTTGACGCGCGGCGTGACGGGAGTGACATTGTGGGGGGCGGCGGACCCCGTTTCCTGGATACCGGGGGCGTATAACGGTTTCGGCTCGGCCTTGCTGTTCGACGATGAGTACAATCCAAAACCGGCGTATTTCGCCGTCAAGGAAGCGCTCGGCCGGGGACGCTTGAAAAATAAATGAGAAAATAGAATAATACGGAGATACGAGCAGGGCGTCATGAAGAGTTAAATTAATGGAATAATTATAGGTTTACATTTGTTCATCGCGGCTGCGGCGGTATTCGCTCAAGAAAGCCTGCGGGACGAAGCCGCCAAGTACGGCCTGCTCGTCGGCACGGCGGCCGGACGCGCCCAACTCTACAGTAAAAATTTTTGCGCGGTCACAGCGAAGAATTTTAGCTCACTCACGCCGGAGAACGAACTCAAGATGGACTATGTCGCCCGAAAGCAGGGCGCGTACAACGTGAAAAATCCGGACACCATTATCGCCTGGGCGGAGGAGCACGGGATAAAGGTGAGGGGCCATACCCTCGTTTGGCACAAGGCGGTGCCGGGTTGGCTCCAGCGGTCCGGCTGGTCGAAGGAGCAGGTGCATCAATTTCTCAAGGAATACATCACCACGCTCGTCGGTATGTACAAGGGAAGGCTGTACGCCTGGGACGTTGTCAATGAGGCGTTCGAGGACAATGGGCGTCTGCGAGAACACTCAAGTTTTTTCCAGAAAACCTGCGGCACAGAGTATATTGAAAAGGCGTTCATCTGGGCGCATGAGGCCGAGCCCGAAGCCAGACTTTTCATCAATGATTACGACGTCGAGATGATGAATCCCAAGTCGAACGGGTTGTACGCCCTCGTGGAAAAATTGCTCGCTCAGGGCGTCCCCATCCACGGGGTCGGCATTCAGGCGCACGTCACGGAGGAGGGGGCGCTGAGCTTCCAGGCGCTTCTCGCAAACGTGCGGCGTTTCATCGACCTCGGGTTCGAGGTGCAGTTCACCGAGCTGGATGTCCGCATCAAGCTCGCAACCGAAGAAAAGCTCGCGCACCAGGCGCAGATTTACCGCGATTTTTTCCGTATCGCCTTAAGTCTCGATAAGGTGACCGCGATCACGACCTGGGGCACGAGCGACAGGGATTCCTGGATACCGTCCGCCTTCCCGGGCTATGCCACAGCGCTCTTGTTCGACGCACTGTACGCTCCCAAGCCGGCGTACGACGCCGTACTTGACGTGTTGAAGGCCGGCCCGGAGAAAAAACTCAACTTTTTGTTTCCCGGATCGGGAGGCACATCTCTCATGCTTTCCCGGGCGATGTCGGCTTTGGATTATGAGTTTATTCCCGTCAACTGAGCCGCGTGAGCGGATATCGGCACGCTTCATGACGGGTGAAGCGGAAAAAGTAAATTATCGGTTATCACGGCGCCCGCGCTGAAGGGCGCTCATAGAAAAGGGGGTAAAAAATGCACATGAAAACTCACACGCTCCTGAGAAAGAGCATTGCGCTCGCGGTCGTCTGCTTGATCTCGGCGGCGGCGTTCACCCAATGCGCGAGCCCCCAGGTGATCGAGGAGATGGTCGGTTGGTGGGAATTCGACGAGACGTCCGGTACGGTCGCGAAGGACTCGAGCGGCAAGAGCGTGGACTGCAACCTGGAGGGAAAACCGGCTTGGGGAAAAGGCGCCAAGGGAGGTTGTCTGACGCTCGACGGCCTCGATACGAACGGATTCATAGAAGGCAACTTCGAGCTGCCGGCGTATACGGTCTCACTATGGTTTAAAACCGCTCCCGGCGTCATGCACGGAATTCTTATGGAAATGCAGTTCAACGGCGGCCTTCGCTATTTACATCGTTTTCCCCTGGGACAGAGCGGGGGGACGGACGTGTACACCGACACCGTCTACAACGACGGCCAGTGGCATCACGCGGCGCTTGTGAAGGCCCCCGGGTCCGTCGCTATTTACGTGGACGGCGAACCGGTGGGTACGTTCGAGGACGAGTCCGAGAGTCCCGAGGATGCCTTCAACGTGTCGGTCGGCTGCCTGGACAACGAACGATCGCTCCAGAGGCAGTTCGCGGACTCCATTGACGATCTGCGCATCTACAACGCCGCCTTATCGCTCGATCAGATCAAGGGAATCATGAATAGCTGAAAGTGAGTGCTCGCCGTCGGGAAACGGGGCGCGATATCCCGAGCTTTCAAGGGCCGGCGGAACGTCGGACCATGTTTATGCAAAAAAAAGCCGTCCTTTCGGGACGGCTTTTTTATAAACGTGACACTAGAAATCGCTATTTCATAAAGGAAAGGTAGGCGAGGTTGCACACGAAGCGGCTGGCGACTTTGGTCGCCTGAACGCGGACGGGGTAGCTGCCCGGTTTCAGATCCACGCTTCCGCAGTTGAGCATAACATAGTCGGTCCAGGAGCCGGTATCGGGAACCGTGAAGTTCAAAACCTTGTTGTTGACCGTCACGTTGACTTCCGAGCCGGGGAACTGGGGATCGCAGGAGACGCGGGCCATGACCCAATAGGTGCCGGCTTCCTTGACTTCCAAGGTCCAATCGATGAGGTCGTCGGTTTTTTCCCACCAGCCAATGTTGTCCCGGTCGGCGCTCTGCTCGTACTGGAGCTGGGCGTTCGTGGTGAGTTTCGCGTCCGCGGCTTGTAATTTTATTACAGTCGTCGGGTTGGCGGGCGGTTCCGTGGAGGAAGCCATTCCATCGCCACCACCACCGGTTGTGCCGCACGAAACGACGAAGGCAAGCACTGCAATGACGGTAAGGAAAAAGTTTTTCTTCATTAGGTAGCCTCCTAATTCGTAATGCATATTCCCTATGCTTAGTTTTTTACCCGCCAAACGGCGGGTATCGGTGTGCCCTTTAACGTAGACATTTAGGATGATAATGTCAAGCTGACCCGCCGCTCCCCGGCGTCGGGCTGCCCAAAAAAAGCGGTCAGGCTCCAGAAAGCCCGTGTGAGAATCGCCCTACTCCGTGCGTTAATCTCTCACCAATAATGAAGGGTGCCGTCCATTTTCCGGTTCACGGGCAGGCTGGCGCATCGGTACAGGTATTTCTTCGCCTTGGCTTCGTCGATTTCCACGCCGAGCCCGGGTCGTTCGGCCAGGTGCATATCCCCGTCGCGGTATTCGTAATTCCACGAGAAAACCTCGCGGACTATCTCCTGATGCGGCATGTATTCCTGGATGCCGAAATTGTTGAGGGCCAGGTCGCAGTGCAGGGCGGCGGCCAGACCGACAGGAGAAATGTCGGTGGCGCCGTGATATCCGGTCTGAATATGGTAAGCCGAAGCGAACGCCGCAGTTTTAAGGGCGTGCGTGATGCCGCCGCCGTGCGCCGGAGGCAGGCGAATAAAATCGATAAGTTGCTCGCTTATGAGGGTGGTGTAGTCGTACATCGTGTTGAACACCTCGCCGATGGCGACGGGCACGGTTGAGTGGGCGCGGAGAAGGCGCAGACCCTCCTGAAGCTCTCCCGACACCGGGTCTTCGAGCCAGAACGGGTGGAAGGGTTCGAGCTCGCGGCCCAGGCGGGCGGCTTCAATCGGCGTCAGGCGATGATGAACGTCGTGGAGGAGATGGAGTTCGTCGCCGCAGGCCTGCCTGACGCGGGAGAAAAGTTTCGGGATGAAATTGAGATAGCGGGAGGTGTCCCAGAAATATTCCTTAGGCAGCCCCGGTTCGGCCGGCTCGTAGGGGGCGCGGCCGCCGGGCACGCCGTAGGTATGGTCGATCCCCGGGATGCCGGACTGGATCCGCACCGCGCGGAAACCGGCCGCAGCCGCCCCCTTCGCCTGTTCGGCGGTCTCCTCCGCGTCGCGCCCGGTGACGTGGGCGTAGACCATAATCCGCTCCCGGCTGCGGCCGCCGATCAGGTTGTAGACCGGAGCGCCCAAGACCTTCCCCTTGATGTCCCAGAGGGCGGTATCCACCGCTGAAATCGCGGCCATGTTCACTCCGCCGCGCTTCCAGTAGGCGCCTTTGTAGAAGAAATGCCAGATGTCTTCAATGTTCGCGGGATCTCTACCGATCAAAGAGGGCAGAATGTGTTCCTCGAGACAGATCGAGACCGCTTTTTCGCGGCCGTTCAAGGTGGCGTCCCCCAGGCCGAACACCCCCTCGTCGGTCATCACTTTCAAGGTGACGAAATTCCTGCCCGGGCAGGAGACGATGACTTTGGCGTTGGTGATTTTCATGCGTATTACTCCACGGCTCGTCGCCGATTTCGGGCGTTAAAAATCGAAATACCGCTTCGCGTTTTCGTAGCACACGTCGCGTACGATCCGTCCGAGCAGGCCCATGTCGCGGGGAACGAGACCGCGCTCCGCCTCACGCCCTAGAATAGTGCACAGGATGCGGCGGAAATATTCATGGCGCGAGAAAGAAAGAAAGCTGCGCGAGTCGGTGACCATGCCCACGAAGCGGGCGAGCAGGCCCTGACTCGAAAGGACGTTCAGGTGCTCCTCGATCCCGTCGCGGTGGTCGAGGAACCACCAGGCGGGACCCCACTGGATCTTGCCAGGAACGCGGCCGTCCTGGAAGCAGCCTGTCAGGGCGGCGCAGGCGGCGTTGTCCCTGGGATTGAGGTTGAAGAGGACGGTCTTGGCGAGCCGCCCGTCCCTCTCGAGGCGGTCCAGGAAAAAGGCCAGGTCTCGGATCGACACACCGTCCCCGATCGAGTCGTAGCCGGTGTTGGGTCCCAATTCGCCGAAGGCCCGGCTGTTCACGTTCCGGATCGCCCCGATGTGAAACAACTGGGCCCAGCCGGCCTCGTGGTCCATGACCGCGAGCTCGTACCGGACGGCGGATTTGAATTTGCCGATGTCGTCGGGTGCGAGTGTTCGGCCGCGCAGGAGTTTTTCGAAAATCGCCTCACACTCCGCGTCGGTATACTCCAGAGCCAAGACCGTTTCCCAGCCGTGATCGGAAAGGCGACAGCCGTGGGCCGAGAAATAATCGTGGCGCTTCCGCAGCGCACTCAGGTAGGCGCGGAAATCGCGGATGTCCGTGTCGGTCAGGGCGGCCAAACCCTTCACGAACGCCGCGAAGGCCTCGGGCCGCTCCGCGGCCAGGGCGTCGTCCGGGCGGAAGGAGGGCAGGACCTTGACCGCAAAACCCTCGCGCGCCAGCGCCGCGTGCCATTCGAGCGAATCGAGGGGCCCGTCGCAGGTGCAGACGATCTCGACATTGAAATGAAGCAGCAGGTTTTTCACCGAGAACCGCTCATTGAGCAGATCGTTCGCCTCGTGGTAGATTGCAGGAGCGGTTCCGGGATTGAGGAGACGCCGGATTCCGAAGGGATTTTTCAATTCCAGGTGCGTCCAGTGATAGAGGGGATTGCGCAGGGTGGAGGGAACGGTTTCGGCCCATTTCATGAACTTGTCCCGATCGCCGGCCTTTCCGGTACAATACCGCTCGTCGACGCCGTTGGCGCGCATGGCCCGCCATTTGTAATGATCGCCCTCAAGCCATATTTCCGTGAGTGACCCGTATCTCCTGTCGGCCGCGATGTCTTTGGGCGGCAGGTGGGAATGATAGTCGATGATGGGGAGTCCGGCCGCGCAATCGAAAAAAAGACGGCGCGCGGTTTTGGTTTCGAGAAGGAAGTTGTCGGAGAAGAAAGAATCGCGCATCGTCTGACCTTCCTACACGCCGCTGTAGATGCTGAATCCGCCGTCGATGGGCGTGACGGTTCCGGTGACAAAGGCGGAGGCGTCGCTCGCCAGCCACAGGACGGTGCCGACGAGGTCCTCCGGGCGGCCGAGCCGGCCGAACGGGGTCTGCCGGATCACCTTGTTGCCGCGTTCGGTATAGGAGCCGTCCTTGTTCGTCATGAGGTCGCGGTTCTGGTCGGTGAGGAAGAAACCGGGCGCGATGGCGTTCACGCGCAGCCCTTCGCCGCGCTTCTTCGCGAGCTCCATCGCCAGCCACTTGGTGAAGTTGTCGATGGCGGCCTTGGCGGCCGAATAGGCGACCACCCGGGTGAGCATGCGCGACGCGGCCATGGAGGAGATGTTGATGATCGATCCCTTGCCGCGGTCGGCCATGGGCTTGCCGAAAACGAGCGAGGGGATGACGGTGCCGAAGAAGTTGAGATCGACGGCGCCCCGGAAGCCTTCGAGGGAAACATCGAAAACCGAACCGTCGTCCGGGATGGTGGCACCGGGCATGTTGCCGCCGGCGGCGTTGATGAGAATGTCGATGCGCTTGTTCCGGGCCAGAATGGCGTCCCGGACGCCCACCAGGCACGCGGCGTCGAGCACGTTGCACTCGTAACCGCTGACGCCCGGATCGCTGTCGAACATCCGCTCGATCCGCTCATCGATTCGTTTTTGGGAGAGATCGAGGAGGACGACGTCGGCGCCGGCCCGACGCAGGCCTGAGGCCATTTCACCGCCGAGGATGCCGGCCCCGCCGGTGATGAGCGCCACGCGGCCTTTGACGTCGAACATGGATTCGATATATGACATGACGGACTCCTTTACTGATCGGGAGATGCCGGGCGATGTATCGTCAGTGCGGCAATCGCGGAGCCGGAAGAGTCGCTCTGCGGGAGGCGGAACGTGAAGCCCCTTTCAACAGACGACAGTTTGTATTATTATTTTTTCCTTTGGTAAGTCAAGGGATGGGAGAGAAGGACGTTTGACGGGGGGAAGGTCCCGGCGGACGCGGCGGGATTCCCCGAACGGAATGCGAAAGAGAGGCTCGGCTTTTTATGGAACATGATCGGTATTCGACGGCGTCCAACCACCCCGTCCCCGAAACGTATGCCGTCACCGGTACGGAAACGGACGGGTGTTTTGTTTTGACAAGGGGCGGTGTTCCTGCGCCCATCTGGGCGGATCCTTCCGATCACGGGGGCGTCATCCGAGCCCTCGGCGATCTCAAAGCGGACGTTGGCCGGGTCATCGGGAAGGAGCCGGGTCTGTTTTTCGACGAAACGGCGCCGCCGGGCCGCGCCGTCGTTATCGCCGGGACGCTGGGAAAGAACAGGATTATCGATACCCTCGCAAAACGAAACACAATCGATCCCGCGGTCCTGTCTGGAAAACGGGAGGCCTACCTGGTCCAGGTCGTCCAGGCCGCGGATCTTTCGTTTCCCGGCATCGCACGCGCCTTCGTCATCGCCGGCAGCGATCAGCGGGGATCCATTTACGGCATCTACGATCTGTGCGCCCGGATCGGCGTTTCCCCCTGGTATTGGTGGGCCGACGCGCCCGTTGCCCGGCGTTCGGATCTTTTCATCGCCGCCGGCTCCTGGACGGACGGCGAGCCGAAAGTACGTTATCGCGGAATTTTCCTCAACGACGAGATGCCGGCCCTCACCAGATGGGCGAACGAAAAATTCGGCGGACTCAACCATCAATTTTACGAAAAGGTATTCGAGCTCATTCTCAGGCTCAAGGGTAATTTTCTGTGGCCGGCCATGTGGGGCAATTCTTTTTTCGACGATGACCCGCAGAACCAGGTGAAGGCGCGAGAATACGGTATCGTCATCGGCACTTCGCATCACGAGCCGTGCCTGCGGGCGCACGACGAATGGCGCCGGTACGGGCGCGGCCCATGGGACTACGCGGAGAACGGACCCGCGATCCGCGAATTTTGGGAGGAAGGCATCCGGCGTATGGAAGGCTTCGAGAGCCTGGTGACCTTGGGCATGCGCGGCGACGGCGACGAGCCGATGAGCGGGCGGGCGAACAGCAAGGTGCTGAAGCGGATCATCGACGACCAAAGGGAAATCATCGACCGGGCGACGGGGAAGGGCCCGGCGTGCATGCCGCAAGTGTGGGTCGCCTACAAGGAGGTGCAGGACTATTACGACAAGGGCATGACGGTTCCCGAGGACGTAACCATCATGCTCTGCGACGACAACTGGGGCAACCTGCGCCGCATCCCCCGGCCCGACACCCGCGGCCGCTCGGGCGGCTTCGGCTTGTATTACCATTTCGATTACGTCGGCGATCCGCGGAACTACAAATGGCTCAATACGAGCCCGATCGCCCGCGTGTGGGAGCAGTTGCGTCTCGCCTACGACTCGGGGATAGACCGCATCTGGGTCGTGAATGTCGGGGACCTGAAACCGATGGAATTCCCAATGTCGTTTTTCCTCGATTTCGCCTGGGATCCTGATCGCTGGCCGGTCGAGCGACTGCCCGAATACGGCCGCCTGTGGGCGGAAAGCATTTTCGGTCCGGAATATGCGCCGAGCATCGCCTCGTTTATCACCCGCTATACGAAGTACAACGGGCGGCGCAAGCCTGAGTTGCTCTCGCCCGACACGTACAGCCTGCTCAACTACCGCGAGGCCGATACGGTGGTTGACGAATATAACGGTCTTCTCGCCGAGGCCGAAGGGCTGGAAGCGAAGCTTCCTCCCGGGCAACGGGACGCCTACTATCAACTCGTGCTCCATCCGATACGGGCCTGCGCCAACCTGAACGAGCTCTACGTGGCCGCGGCCAAAAACCGCCTGTACGCGGCGCAGGGCCGATCGGAAACGAACGATACGGCCGCTCGAGTGCGGGAGCTTTTCGAGCGGGACCAGGCGATCACTGACGATTACAACCATGCGCTCGCCGGCGGGAAATGGAATCACTTCATGGACCAGACCCATATCGGCTACATCTCCTGGCAACAGCCGGAGCGGAACGTGCCGCCTGACGTCCGCGAAATCGAGGTGCCCGAGGCCGCCGAGATGGGCGTGGCCGTGGAAGGCTCGGTGAAATTTTGGCCGCGGACCAAAACCGGGCTGCGTCTCCCGGAATTCGATCCCCTTCAGCGTCAGGCCCACTACATCGACGTGTTCAATCGCGGTCGGACGCCGTTCGAGGTTCGGGTGCGCGCCGATGAGCCATGGGTGCTCGTCGAACCCGACGAGGGGCGTGTCGCCAGGGGCTTAAGGGTCTGGGCGAAGATCGATTGGAAGGCGGCTCCGGTCGGCCGGGCTGAGGCGCGCGTCATCGTCATCGGACCGGACGGCGAGGTCGTGATCGCCGTCGACTGCCATGGACCGGAAATTCCCGATCGGGATATCGGGGAGGGCTTTCTAGAGGGCGGGGGATACGTGTCCATGGAGGCGGAACATTTTTCCAGAGCCGTCGAGCGGGAGCCTTTCACCTGGCGGCGAGTGCCGGAGCTGGGCCGGACGCTTTCCGGGATGACGGCCTCCCCCGTCAACCGCGGCGGGGTAAAGCCCGCCTTCGACGGACCGCGCCTGGAATACACGCTGCACCTTTTCAAACCGGGAAAGGTGAAGGTGCTGGTCTACGCATCTCCCAGCCTCGATTTCAGGAATGAGGGCGGATTGCGCTACGCCGTTTCTTTCGACGACCAGCGCAGGCAGACCGTCAACCTGCATGATCATTTCGATTATAACGCCTGGTGTCGGGCGGTGGCGGACAATATCCTGGTCACCAGTTCCGAGCACTCTTTATCGGAAGCCGGAACGCACGTCTTGCACTTGTGGCTCGTCGATACCGGGGTGGTTTTTGAAAAAATAGTGGTGGACGCGGGCGGCGTCAGGTCGTGCTATCTCGGCCCTCCCGAAAGCTGCCGCCGCGGCTGAAGTCCGCGACCGAAGGACCGCTTCCAATGAAAGCGGTCACTCGCGCCAGGGGAAAATCATTCCGCGCAGCGTTCTCTTCCCCAGCATGTTCCGGTCCTCGGCAATGAGCTCGTCCCACGGGATGTCCCGCTTAGCGGTTCCTGGGTGCGTCCGCAGATATTCGTATTTATACAGCCTGATCTTGAAGCAGACGTTGATCCAGAGGAGCGCCGTTGCCGGGCCGGGAAGCATGAAAAAAAGGAGCGCCGAGACGGCAAGGGTGATGAGAAAAAAGAAAAACACGGCCAGGCAGAAGGCGAGGTTGTCGAACACGAACGAAAAACTGTCGCGCAGGCAGGAGAATACCTTTTTCTTGAGGCGGACGGAGGCCGGCGGAAAGAAGAGACTCGCCAAAAAGGCCGTGAACCATGCCCAGAACATGATCCCGCCGATTATCACGAGCACCATCGAATCCGCCAACAGGTAAGAAGGGATGGCGACGAGCGCCGCCGCCGCCAGCACGAGAGCGAGAACGCAGCTCACGAGATTTTGTTTCCATGATCCGATCAAATGCTTGAAAAAAAGGACCAAACCCCCTCGTTTATTGTCCGACAGGTCGAGGGTGAAGCGGAATACTCCGCCCGTGTAATAGGCGATGACGACCACACCCGCCGCCACGTAAAAAATCAGAAACGTTCCGGTGATGCCCGTCATTGCCGGCAGAATAAAAAAGCCGCACACTAAAAAAACGAAACCGACATTCAAGAGGAACATGGCGAGGAGG
The DNA here is from genome assembly GCA_016934415.1 of Spirochaetales bacterium. Taxonomy (GTDB): domain Bacteria; phylum Spirochaetota; class Spirochaetia; order SZUA-6; family RPPD01; genus JAFGSW01. The sequence goes on along the minus strand of JAFGSW010000015.1, from coordinate 364 downwards.
TTGTCCCACATGTCGAAAAACGTTTTTTTGATGAAAAATGAAAACATAGCGCCTCTTTCGTTCGGAAGTCGGTCCGCATGGGGCGAGGTAAATGCGATGTTCGACTCACTCTGGTGTGTTGTAAAGATACTTGAAAAGTACCAGGATGTAAAGTTGAGGCATCTATGTAAAATATGTGGTACACCTATTCCCGGCCGCTCGCTGATAACTACAACACAAAAAAAAAGGGCTGCCGCGACGGCAGCCCGTGTCTGATTTCAGCTTATACAATCACTCTTTAACGCCGCCGATGGTGAGGCCGTGGACGAAGTAGCGCTGCAGGAACGGGTAAATGAGGATGATGGGGGCGCTCACGACCATGGTC
>JAFGSW010000014.1 GCA_016934415.1 Spirochaetales bacterium | reverse complement strand
GGCCCAAGCGCCGCGAACAAACTATACTGCTGAGGCAAAGAATGGATCACGAAATCGATGGACTTTGATGCGATTGTAATCGGCGCCGGGCACTCCGGCATCGAGGCTTCCCTCGCCCTGGCCCGCCTCGGCTTCTCCACTCTCCTCGTCACTCAAAGCCTGGACGCCGTCGGCAGGCTCTCCTGCAACCCGGCCGTCGGCGGCCTGGCCAAGGGCAACCTGGTGCGCGAGATCGACGCCCTGGGCGGGGAAATGGCCAAGCTCGCCGACCGCACACTTATCCAGTTCCGCATGCTCAACCGAAGCAAGGGCCCGGCGGTGCAGGCCCCGCGCGCCCAGACCGACAAGGAGGCCTATGCCCTCCTCGCCAAGCACACGCTGGAAGCCGAAAAGAACCTCTCGCTCTTCCAGGACACGGTCACGGATTTCATCGTCAATGCCGCGGGCACGGCGGCGGAAGGAGTGGTCACCGCGCGCGGCCGGCGTTTCGCCTCGCGCGTCACGGTCCTCACCACGGGCACCTTCATGGAGGCGGCGATCTTCATCGGCGAGTACTCGGGACCCGGCGGCCGCTTGGGCGAGCCGGCGGCGGAAGGTCTTGGCCGGTCGCTGCGGCGCCTCGGCTTCGATGTCGGCCGCCTGAAAACCGGCACGCCGGCGCGGGTGCTCAGGCGATCGGTACGGTTCGATGAAATGGATGAGCAGCGGGGCGAAGACGTCGCCCTGCCGTTTTCTTTCGCCTACGACAGAATAGAACGACCGTCCGTGCCTTGTTGGGTGACCTACACCAACGCGGAAACGCACCGGATCATTCGGGAGAACATCGGACGCTCTCCGCTCTATGGCGGTAAAATAGTCGGCGTCGGCCCGCGCTACTGCCCTTCGATCGAGGACAAGGTGATGCGATTCCCCGACCGCGAGCGCCACCAGATCTTCGTGGAGCCCGAAGGACTGTCCACCGAGGAAATGTACCTGAACGGCATTTCATCGTCGCTGCCGGAGGAAGTGCAGGACCGCTTCCTGCGAACCGTGCCCGGACTCAAAGACATCGTCATCGCGCGTCCGGGCTACGCGGTCGAGTACGACTACCTGAACCCGCTCCAGCTCTACCCCAGCCTGGAGACGAAGCGCCTGGCCGGGCTTTTCGTCGCCGGCCAGACCAACGGCACCTCGGGTTACGAGGAGGCGGCGGCCCAGGGATTGATGGCGGGCCTGAACGCCGGGCTCAAGCTCCGCGGCGAGCCGCCCTTGATCCTTTCCCGGGCCGAAGCCTACATCGGCGTTCTCATCGACGACCTCGTCACCCTCGGCACCACCGAGCCCTACCGCCTCTTCACCTCCCGCGCCGAGCATCGTCTCTCCCTCAGGCACGACACGGCGGACGCCCGGCTTCTTGAGAAAGGATATAAAACCGGGCTGCAGACGAAAGAGGCCCACGAGCGCTTTCTTGAAAAAAGAAATAAAATCGATACGATAAAAGCGCTCCTCGAGAAACGCAAAGTGAAAACCGATGACGCGACGCGTCGTACCGACTTGGAAAAGTTCGTGTCCAAGAGTTTCGCCTACGCACTCAAAGACCCGGCCGTAAAGCTTGAGGATCTCATCGAGCTCGAGCCCGAGCTCGCCGCCTTCCCGCCCGCCTGGCGGGGGCAGGCCGAGCTCGACCTCAAGTACGAGGGCTATATCAAGAAGCAGGAAAACGAGGTGGAAAGGGTGAAGCGGTTGGAACGCCTCGCCCTTTCCCCCGACATCGATTATTCGTCACTTGACGGCATTTCCAAGGAGGCGCGCGAGAAGTTCGCCAAGGTGCGGCCGCTCTCCGTGGGCCAGGCCGCGCGCATTCCCGGCGTGAGGAACGCCGACATCGCCGTGCTCATCGTGCACGTGACGAAGAGGAAAAATCCCTAGCAGGTTGTTGAAAAAGCTCAACGTTTTCAACAACCTGTTAGAATCTCGCATCCGGGCTCCTGTGCCTTCCGATCGCCAACCGGCAAATGCGTTCGCACAATTCCGGGAAGCCGATGCCGACCGCCGCCGCGGATTGGGGAAACAGGCTCGTCGCCGTCAAGCCTGGAAGCGAGTTCACCTCGAGGCACCACCAGCGGCCCGCGTTATCCAGACGAAAATCGACGCGGCTGTAATCGCGGAGTTTGCACGCTCGGTGCGCGCGGAGTGCCAGGTCCCGGATCGTCCTCGTTTCCGCCGCCGAAAGCGATGCCGGGAATTTCTCATGCGCCGCGCCCGTCCGGTATTTGGTCGCGTAGTCGAAGATTCCCCCGTCAGGGCAGACGATCTCGCCGACGGCGAGGGCGCGGTCCTCGAGCACGCCGACGGTGAGCTCGCGGCCGGGAACGAATGCCTCGACCATTGCCTCGTCGTCATACCGGAGCGCCGCCGTGATCGCCGGTTCCAGATCCGGCGAGCCCTTCGCGAGGGAAAGCCCGACGGTCGAACCCTGTTTGTTCGGCTTGACGATCACAGGCCAGCCCAGGCGGTCCCCGGCCTCTTCCGGAGAACACGGCGCCATGAGCCAATCCGGCGTCGGCACATCGGCCGCGCGGAAAAGCCGCTTGGCCGCGTCCTTGTCGAAGGCGAAGGCGCTCCCCCTGAAGCCGCTCCCCGTAAACGGGACGCCCGCCGTTTCCAGTGCGGCCTGCAGGGTGCCGTCCTCGCCGGCGCCGCCGTGCACCGCCAGGAAAAAAACGTCGATGGATCCACCGCTCCCGCCATCCGTCAAATCCGTGAACCGCGCCGGGAACCGCCGGGTCGAAACGATCAGCTCGTCCGCCGGCGGGAAGACGCCGATTTCCGCTCCGAGCAACCGATCCTCATCGTCCTTCCTCATCTTTCCCCGCTCCATGTCGACCGCGATCGCCTCGTGCCCGCGCTCTCGCAGGGCCCGCAACACCTGGGCCCCGCTCGCCAGGGAAACGTCGCGCTCGGCGCTCTTCCCGCCGAGTATCACCGCCACTCGCATATACTCCTCCCTCCGGCGCCCCGCCGGGTCGCCGGCAGGGTGACGTACCGCTGTGTCGCCTTTGTGTTTTTCCGGCGGCATTTTCATGGTATAGTGGCGGGAAAGCGGGTACGCCTGAGGTTTGTTTTGAACAATGAATCGAAATCACAGCGCCACGAGATGATTATAGGAGGGCTGACCGAGCTCGGCATTACCGCCGCGGCCAAAAAGGTTTCCCGAATCGAATTTTACCTCTCGGAGCTCGAACGCTGGAACGCCCGTTACGGCTTCATCAAGGCGGACGCGCGCGAGCTCGTCAGCCGGCACGTGCTCGACGCCCTGGCCGGACTGAAGCTGCTTACGGCTCTCGTGCCCGTCGGCGGTTCTGTCCTCGACGTCGGCACCGGCGCCGGGTTTCCCGGACTGCCCCTCGCGCTCTTCGTCACCGACCGGCGCTTCACGCTCTGCGAGCGCAAATCGCGTGAACGGGCTTTCCTCTCCGGAACGGTCGCGCTTCTCAAGCTCGATCACGTCGCGGTGGCGGACGATCTGGCGAGTCTGCCCGCCGTTCGCTTTGACGCCGTCACCTTCCGGGCGGTGACGTCGCTCATCGACATGTACGCGCTCGTCCGGCGCCTCCTCGCGCAGCGGGGCGTCCTTTTCTCCTACAAGGGAAAGCGGGAAAAAATAGAGACCGAGATTGCCGGGCTCGAGGGCCTCGGGCTGGAAACGGAAATACACGACGTAAGTCGGCCCGAAGGGAATCGGGAACGGCACATCGTCATTGTGCGGCAGGTTGCGCCCGCTCCTTGAGGCCGGAACGTTACACGGCGATCGCTTTTTTCAAGTCTTCATCGCTCACGGAAACGCCGGTCGAGATGACCCGACGCGCCTCGTCGACCTTGCCCCAAACGTTGCAGAGCATGACGCCCTTGACCAGGCCGTCCCGCAGGTAGTACACGACGCCGGTCTCATTCTCCTTCCGCCACACAGCGCGGGTCGGAAGCCGGGCGTCGACCAGGCCCGCCGCCTCGTAGCCGAAATCGAACAGGTCGGAGAAGAAATATGGCAGGTACTCGAAGGGCTCGCCGGCGCCGGCCATGTTCCGGCCGGCGGCCTTGCCCTGGGCGAGCGCGTTGTCCCAATGCTCGATCCGGATCGTCTCCCCCAGCGCTTTGGCCGAGAACGAGGCGTTGTCGCCCGCCGCGTACACCTCTGGGTTCGAGGTCGCGAGAAATTCGTTCACGCGGATTCCCCCGCCGTGGACGACGCCGTTCGACGCCAGTCCGGCGCCCAAGGCCAGACTGATCGCCGGTATGATGCCGATCCCGGCCACCACGAACTCGGCCTCCACGGTGCAATCTTCCCTCGTTCGGACGACGATCGTCTCCCCCCTCTCCTCGAAAGAGACGGGGATGTCGCCGGCGAGCACGGTCACGCCCCGCCGCCCGTACTCCTCCTGCACCGCGCGGCCCAGACCCTCGGGGAAGACCCGCTGGGCGAGGTACGGCTCCGGAAAAATCATCGTGACCGCCACCCCGTTCATGGAAAGGGCGGCCGCGATCTCGGACCCGATGAATCCGCCGCCGACGACGACCGCCCGCGCGCCCGGCGTCGCCCGCTCCCGCAGCCAGAGGTAGTCGTTGTACGTACGGAAATAACGCACGCGCGGCAGCTCGGCGCCGGGCGCGGTGAGGCGCCGCGGTTGTCCCCCGGTCGCGAGCAGAAGCTTCCCGTAACCCACCCGCTCACCGCCCTCGAGTATGATTGACTTGGCGGTGACGTCAAGCTCGCGCACCGTCGTCCCCAGGCGGAGGTCGACGCCCGCGTCGCGGTACCAGGCGTCGTCATGAAGAAAAATCTGCTCCGGCTTTTTCTTGCCCGTCCATAACTGTTTCGAAAGAGGCGGCCGGTCGTACGGAGGATTGGGGTCGGCCCCCGCGAGGAGCACCGTCCGATCCCGGTCCAGCGAACGGATCCCCTCGATGGCGGAAGCACCGGCCAATCCGCCGCCGACGATGATGAAATCGTATTTTTGCTCCATTTTTTTTCATCCTTTCAATTTCCATTCAATCGCAAACTACCCGCTCGCCTGAAACCGCCCAGTCGCTCGCTTTCAGGTGGATTCCCGTATCTTTACCTAAAATGTACTCAAGGAAACCGGGAGCAGACGATTAATGATCGATGCGAAAGGGAATCAGGTCAGAAACCGAGGGAATCTGGTGGTGTTTTCCGGGAAATCTACGGGCCCGGACACTGCGCATGAAGTTTCTCGAAAGCGGACGGCGTTCCCGACCCATACGAGCAGGCTGTTGAAAAAGCTCAACTTTTTCAACAGCCTGCTAGGGCACGAGCACGATTTTTCCGTAATGTCCGCCCGCCATGACCTCCTCATGCGCGGACGGCGCCAGGGCAAGAGGGAATTCCAGGGCGATGGCGGGACGAAGCGACCCGTCGGCGAGCCCTTTTGCCAGCCCCTCGTGAATCGCCTTGAGCTCTCCCTCGGTTGCGTTGAAGAGCACGAATCCGGTGACGACCGCCTCGTGCGCCATCACCAGCCGCGGATCGATTTCGATTTTACCGCGGCTGCCGATGACGACGATCCGGCCGCGGGGCGCGATTACGGCCAGGTCCTTGGCCAGGTTGACATTGGCGAGCATCTCCAGGATCACGTCCGGACCGCGGCCGCCGGTCAGCGTGCGCAGCTGGTCGATGTAATCGGACGCGCCGTGATCGAGAGCCGACGCTCCCTGGTTCTCGACGAGCTTCATCCCCCGCAGAGTGCCCGCGGTGCCGACGACGTGCAGGCCCGCGGCGCGGGCGAGCTGGATGGCGGCGATCCCGACCCCGCCGCTCCCACCGTGGATGAAGGCTGTCTCGCCCTTTTTGACGTCCGCCTTCTGGAACAGGGCGCGCCAGGCCGTGGCGTACGGCACGCCGAGCGCGGCTCCCTGCGCAAAGCCGGTGTTGTCCGGGAGCGGGTGGACCTGGGTCTCCCGGCAGAGAGCGATCTCGGCATAGGTGCCGGAAAGCGATCCTGAAAGGTAGACCCGGTCGCCCTGCTTGACGGTCCCGACGCCGGGTCCGGTTTCTTTCACGAGGCCCGCCCCGTCCGTGCCCGGCGTGTAGGGAAGATCCGGCTTGCGGGCGTACGCTCCGGAGCGAATGTAGGTTTCGACGGGATTGACGCCGGCCGCCTTGATTTCGACTGTGACCTGGCCTCGGCCGGGTTTCGGATCGGCCGACTCTTCCAGGTTCATCACCTCGGGCGGACCGAATTCACGAATAATAATCGCTTTCATTTTTGGCCTCCCTCTTTTTTTAATTTCAATGTGTTTCCGGAAACGCCGGCGAGCTGTCTCGCGCCGGCGCTCCGGAAACGGACGGCATTCGTTTTTTTGAAACCGCGTGAAAATACGATGCATGAGGCGATGAATGGGTTTCGGTGACCTTGCCCGGAGTTTCTCAAATCAACCATGGAAACGCCGCCGAGAAATGCCTTTTTTCACGTACCTGGACGTACGCGGTTGACTCGACGACCGGCCGGGTATGACTCCTAGATATTCACAACGCTCATGCCCTTCTCGTTGTAGCGGTCGCCTTGGATCGCTTCGGGGGCGAAGATCGATTCGAGCGTTCCGTATTCCTCGGGCGTCAAGCTGATGTCGACCGCCGCGATGTTGTCGCGCAGGAATCTGGTGTGCCGGGTTCCCGGTATGGGAATGACGTTGTCGCCGCGCGAAAGGACCCAGGCCAGGGCCACTTGAGCCGGCGTGTACCCTTTGCTCGAGGCGACGGCTTTGAGCTGGCGCACGAGTTTGAGGTTGCGCTTGAGGTTTTTTCCCTGAAAACGAGGCATGGCGAGCCGGGAATCGTTTTCGGTGAACGCCGCCGGAGACCGGTACTTGGCCGTGAGCATGCCGCGGCCGAGCGGGCTGTAGGAGACGAAGGCGACGTCGAGCTCGCGGCAGGCGGACAGGATCTCGCCCTCCGGATCGCGCGTCCAGAGCGAGTATTCCGTCTGGAGTGCGGCGATCGGGTGCACGGCGTACGCCCGGCGCAGGGTGGCGGCCGAAGCCTCTGACAGGCCGAGGAAGCGGACCTTGCCGGCCTTGACCAGGTCGGCCATGGCGCCGACGGTCTCCTCGATCGGGGTCTCCGGGTCCACCCGGTGCTGGTAATAGAGGTCGATGACCTCCACGCCTAGGCGCTTGAGGCTCATGTCGCAGGCGGCCTTCACGTACTCGGGCTTGCCGTTAATGCCGAGGAAGCCGCCTTCAAGGCTCCGCATGTTCCCGAATTTGGTGGCGATGACCACCTTGTCGCGCACGCGCTTGAGCGCCTGTCCGACCAGGAACTCGTTGTGGCCGACGCCGTACATGTCGGCCGTGTCGAAGAAATCGATGCCGAGGTCGACCGCCTTCTTGATGAGGCGGACATTGTCGTCGAAGCCCGACGGCCCGTAGAAATCCGACATCCCCATGCATCCCAGGCCGACGGCCGATACCATGAGATTGCTCGAACCCAACTTTCGCTTTTTCATTCACCACTCCTTTCACTCTTGGTTCTTTTATTCATTGAAATACTAATGTACAGGTTTCTTTCGACCAGAGCAACCGGCCGCGGCGGAAAGGACAACGCCTCGCGTCGCAGAATCGTTCGTCGAAACGGCTGCCAAGAGCGTAGAAAGCCAAAAATCAATTCTCCCCGTGACGGGCTTGGAACGGCCGGTTTACCGGGCGATGAGTTTTTCGCAGTGCGCCCGAATCGAAGGCCGCGTGTCCCGCGTTGTCAAAGATCAGCGACCAACATATTGATCTTCCGCTTCGCTTCCGACATCTGCGCGTGGGTGCTCCTGATAAACCCGTCCGCCTCAGCCTTGGCGGCCGCCGCGTCGTAGCCCGGCACGATCCGAGCGCCCCGCTCATCGTCCTTGGCCTTGGCTCGGAACGTGTCCTCGGCGATCTTGTCCAGTACGGACGCAAGTCTGAGAAGATTCTCCTTCACGCTCCGTCCATTCCAGCCTTCCCGCGCGAGAAATGCGCGCCGGTGCTCCCAGGCGACGTCATCGGTCTTTTGCGAATACAGCGACGCTGCCCCGGTTTTACCGATGCCCGACAAGCGGTCGAAAAGACCGCTCAGGGCATAATACTCGATATAAAATTCATAGGCGGCGATCCCGGCCCGCCGACCCTCCTCGGTCAAGTAATTCTTGCCCAGACCGGCGAGGTCTTTCCCGGTGTAGACCGGTTGGGTCTCCTTGACGCCGCGTAGACGGTCCCGGGCCGCGGCCATGAGGTCGACGATTTCGGGACGAAAGACGGTAAAGTCGAACGCCGTCCGCTTCGCCTTGTTCCGCTTCCCGTACTTCTCCTCGTTGCGCCGGACCATGTAGATGTTGTCTGAAAGGACCCAGCCCGGAAAGATCTCGTTGAAGGCGGGGGATATGTCGGGCCAAGCCCGGGCCGGTGAGGCAATGAGGGAGAAGGGAAATTCGATTTTTTGAGGAAGCGTATCGACCCCGGTGGCGACGATCGAGTACGGGGCGCATGAAAAATCCGATGGAAACTTGACGCTCGTTCCCAGGCCGAAAAAGACGCCCTCGCCGCAGAAAATCTCCTGGTCGGGCGCGCGGGAGGTGTGATTGGAACCGACGTTGGCGCCGTAGGCGACGTTGCCCTTTCCCTCGGGCCAGAGCGCGGCGATGAGCAGGGACTGGTGGTGAAAACCGACGAAAGGGCCGACGAGGCAGGAGGTGACCTCGCCTTCCGCGATCCCGGTATTGGGCCCGATGATACTGGCGGTCACCTTGCCGTGCCGCTCGACATGCGAATGCTCGGTGAGGAGCGAATCGACGACGATTGCCATGGTGGTGGCCTCGCACCCCCACTGAAGGCAGGAGTTGCGGACCACGGCTCCGTGGCTTACCTCTGTCCGCTCCCCGGGGCCGGAGAGGATCGTGCAGTTTTCGACGAGCGTCGCGCCGTCGATGAGCGCTCCGGCGCCCAGATAAACGTTCCTCACCGCGCGCGTATTCCGGACGACGGCGCCCTTCCCCGCGAAGCCGAAATCGCACGTCACGGCCGCGCGGTAGCTGTCCGCGGCCTCTTCGAAGGAACGCTGGAACTCGGCGTCGGAGCGATCGAGCGCCACCCGGGCGGCGAGTGCGATGTCGAGCTCGGCGTACATCGCGACTTCGCGGCCGCCGGTCTCGTTGCCGACCGGTATCTTCACGCCGTTGCCGAAAGCGCAGCCGGGCGCGGCGCTGAGCTCGTCCACCCGGAAGAGGACCGCGTCCTCTTCGACGACGTACCCGGCGACGAGGCCGCAGTCCTTCACCAGGCAGTCGTTCCCTATCTCGCTATTGACGATCGTGACGCCGTAGATGCCGCTCGCCAGCGTGACGCCGGGCGCGGCCTCGCGCGGCGCGCCCGAAAAGACGCCGAGGACGCAGTCGCCGGCGAAGGCGGCGCCCCGAATAAAATCGATCTTGAATTTGTCGGCGACCTTGATACGCGACCAATCGCCGCACGAGTTGTCCAGGGCGACGAGGGCGTCGATCTCCTTCTTTGAAAGCCGACGGACATCGGACCCGAAGAGCCGGCTTCCCGTCGTCCGCGCCTTGAGCGGCGCAAGCACGCGGGCGCATTCGGAGTTTTCAACAAGCCCGGCGACGGCCGTTTTTCCCGTTGCGTCCATGCGGCCCCCTTTCATTATAATATCGAAATTCGGTTCTGTATAAGCTCCCTCGGCTTCTATCGGCCGATCATTTTTTGAACGGAGTGCTTATGGTCGCGCACCCAGTTGTAGTATTCCGTACGGGAGAGTTTGGAGGCCGCCTCTTCGTCGAGCACGACCGTGGCCTCGGTATGAAGCTGGAGCGCGGTGGCGGTGATCTGGCTCGTGACCGGCCCCTCGATAAACTCGGCGCACACGTCCGCCTTCTTCCTGCCGTTCGCGATAAGGATGATTTTCCGGGCCTCGAGAATGGTGCCGACGCCCATGGTGATGGCGAAGCGCGGCACGTCCTCGATCTTGGCGAAAAAACGGGCGTTGTCCTCGATCGTCTGCCTGTAGAGGGCCTTGACCCGGGTGCGGCTGGCGAAGGACGAGCCGGGCTCGTTGAAGGCGATATGCCCGTCGCCGCCGATGCCGAGAACCTGGAGATCGATGCCGCCGGACTTCCTGATCTGCTCCTCATACCAAAGGCAGTATTCCTCGGGATCGTCGGTATTCCCCTGGGGGACGTAGACGTTCTCGGGGTTGATATTGATGTGGCGGAAAAGGTTCTCCCGCATGAAGAAATTGTAGCTGTTGGGGTGGAGCGGGGCCAGTCCGACGTACTCGTCCAGGTTGAACGATGTAACCTTGGAAAAATCCAGCCCCTCGTTCCGGTGTATCTTCACGAGTTCCTTGTATGTGCCGATGGGCGTATCGCCGGTGGCCAGGCCCAACACCAGGTTGTGTTTGCGCTTGATTTCGCGCGCGATGATTTCCGCCGAGACACGGCTCATGTCTTCATACGTCTTCGTAATGATGATTTCCATTCTCTCTCCTCCTTTCCAGTTCACCGGTATACGATCCACGGATAGATCGTCCTCTGAACCTCGTCCGAAACCGGCGTGTGAAAACAATATTGTTTTTTAGGGAATTTTTGTCAATGATGTGCCGATTTTTTTTTGAAAAAAAGCACAGACGGCTTCGTCTTGCATTGGTATAAAGGATTCGGATACTCTTTCATCATAAAGAGAAATGACGGAGGGGGACTTCGTGCGGAAGATCGGATTCGACAATGAGAAATACCTGACCGAACAGAGCGAGGCGATCCGTGAACGCGTGAAGAAGAAGGCCGGCAAATTGTACCTCGAGTTCGGCGGGAAGATCCTTTTCGATTACCACGCCGCCCGGGTGCTCCCCGGCTTCGACCCGAACGTCAAGATGCGGCTTCTTCAGCGCCTCGCGGACGAGGCGGAAATCATCCTCTGCATTTACGCGGGGGACATCGAGCGGCGGAAGGTGCGCGCCGACTTCGGCATCACGTACGACGTCGACGCCATGAAGCTCATCGACGACCTCAAGGAATGGGGCCTCGCCGCCCCGGCGGTCGTCATCACCCGCTACGACAACCAGCCGGCCGCCAACATCTTCAAGAACAAGCTTGAACGCCAGGGCCTGCGCGTCTTCACCCACCGGTACACGAAAGGGTACCCGACCGACGTCGACCTTATCGTAAGCGACGAGGGGTACGGAGCCAACACGTACATCGAGACGCGAAAACGACTCGTCATCGTCACCGGACCGGGACCGGGCTCGGGCAAGCTCGCCACCTGCCTCTCCCAACTCTACCATGAGCACCGGCGCGGGAGAGAGGTCGGGTATTCCAAGTTTGAGACCTTCCCCATCTGGAACATCCCGCTCAAACACCCCGTCAACATCGCCTACGAAGCGGCCACGGCCGACATCCGCGATTTCAACATGATCGACCCTTTCCATCAGGAAGCCTACGGCGAGTCGGCGGTCAACTACAACCGCGACGTGGAAGTGTTCCCGGTTCTCCGACGCATCCTCAAGCGGATTACGGGGACTGAGGCCGAGTACCGTTCGCCCACGGACATGGGCGTCAACCGCGCCGGTTTCGGCATCGTCGACGACGCGACGGTGCGCGAGGCCGCCAAGCAGGAGATCGTCCGCCGTTACTTCCGCTATTCCTGCGAGTACGCCCTCGGCCTGGTCGACGCCGAAACCGTCGAACGCGCCGAGCTCATCATGAAGGAAGTCAATGCGACACCGGAGAATCGCCTCGTCCTCCTTCCAGCCCGCCGGGCGGCGAAGGAAGCCAAGGCCGCGGGCAAGGGCCACAACGGCATCTACTGCGGGGCGGCCCTCGAGCTCAAGGACGGCCGGATCGTCACCGGCAAGAACTCCCCCCTTCTTCACGCCGCCTCTAGTCTGATTCTCAATGCGGTGAAAACCCTCGCCGGGATCCCCGATCCCATCCCCCTCCTTTCGCCCATCGTCGTCGAGTCGATCACCCGCTTCAAGAAAGACCTCTCCGACTCAGGCGGAATGAGCCTCGACCTGGACGAAGCCCTCATCAGCCTCGCCATCAGCGCCGCTTCCAACCCGACGGCCCAGGCTTGTCTCGACAAACTCAAGGACCTGCGAGGTTGTGAGGTACACATCACCCACATGCCCACGCCCGGCGACGAGGCCGGCTTACGCCGTCTGGGGATGAACCTGACGAGTGAGCCGAGGTACTCCACCAAGGGATTCATCGAAGTGGCGAGGTAGAGCGGGGGATGCAACCGGTGCCCCCAAGACATACGCCCCGATTTCATCACCGACCATTCGAATTCGGGCGTCGAGGATGCGGTCTGGCGGGCTGGCAACTCAGCCGATACCGTGCACGGGGAGAATGATCCATGATTATCCGATAGAACGATCCGACGTTTTCCCGCTCACATGATCTTTTCTTTGCCCCGCCGAGCCGCACGGAAAAATCTTACCTCCCTGCATTATGAAAAACCGCGCCCCTTTCCTCCGGCTCAATTCTTCGGGGAAATGGGTGATGACGAGCGAGGGAATTCCCTTTCCCGAGAACAAGCGAAAAAAAAGATCCCACAACTCGCGGCGCGCCTTTTTATGAAGCTTGTTGAACGGCTCATCGAGGACGATGAAATCCGGATCGGCGGCCAGGAGGCGGGCGAAGGCGAGGCGCTTCTTCATGCCGCCGGAGAGCTCGTCGGGAAAACGATTGACATGTTCGCCGAGCCCCACTGCGTTCAAGGCCGCGAGGGCCCGGGCGGTCCTTTCTCCGCGCGTCCCCGCTCGAACCGCGAGCACGATGTTCCCGAAAGAGTCCCGGTGGTTCAGAAAGACGTCCTCCTGGAAAACGACCCGCGCGTCGCCGGGAGACCGCACCCGGCCGGCCTTCGGTTTCAGAAGCCCGAGCGCGAGGCGAGCCAGCGTCGTTTTGCCGACGCCGGATTCGCCGGTGAGAACCGTTGTCCTCCCCTCGCCGAGCGTGAATGAGACGCGGTCGCACACAAGATTTTTTCCGAAGGCGAACGACACGTCTTCGAGCTCGATCCTGGCGGAGCGGACCCGCCTCCTCACGAACTCCCCCCCGGAGGGAACCGCGGCCGGCGCAATCCTCGAAGTCCTGCGCTCGAACGCGCGCTTCCCGAACTTCCCGGCCAGCCAGGCGAGGACCGCCGTGACGGCCAAATAGAACACCGCCACCGCGTAGAATGAGGGCATATCGAAATTGTAGAAATAGGCGTTAATGAGCCGCCCCACGCCCGCCTCGGCGCCGAACCACTCGCCGATGATCGAGCTTTTCAGTCCCAAAAGCAACCCGGCGAGGATGAGGGCCCGAAAGTGCGCGGCGAGGCCGGGGAAATAGATCTCCCGGACGAGGGAGCGCAGCCGGGGCGCGTAGACTTTCATCATCTCGAGCGCGGCCGGGTCGAGGGCGCGGATGCCTTCCTGCACGCCGATGACGACGAGAGGCAGGACGACGAAAAACACCACCCCGACCGGCGCCAGCCCCGTACCGCCCAGAACGAGGACGAGGGGGACGATCCACAGGAGGGGCGGCGCCCCCTGGACCACGCTCACCGGAACAAAGAGCGCGTGCTCGAGGAGCAGGTACCGGCCGGAAAGGAAACCGACGACCGAGCCGACGATGAGGGCCAGACCGAACCCGGCGAGCGTGCGGACAAGCGTCAGTAACATATGCCGAAAAAGTTCCCCGTCCGCCATGAGTGCGGCGAGGCGGGCGGCCGCGGTCCAGGGATAGGGGACGACGGACGGCCCGAAGAGGAGCGGGAGAAGACACCAGGCGATGAGGATGGCGATCACGCCCGAGAGCAGGGCGACTCGGATTTTTATTTTTCTCCTCAGGCCGGAATTACGGCGCTCAGTATTCATAATAAAAGGCACGGTCAATGGCCGGTCGGCCAAGGCGCTGCATGTAGTCGGCGCTCAAGCGCATGTTCTCGTCGCGGTCGGGCAGGCCGAAGAGCGTATTTTCGAGGCCTGTGCGCACGATTGCCGGATCGAGCTTGAAGACTGCCGCCCGCTGTTCCGCCGCAGCGATAGGATCGGCCATGACGGCCGAGGTCGCGTCCGCCGCGGCCTCGACGAGCGCGGCAATGAGCTCGCGATGAGCGTCCGCGAAACTTCTCTTGACGAAGAGCGACACTTGAGGCGAACGCGGCTCGCCGCCCGTCGCCCGCGCCCACAGGTCCTGGTAGCGGGCCAGGCGGAAAGCCTTGCCCGACGCTTCAAGTCGGGAAGGAATCGGCTCGGGCACCGCGGCGGCGTCGGTCTTTCCCGCCAGGAGCAGAGCCGCCGCCTGCTGGGGCGGGCCGTAGACGATGTCCACCTTCCCGGCCAGCCCCTCGGCCTCGAGGATGGCGTGCGTCTGCAGGTCGAGCGGACTTCCGGCGAACGGTATCATGAGTTTTTTTCCGCGCAGATCAGACATTGACGAAATCGATCCATCCCGGACCATGAGCGAGGAGACGCCCCAGACCGGGGTGACGAGCAGGCGCACCTCCGGATCGGCGGTGAAGGCGGCGGCGCCCTGGGTGAAACCGGTCATGAGCACATCCACGTCGCCGCGGAGGAACTCGGCCAGGGTGAGCGAGTGATCCTGGAAGATCGAGACGGAAACGAGGCGACCGGCGATCCGCTTGCCGTCGAGAGTGAGCATCGGAATCGACGACACCGAGGCCGGAACCGAAATCCGGAGCGGAGTGTCCGGTCCCCGGGTTCCGACGCAGGCCGAAAAGGCGAAGAGGGAAAGCAGCAGGGCAATAAAGAAAAAGCGATTGGTCATTAACGAGCCTCCTATCCTATTGAATACGGTAGTGCGTAAACCTCAATAGACATATCACCCTTCGACAGACTCTGGGTGACTCAATGGAATCGTCATGGTGAGCCCTTCGACGATGCTCAGGACAGGCCCGTCGAACCATGGGCGGTCTTGAGCACGGCCCGTACCGTCGTGCCCTCACCGGCAACACTCTCGACCGCGATCGATCCGCCGTACAGATCGACGATTTTTTTCACGATGGACAGACCGAGACCGCTCCCCGGGACGTTCTTCGTCTTCGCATTCTTCACACGGTAGAATTCCTTGAACAGGCCGGCCGTCTCCTCGGACGTCATCCCTATGCCGGTGTCGCGGCACTCGCAGCGCAGCCCGTCGCCCTCGGCCGTCAGGGCAAGGGCGACCGTACCCCCGTCCCGGTTGTACTTGACGGCATTGGTAAGCAGATTCGAGATGAGGATTTCGAGCTCGCCGCGGTCACAGAAGAATGTGAGTGCGGCGTCGCAGTCGAGCGTGAGGGCCACGTTCCTCGATTCCGCCTCTCCCCTGACCTTCTCAAGCGCCTCCTCCGCGAGCGACCGTAGGGACATGAGCGTGGGCGAACGCGCCTTTTGGCCGGACTCGATGTGGGTGAGATCGAGGAGATCGACGATGAGCTTGCGCATACCGTCGATTCGCAGGAGCGAGCGGTCGATCATGGAATCGTAGGCGGCGAGCGCGTCCCCCGACACCCGGCCGGCCATGATACGGAGGTAATTTTCAATCGCGGCCAGGGGAGATTTGAGCTCGTGCGCGAGCACGGACACGAACTGGAACCGAACCTGCCGCTTCTCGGCCTCGAGCTTCTGCGCCTTGCGCTCGAGGAAGAGGTGCTCGGCGGCCTTGCGTACCGTATTCGTCAGTTCCTCAGGCGTGAAGGGTTTGGCCAGGAAATCGAAAGCGCCGTTCTTGGTGGCGTTGATCGCCACTTCAAGCGAAGCGTAGGCGGTGATCATGACCGTGAGCACATTGTTTTTCGCGCGCAGGGAGCTTGAAAGAATTTCCAAGCCGTGCACATCAGGGAGCTTGTAGTCGAGGAGAAGGAGATCCGGCCTTTCGGCTTCCAGGAGGGCGAGCGCCTCCCCCCCCGTGGCCGCCGTGCGAGTGGAAAACGAGATCTCCTCGCCGAAGTCGGGGAGCAGGATGCGGAAGTCTTTGAGAATGCGCTCCGCGCCGAGCCGCATGCCCGGTTCGTCGTCCACGATGAGCGCAGAGAATGTCGTCATAGGGCCTGCTCCTTCAAAATCACCTCGTCACGAAGCCGGAGGAAGAAACTACGGATAGGACGCGGATAGGACGCGGATAAGGGAAAAGGAGAAGAAGAAAAATGAAATAAGTAGAAAAAACCCATCCCCGTCGTTCCTCGTTTCCTCTTCTTGGCGCAACTTTGCATATGCTTATTCAGCCTTTCTTCTGTTATTTCCTTTTTTTCCCTCTTCATCCGCGCTCATCCGCGTCCCATCCGTAGTTTCTCTTCATTCAAGGCTCAGGCTTCTTCCTGCCGCACCGGCAGCGTTACAACGAAGGTGGTCCCCGTCGGCCCTTGTTCCGGGTCGGCGTTGGACTCGACCTCGATGTTTCCCCGGTGCATCTTGATGATGCCGTACGTGACGGCCAGCCCGAGTCCCGTACCCTTTCCCATCTGCTTCGTGGTGTAGAAAGGCTCGAATATCTTCTTCTGATTTTCAGACGGAATGCCGACGCCCGAGTCCGACACGCGGATGGATACTTCGCCGTTCGCCCGGCTTGTTCGGACGCGCAATGTGCCGCCGCGGGGCATGGCTTCGATCGCGTTGGTGAACAGGTTGATGAACACCTGCATCATCTGTTCCGGATCCACGTCGGCGTGGACCGGTTCGTCCGGGTTTTCGAACTCGACCGCGAGAGAGGCCGAGCTTTTTGCCGCCTTGACGCAGCGTCCCACGAGCTCCGCCAGGTCGGCCCGCTGGAGCACGGCCTTGTTCTTGCGCGCGAAATTGAGAAGCCCCCCGACGATCGTCTTGCAGCGGTCCGCCTGCTCCACGATCATTTTCAGATCGTCGCGGTGCTCCGAACCGGACGCGGCGCGGTCGAAAAGGAGATGCGCGTACAGCAGGATCACGCCGAGGGGATTGTTGATTTCATGGGCGATGCCCGCCGCCAGCTGTCCCATGCTCGCGAGTTTTTCCGACTGGATGAGCGCCGCCTGCGCCTCCTCGAGCTGCCGGTAGGAGACGGAAAGCTCCTTGGCGTTCTCCTTGAACTTGTCCACCGCGTAGGGAAGACACATCTCCGTCTCGGCGAACCCCTTGTGAATGGCCACGGCGTGCTCGACGCAGGTCTCGTATCCGCAGGCGCCGCAGTTGAGCTCGTCCTCGCGGCTCCGCTTCCCCATGCGCTCGAGGATCGCCCTGATGACGCCGGGAGGAGGCGCGTCGAGGCGCCGGTCGTCGGCCTCGAACGAACAGGCGAGGGACAAGGAGGACCAATCGAGGATCGCATCGTCCCACTCGAACTGATCGCGCTCGCGAAAGCAGAGGCGGGCGTAGGCGCTCACCCGCTCGTGGCGGGCGAAGCGCGCCTCGGTAGTCGTCATGCCCGGCCCCATGACGCAGCCTTCGCAGCAGAGGATGTCGAGGAGCTCGACGCCGCGCGGCGAAGCGTCGAAATCCCTGATCACTTCCACGAAGTTGCGGTTCCCCTCGGTGGAGATGACTTTATTCGCGATGAGATCGCGCTCGATGGCGGCCGCCTGGAGGAGCCCCCCGCCCAAGGGGAAGATGGTGCCGAGGCGCGGATGCGGCGGATCGAAATCCGCCTCGGGTGCAAGCGCTCCGCTTCCGTCCGCGCCGGCCGCCTCTTCCAGGAGCATCCGGAGCTCGGAAAAAGTGAGCACGGCGTCGACGGCCACGATGTCGGCGATCCGTTTCGCCTCGTTTTTTTTGGCGATGCAGGGGCCGATGAAGACGACGCGCATCCCTTCCCCGTAGAGCTTCTTGACGACGAGGGCGGCCGCCCCCATGGGAGACAGCACGGGCGCGAGGAAGGCGATGAGATGCGGGAAATACTTCTCAACATACGAGACGATGGCCGGACAGGCGGTGGATATGTACGGGCGGCCGCCGTTTTCAGCGACAAGTTTCTTGTACTCCGCCGCAACCAAGTCGGCTCCGAAGGAGGTTTCCACGACGCGGGCGAAGCCCATCGCCCTGAGGCGTCCTGCGAGAACGCGGTGGGAATATTCGGTGAATTCGGCCGGGAAGCTCGGCGCGAGGCAGGCGGCGACCGGCGCATCCGATGCGAGAAGCGCCTTGACCGCCTTCATCGAATTGAGGACGGCCTTGGCCTGCTGGCTGCAGACGCGGGTGCAGTTGCCGCACCCGATGCAGCGCTCGGCGATGACCTCGGCCTGGCCGCCGGCCACCCGGATGGCCTTGGCCGGGCACTCGCGGACGCAGGTGTAGCAGACCCGACAGCGCTCCTTGATCGTCTTAACGAGTGACGGCCCGTAATTGGAATACATCATCTTTCGCGGCCCTCAAACGCCGCGCTTCAGGGCCCGGCCCGCAGCAGCCGGTTCACCTCGCTTACGATCTGTTCCGGCCGGGCCGGCTTGTGCAGGAGAACATCGGCCTTGATCCAGGCGCGCTCGTCCCTGGTTACGGCGTCGAACTCAATGCCGGTTTCGGCGCTGACGCTCGTGAACACGATGAGGGGTGCGTCGGGATATTTTTTCTTCAGGTGATGGCAGAGCACGAACCCCGCGTCGCTCGTCTCCATCATGAGATCCACGATCGAAATATCGGGACGCTCGCCCGATATGTATTCCTCGGCCTCCTTGCGGCTTTCGCAGACGACCACACGAAACCCGGCGTTGCCCAGGATGAGCTTCTGCTGCTCAAGGACGTCGGCGTCGTCGTCGACCACCAGAACCGTTTTCCCCATTTCCTTATTCCTCATTCCCGTCTCCTTGCCTTGCAGTATTTCCGGCGCCATCGGTCCGCCTAGACGATTTCCCGCGCGTGGTAGTGCGTGTGGAGCAGGCGGTGGCTCTTTTCGCCGAGCGGCGCAACGAGGTACTCCTTGTACAAACGCACGACGTCCTCGTTTTTGTGGCTCAAGCGCAGACCCTCCTTGCAGTCGAGGTCGTAGAGCGCGGCGAGCCGGGCCTTGACCGCCTCGAGGTCGGCGCCGAGCGGCTGGCCGCCCCCCGCGATGCAGCCGCCGGGGCAGGTCATGATCTCGATGAAGTGAAGATCGTTTCTCCCCGCGCGCACCGCGTCGAGCACCTTGCGCGCATTGGCCAGGCCCGAGGCCACGGCCACGCCCACCTCCATGCCGTTGATGGTGACGTAGGCTTCCTTGCGCCCCTCGAGCCCGCGCACCTTGTCGATGACGGGATTTTCGAGCTCGGTGCCGGTGAGAAGAAAATAGGCCGAGCGGATGGCCGCCTCCATGACGCCGCCCGTGCCGCCGAAGAGCTTGCCCGCGGTCGAACGGGTGCCGAATGGGGTATCGGCCGCTTCCGGAGCGATGGCTTTCAGGTTGAAGCCGTACATCCGGAACACCTGGGCGAGCTCGCGCGTCGTGAGCACCGCGTCCACGTCGCTTACGCCGCCGCACGCCATTTCGGGTCGCTGCGCCTCGAACTTCTTGGCGGTGCAGGGCATGACGGACACCGAAAAGATGTCGCGGGGATTGAGGTTGCCCGTCTCGGCAAAGTACGATTTGACGATTGCGCCCATCATCTGCTGGGGGCTTTTGCAGGTGGAAACGTTGGGCAGCAGGTCCGGATAAAACTGCTCGATGAACTTGATCCAGCCCGGCGAGCAGCTCGTGAGCATCGGGAGCGCGCCCCGGTTTTTGATCCGGTGGACCAGCTCGGAGCCCTCTTCCATGATGGTGAGGTCGGCGGTGAAAGCCGTGTCGAACACCTTCTTGAAGCCGAGCCGACGCAAGGCGGCCACCATGAGGCCGTCGACGTCGCTTCCCGCCGGAAAGCCGAATTCCTCGGCGATGCTCACCGAAACGGCCGGCGCGTGCTGGACGACGCAATAGAGGGCGGGATCGGAGAGCGCGTCGAGGACCCGTTTCACGTGTGAGTTTTCCGTGAGCGCGCCCGTTGGGCAGACGTTGATGCACTGGCCGCAGTTGACGCAGGCCGACAGGTTCAACCCCTCCTCGAAAGCCGCCGCGATCACGGTCTTGGATCCGCGACGCACGAAATCGATCGCGGCCACGCCCTGCACCTCCTCGCAGACCCGCACGCAGCGGCCGCAGAGAATGCACTTGGCAGGATCGCGGACGATGGCCGGACTCGAAGCGTCAAGCTTGTACTTCTCCTTGTGGCCGACATAGACCCGCTGGCGGACGCCGAGCTCCGACGCGAGGGTCTGCAGCCGGCAGCTCTGGTTCCGGGCGCAGTAGTTGCAGGAATCCGGATGGTTGGCGAGAAGGAGCTCCACCACGGTTTTCCGCGCCTTGAGGGCGCGGGGCGAGTGGGTCTGGACCCTCATCCCGTCGGCGGCCGGAAAGGAGCAGGACGGGACCAGGCCGCGCCCCTCGAGTTCGACCACGCAGATCCGGCAGGCGCCCGAGGGCGGGAAACCCTCCATGTGACAAAGGGTGGGAATGGAGATGCCGGCCTTTTTAGCGGCGGCCAGGATCGTCTCGTTCTCTCGGACTGTGATTTCCTTATTGTTGATGGTGATCTTCGCCATGAATTCGTTCCTTTCTTGCCGCCCGCTCCCTACTTGCCGGCCGCCGTGAACTCGAGGTCGCAGCGCAGGCAACGCCGCGCTTCGGCGATCGCGTCGCCTTCGGCCAGGCACAGCTCCACTTCGCAGAAATTTTTGGCGCGCCTCGCCGGCACCAGGCGCGGGATCCTCACGCGCGCCACCTCCTTCGGGGAATCGCCGTTGGTGTCGGGCGGCGCCACGTAGGTTTCCGGCAAAGCGACGTCCTCGAACACGACGAGGCCCTTGCCGGTCAGGTACCGGTACACGAGCCGGGCGGCTTTTTTGCCGGCCGCGATCGCCTCGATGACCGTGTTGGGGCCGCTCACCGCGTCGCCGCCCGCGAACACGCCCCTGGCGCTCGTGAGCATGGTCTCAGGATCGACAACGATGCCTCCCCACTTTTCGGTCTTCACCCCGTCGAGCTTTTCGGTGTCCGGCTGTTCGCTGATGGCGACGATGAGCGTGTCGAGCGCCGCCTCGGTCTCGCTCCCGGGAATCGCGACCGGTTTCTGGCGGCCGCTTGCGTCCCTGGCGTCGAGCCTGTTCTTGACGAAAGTGACGGATGCGAGTTTGCCTTTCTCCGCCTTGATGGCAATGGGGGCCATGAGGGGAACGATGCGCACTCCCTCCTCAAGCGCGGCCTCGATCTCCTCGGCGTAGGCGGGCATCTCGTTTCGCGTGCGGCGGTAGTACACCGTCACTTCCGTGACCGCCTTCTGGCGGACGGCGACGCGCGCGGCGTCGATGGCGGAGTTGCCGCCGCCGATGATGCCGACCCGGCCGCGCGCGGTCTCCGTGCCGTGGAGGTTATAGTCCTTGAGAAAATTAATGCCGGCCATAACCCCGGCCGCTTCCTCGCCCTTGATCCCGAGCTTCTGGTTCTTGTGCGAGCCGACCGCCAGGTACACGGCGGTAAAGCCGTCCTTGAACAGGTTTTCGATGGTGAAATCCTTTCCCAGCTCTTTCCCGAAGACGATTTCGATATTCTCATTGAGGAGCTCCCCAATCTCGCGCGCCAGGGTGTCCCGCGGCATGCGGTATTCGGGGATGGCGGCGACAAGCATGCCGCCCGCCGTCTTTTCCTTCTCGAATACCGTCACCCGCACGCCGTCGGTCGAGAGGCAATGCGCGGCGGTCAGTCCGGACGGCCCCGCGCCGATGACGGCCGCGCGTTGGGCGCCGACGGCCGCCTTGACGACCGGCCGGTGCAGCGCTTCGGGCTTCACCCTGTCCACCACGAAGCGCTTGAGCGCGCGCACGGCGATGGGCTCGCCGCCGGTCGAGCCGGAGCGGCAATTGGTCTCGCAGGGATGATGACAGACGCGGGCGCAGACCGAGGGCAAAGGATTGGCCTTGCGGATGACGCGGTAAGCCTCCTCGAAGTCGCCGTTCGCGATCTCGGCCACGTATCGCCAGACCTCGGTGCCCACAGGACAGTTGCGCTGGCAGGGTACGCCGGAGAGCGAGCGGCAGACCCCGGCGGGGCAGGTGCGCTCGAAGATGTGCGCTTCGTATTCATCGCGAAACCAGCGCAAAGTGGAGAGCACCGGGTTGGTGGCGTTCTGCCCCAAACCGCACAGGCTTATCTCCTTGATGGTGGCGGCGAGCCGTTCCAAATAGACGACGCCCTGCATGCGTAGGAGCGCGTCGATCTCGGTCTCCTCCCTGCGGCTGCGGGTGATGGACTTCAGGATGTCGAGCACCTGCTTGGTGCCCAGGCGGCAGGGGATGCACTTGCCGCAACTTTCGTTCTGGATGAACTCCATGAAATAGGCGGCGAGGTCGACCATGCAGGTGTTCTCGTTCATGACGACCATGCCGCCGGAGCCCATGATGGCGCCGTACGCTTTGAGCGACTCGAAGTCGATTTCCACGTCAAGGTGCTGTTCCGGAACGCAGCCGCCGGCCGGGCCGCCCATCTGGACGGCCTTCACCCGCTTCCCGCCGGCCACCCCGCCGCCGATCTCTTCGACGATGCGCCGGATGGTGGTGCCCATCGGCACCTCCACCAAACCGGTGCGGCTCACTGCGCCGGACAAGGCGAAGACCTTGGTGCCCTTGCTGCCCGTGGTGCCGACGGCGGCGAAGCCCTCGGGTCCGAGCCGGAACACGTCCGGCACATTGGCGAGCGTCTCCACGTTGTTGATCACCGTCGGTTTTTCCCACAACCCCGACTCCGACGGGTACGGGGGACGGGGCCGCGGCATGCCGCGCTTGCCTTCGATGCTGTGCATGAGCGCGGTTTCCTCGCCGCAGACGAAGGCGCCGGCGCCCTTCTTGATGACGATATCGAGGTTGAATCCCAAGCCAAGGATGTTTTCGCCGAGCAATCCGAATTCCAGGCAGCGGGCGAGGGCCGTCTTCAGCCGCTCGATGGCGAGCGGATATTCGGCGCGGATGTAGACGTACGCCTTGTGCGCGCGGAGAGCGTAGGCGGCGATGGCCATGCCCTCGATGAGACGGTAGGTGTCGGACTCGATGACCGCCCGGTCCATAAACGCGCCCGGATCGCCCTCGTCCGCGTTGCAGATGAGATATTTTTCCTCCGAAGCTTTCAGGTTCGACAGCTTCCATTTTTTCCCGGCTAAAAACCCGCCGCCGCCCCTGCCCTTGAGGCCGGAGCGTTCGACCTGGTCGCATACCTGATCGGGCGTGAAACCCAAGAGCACCCGGGCGAGCTGGGTGAACCCGCCGCGGCTTATATACTCCTCGATGCTCACGGGATTGATCAGCCCGCAATTGGCGAGGACCCACCGGATCTGGCCGGCGAAGAACGGATGCGCGCCGATCTCGGGCAAGCCCGCAAACTCCGACAGGCCGTCGATCGCGCCGCCAGCGCCGAAATACCCCAGCGTCCGCTCGGGCATGTACTTTCCGGCGAAAGCCGAATCGAGAATCTCGGGAACGTCTCTCTCCGTGACCCGCCGGAAACTCACCCGCGGCTTTCCCGGGAGCTGCACGTCCATGAGCGGCTCCTCGGAGCAGATGCCGATGCAGCCCACCTCGACCACCTCGGCGTCCGTATGGCGGGCCTTGAGGTAGGCGCGGATGGCCTCCAGCGTCTTGCCCGCGCCGGCTCCAAGGCCGCAGGTGCCGGTACCGACGTAGATGACCGGTTTGTCGGCCGTCTCCCGGCGATGGTGCGCGAGAATCTTTTGGAGCTCATCCTCGCTTCCGGCGCCCGGAAAGGGATTTTTCCCGATGGCGGCGAGGAGTTCCTTCCCCGGCTGGGGGGGAACGGCGAAGCAATTATTTTCCGGCATGACCGGCCTCCTGCACGCGATACTGATCGAGAATCTTTATGAGCGATTTCGGCGTGACTTTCGCGTGAAATTCGCCATTGACGCAGATGACGGGCGACAGCCCGCAGGCTCCCATGCAGGCCACGGTCTCGAGACTCCACATTTTGTCTTTCGTCGTCTGGCCCGGCTCGATTTTCAGTATTTTCCTAACGGCTTCGAGGAGCTTGGCCGACCCATTCACATGGCATGCCGTCCCGCGACAGAGTTGGAGGTGAAACTTTCCGATGGGATGAAACCGAAACTGGTTATAAAAGGTCGCGACTCCGTAGATTTTACTTGAAGGAAGCTTGAGATAGCGGCTGATATCTCGGATCGATTCCTCCGAAAGGTAGCCGTCTTTCTCCTGAACATCCTGGAGGAGGGGGATTAAATTTTCCCGGGAAGCGCATGGATACTTGGTGAAAATTTTTTCGAGCGCCGGATTACTCATACACATGCTCCTTGCATCCGCAAAGCTTTGAACCTCATTTTTCGCTATCATCGGTTTTTAAATTATGGTATAACGAGCTGGGGCATGCTGCGTGTCAAAGCATGCCTTCGAGCTTTTTCGAATGCGGATCGCATCTTCACTTTCCATCAAGGCGGAAATCAGATGCAAACACATTCGGATATTGTCTTTTTTTTAGTTTGGCTGTACATATGCAAATATAGCATATGTATTGTGAAATGTCAAACATTGTTATATATTTAACAAAGTAATTAATTTCACAAACAAGAGGTGAGGATCTATGGAGAAGACGATTGAAAGGCTCGCCCTATACCGAAGATTGCTGAAAAACCAATCGGGAAAGGGAAATACCCATATTTTTTCACATCAATTGGCGGGAATTTCAGGGTATTCAGCGGCAATAGTACGAAGAGACTTGATGAATATCGGATATTACGGAACCCCCCGGCATGGCTACGAAATAAAAGCTCTTATTGATTGCCTGAACGTCTTCTTTAACAAACCGGAGGTGAAAAGCCTTATTCTGGTGGGAGCCGGCAATTTGGGGCGGGCCCTGATCGCCTATTTCATCAAGGACAAAACCGAATACAATCTTATCGCCGCCTTCGACAGCGATCCGCTCAAGGTCAACCTGAAATACAATGGCTGCCCGTGTTATTCCCTCGAGAAAATCCCGGAGCTGATCGCGGCTTCACAGGCGAGCGTCGGGATCATCACGGTGCCGGCCGAGAACGCCCAGTCGGTCGCCGACCTCCTGGTGGAAAACAAGATCAAGGGTATTCTGAATTTCGCCCCCGTCAGCCTGACCGTGCCGGAATCGGTGTACGTGGAAAACGTCGATCTGGCGCTCATGCTCGAAAAAGTGCTCTATTTCTCCGTCCATCACCGGGAAGGGGAAAAAAAGAACGGAATGACATGAAACCGCACCGGCGTCCGGGAAGCGTCCGCGGGAACGAAACGCGCCGTCATAATGCCTTGTCGAGCGCGCGTGCCACGTCGGCGAGCGCGAAGGGCTTGGACAGCACCGCCCTGAAACCGAACGCCGCCGGATCGGCCAAGACCGGGCTGTTGGAATACCCGCTCGAGACAATCGCCTTGATATTCGGATCGATTTTCGCGAGATCGGACAGAATCACGCCGCCGCCGGCGCTCCCCGGGATCGTCAGGTCGAGGATAACCGCATCGAAGGGATTGCCGGTTTCCAGAGCGTGCCGGAATAACCGTGACCCCTCCACCCCGTCGGCGGCCATGCTCGGCCGGCACCCGAGGTGGAGCAGGCACTTCTCGATCGTGAAGCGGACGAACGCCTCGTCATCGATCACTAAAATCCGTTTCCCCGCTTTGGATTTCTTCACGGGCATCCCGCCGGACGTTATCCGCGCCGGATCCGGCGGTTTGTTTGCGGGGAGATGAAACGAGATCGCCGTTTCGCCTCGGGGGTCGGAAACGGCGTCGATAAAACCATCATGTTTTTTCACGATAGAATAGCAGAGGGAAAGCCCGAGGCCGTGTCCCGAGTGCTTCGTGGTGAAAAAGGGATCAAAGATCTTTTCCAGGTTCTCCTCGGGAATTCCGGGGCCGTGGTCCTGACGGAAATCTGCATAAATCGGCCGGCGAAGCCCGAAGCGTGGCCTTTTTCCAGCTTCACATTGCAGGCGCTCACTTCCATTATCCCGCCTTTCGGCATGGCCTGCACCGCATTGCTCACCAGGTTTTGAATGACCTGACTTATCTGGCCCGAGTCCAACCGGCACGGCCATAAATCGTCCGGGATGGAAAACTCAGCCCGCACCGCCGTTCCGTGGACGATGAACTCCGTCGAGTCAACCATCAGTTCCCGGATCGACGCCTCCTGTCTGATCGGCGCGCCGCCCTTGGAAAAGGTAAGGAGCTGCTGGGTGATGGCACGCGCCCGTTCCGTCGCCTGAAACGCCTGCGAGACGTATTCGGTCTGTTCGGTGTGCCCCGCGCAGGTCGCCTTGATAAGGGACAAGTTCCCCTGGACCGCGGCGAGGATGTTGTTGAAATCATGCGCGATGCCGCCGGCCAGCGTGCCGAGGGATTCCAGGTTGCGGGTTTTCTCCAATTCTTCCTTGTATTTCTTTTTTTCGGTGATATCGCGGGAGACGCCCATCACGGCGTAGACCGCCCCCCGGTTGTCATGGAGCGGGACCAGCCAGGTATCGAGCCAGAGCGGGGTTTTTCCGAAGATAGTCTTATTCTCCGAGTACGCCGGCCGCCCCGTATCGAAAACCCGTTCGATTTTTCTCCACATCCGTTCGAAATTCTGCGGAGGGAAAAGATCGGAAAAATTTTTCCCGGCGACTTGTTCCGGCGTCGTATGTAATTTAACGGCGGAATTTTCGTTCACGAATAAAACGGTTTTATCCGGTGCAACGCAAAAAAGCATGTCAGGAAGGGCTTCCATGAGCGTGCGGTAGCGCTTTTCGCTTTCGGCGAGCCGGACCTGCATCTTCTGCCGTTCCACAACATCCTTGAAAACGACGATGACGCCGGATCCGGCGGGATGCTCGGACCATACCGGAAAAGCGACCATCTCAAGGACCAGGAGGTCCTTTTTCTCCAGCCCCAGCCCGAGGTCGACCAGCTCCAGGGGATACTGGACAACGGTGGAGAGTATCGTCTTCCCCTCAAAGACGGGCGCCAGTTGTTCGTCGGGGCGAAGACCGTGCCGCAACACATCGTCCTTCAGGATGTTGTACAGGCCGACGAAAAGCGCGGGAAAAGTGACGCCGAAGAGCGATCGAAATCCCTCGTTCATTCTCTGGAGTGTTCCATCGGACGAACATAAAATAGCGGCGTGGGGAATGTGATCCAGGAACCGCGATGGGTTTCCATCAATCATCGCATTCAGTCCATCTTATCGGTCCGCCTTGACGTCGCGAATCCATTCGAGTCTTGCCGACGGTCGTTGCCATTCTCGTACGCTAAAAAACCGTCCCGCGTCGGATTTTGATATCGGCTTTGCGACGTTTTTCAGCGCCACCTCATAGTATAGTAGAGTCGACCGTCGGCGTGCAAATTCTATTCTTCCGTCACGGCCTCACTCGCGCGACGTTCGGCTTGGCGGTCAAGCGCTATGAAATCTATCTTCAAGAGGAAAGCGGGTCTCGAATCGTACGGGAAACGGCCGTCCATTCTCCGGACAATTCGGTCGATGTCTCATGATGTACCGGAAAAACGCCGAAGTCCGGCCGATCGCGAGTCGCGCTTGAAAAGGGTCCGTATGTTTTTTCATAAGTCCGGGCATCCATCGCCCCCGGGCCTTGCGCCGGAAACGACGCGGCAGCCGATTCGATCCTTCCGACCGATGACGAACGCCGACGCGCCGCCTAGCCGTCGACTGCTCCCGCGCGGGCGCCCTCCTGCCGCGGGTTGGGCACCCGTCTCCCGAGACGCTCCGCCGCCCTTCCCGCCTGCAGGCAGAAGCTCTCGAAGCGGGCCTCGAGAAGCTGCGGATAGGGATTGCCGTCGCACTCGATCGTGAGGAAGGGAATGCGGTCCGCCTCGGAAAACCCGATGTCGCCGAGTTCGATGCCTGCCTCTTTCCAGGCTTCGGTCTTCGCCCTGACGTCGATGTTGTTGGCCACGACCGCTTCGGTGAACCGCACCGGCATGCACCCGAACGGCCCGATATTGATGATGCCCGCGTACTTGGTGAGCACGTCACGCATCAAGAGACCGATGATGAGCCCCGGCTCGCCCTTGAGGGAATGAGGGAGAAATTTTTTCGAATACCGGATCAAATCGTCTATATCGATGATTTCATAGGTATACAATCCGCTCGCGGCGAGAATCCGCTTGATCCGCTTCTCCACGATCCGTTGGGTTTTCGACGAGATGATAAATTCAATCGCACCCAGCAGCGTATGGTTCGAATAGTGCAGGCCTTCCTTGATCATGTAATTCAGGTAATACATCCATTCGGCCACCGGGGAGAGACGGGCGATAAAGC
Source organism: Spirochaetales bacterium (assembly GCA_016934415.1). GTDB lineage: Bacteria > Spirochaetota > Spirochaetia > SZUA-6 > RPPD01 > JAFGSW01. Next base: position 37,296 of record JAFGSW010000014.1, on the reverse strand, counting down.
CGCGGTCGGCGAGCATGCGCGCAATCCCCTGGTTGGAGAACGCGTCGCGGCGTACGAAAATTTCGCCCATGACGATGACCTGCGGCGCCTGGTCGTACGGGAGCGTGAGCTCGATGCCGGAAAGAACGCGCGCCATGGCTTTAAGCTGGCGATAGAGCGAGCCGCGCCGCGTGCCGGCCATGACCTCGAGCACCTTGCCGTACTCGGCGGCGAACAGCCGCAATGCCCCGTCCGGGTCGACGGCGAGCGTCTGGATGGAATTCCTGATGTCGTCCATGACGTCGCTCACCACGATCGCCTCCCAGGCCGAGAGCGCGAACGTCGGGCCCAGGCCGGAATACCGCTCTTCATTGGCGAGCGAGAGGACCGCCACGTCCTTGAGGCGGCGCTCCCGGATGAGCATGTTCATGTAGACGTGGTACTGGCCCAGGCGGCAGTAGCCCGCCGCGCGCGGCTGGAAAACGACGAGTTTCTCATCCGGCGTCTTGCGGTGCTCCAGATACTTGAGCATGGATCCCACGCACACGAGCATGGGCAGGCACTCCTTGCAGGTGGTGACGCCCCGCCCGAAGCGCAGGGCTTCATTGTCGGCGATGGGCATGGCGAGGGCATTGACGCCCCGTTTCCTCAAGACCGCCGCCAGGGCGCGGCTGCCCAGATCGCCCATGGAGGGAATGATCATCCTCACCCGCGGGTTGGTGAGCGGGAGCTTGAGGTCGTCGGAACCGATGAAGAACATCCCGGTGTTCTCGACCGAGATCCGCGCCTGGCGGAAGCCGTTGGTCGAGACGTCCGTCACTTCCTTCTGAACGTGGAGGTAGTTCTTGATGATGTCGAGGAAGGCCTCGAGCCGGGTGTTGATGCCGGCGTCGGCGGTATGGCCGTCGAGCTCGAGCGTGAGCGACGGCTTGGTCTGCATGAGCTTGCGGAAGTAGGTGACCATGAGCGAATCGATGGCGCAGAGGAAATTCGTGACGTACACGCCGAACAACTGCGGATCGCGCTTAACGATGGCGGAAGCGCGCAGAATCTCCTGTCCGATTTCCCAGTGCATGTAATCGTCGTGGGGAACGGGCATCGGTTCGCTCTGGTAGGGAAGCATGTCGTGGGGCAGGACGAGGCAGCCGCGGGTGGCGATCTTCTTGGGGATGCCCTTGTTCGCCTCGTCGGTGAAGGCGTTGTAGGGGCGTCCCACCACCACCAGGGCGATGCGCTCCGGATGGCGGTGGAGCTCCTCAAGCGCCTCCGCGCCGATCAGGGTGAGCTCCTGCTCGAACTGCTCCTGGAAACGGACCGCCTGGGTGAAGGCCCGCCGCGCCTGGTCGGCGGAGAACCCCAGCGTCCGGGCGACGTCGACGAACTCCCCTTCGCCGTGGTGCCAGCCGCCCGCGAAATTGACCGTCGGCGAAATGATTTTGCCCTCGAGGTCCTTGTCCTTGAAAATCTGGCGCATCCAGAAGGCCTCGCCCTGGATGAAGATGCAGGTTGACGAGAATTCCTTGCGGGTGTTGCCGGCCGCGATGTACATCTCCTCGATGTGCGGCATGAAGTAGTAATCGGGCTTCATATCGATGAGCGTATCGAAGTACCCGATGGCGAGCTGGGCCGGAAAACACAGGGAGGAGGTCTGGCGGTCGAAAGCCTTCTCATTGATCTCGCGCGGGATAACCACCCGGCAGCCGAGCAGGGTGAAGTAATTGTAGACGAGCGGAAAGAGCCGGTGGGTGAGGAAACTGCGATTGACCCCGATGACGGGTCCGCTCGCTCCCGGGCCTTGAGTGCGCACATACTTGTCGAACAGGAGCTCCTCGCGAAGCTTCACCAGATCGAGCTTCTCCGCATCGAGGTGGATCTTGTAGCGGATGTTGTAGTAGCGGTTGCAGGCGCCGCCGAAGGGATAGAGCGCGCCCTCGATCCGGATGCGGTTGATGCTGCACTTGAGGTCGCACTTCTCCTTGCCGCCCGCGCAGACGAACGGCTCCTCGTAGGTGACCTCGCGGCCGATGATGGCGTCGAGGTCGAAGCTCTTCCGCTCAAGCAGACCGAGCTGGAGCCTTTTCTCCACCTCGAGCGCCACGCCGAAGGCGCCCATGAGCCCCGGCTCGGGCGGCACGACGATGGGCTTTCTGATGATGGCTGCCATGGCGAGGGGCACGGCGCGGTTGTAGCACACGCCCCCCTGCATGAAAATCTTCTGTCCCACCGGCCGGTGGCCCTTGACGCGGTTGATGTAATTGAAGCAGATCGAGTAGACGAGCCCGGCCAGGATGTCCTCGCGCGCGATGCCCTCGTGGGTGGCGTTCTTGATGTCGGAGGAGATGAAGGCGGCGCACTGGTCGGAGAAGTTGGGCGGCCGCGCGCCCTTGACGGCCAGGTCCGCGATGGCGGTGGTCTTGACGCCGAGAGACTCGAAGGCCGCCTCTTCGAGGAAGGAGCCGGTGCCCGCGGAGCAGGCCTCGTTCATGGCGTAGTCCGCGGCCACCGAGTTGGTGAGGTAGGTGTACTTGGCGTCCTGGCCGCCGATCTCGAAGATCGTGTCGACGCCCGGATCGAAATACACGGCCGCCGAGGCGTGGGCGATGATTTCGTTGATGATGCCCTCGGTGAGCGAGTACAGGCCCGCGATGTGGCGGCCCGACCCGGTGACGCCGATGCCCTGGATGTTCACCTTGACGCCGCCCAGCTGGTCGCGGATGGCGGTGTAGCACTGCCGGGAAGCCTCCACGGGGTTCCCGTTGGTGCGCAGATAGATCGAGGCGAGGATCTTGTGGTCGGCCGGGCGCAGGAGCACGGCCTTGGTGGTGGTGGAGCCCACGTCCAATCCGACGAGGCAGGCGTCGCCCGGCCGCGCCGTGCCGAACTCGATCGAGTTGAAGGTCACGAGGGAGGCGAAGCTGTCGAGCGAGGGGAGGAACGAGAAACCCGAGCGCTCGCCGTGAAAGAGCTTGGAGGACAGTTTCGCGCCGCGGTCGAAGGCGGCCAGGGCCGCGCCCAGCGCCTCGAAGTAGGGGGCCTCCGCCGGCACGTCGACCTCGGGAATTTCCCGCTTGATATGGTCGATGACGACCTTGTTCTGGGCCGTGCCCCCGACCACGAGCACTTTCTCGTGCGGGGTCTTGGCGAGGAGCTCGGTGATCTTCTGGGAGATCATCTGGCAGAGGCCGGCCGTGACATTGGCGATCGGTTCGCCCTTGTTCAGGGCATGGGTGCAGTCGGACTTGCAGAAGACCGAACACCGGCCGCTTACCGCGTAGGGCTGACCCGAGTCCGCCAGGCGGATCGCCTCCTCCACGTCCAGGTCCATGCGTTTGATCTGCTGGAGGAAGAATTCGCCGGTGCCGGAGGCGCACTTGTTGCCGGTGGAGATGCCGGCCACCTTGTGGTTGTGGTCGAGGCGGTAGACCATGAACGTCTCCCCGCCGGCGGAGACGAGAGCGTCGTAGCGGACCCCGCGCCGCTCCACGTGCGCCAACGCGAACTCGATCGCCTCGGGCTCGGTGATGCTCGGCAGGTTGACGAAGTGCCGGAACTTCCGGCCGGTGATGAGCAGGCGACAATCGTCCTTCTCGAACCGGCCGACGAGGTTTTGGAACACAGCCTTGGGATTGCCCTCGTGCGGCAGAATGAAGGTGTCTTCTATATCTATCGTGTCGCCTGATTTACGGAGAAGCACGGCGCTGATGGTCGAGGCGCCGAGGCAAATACCAAGCGTCCTGTCTCCGGCCTGGCTCTTTTTCATGGATAACGTCTCCTGGACGGCCGCTCCAAGACGCCCTGCGCCTTTTTTTCGGTCGTCAGTTGTTCGAATCGGCTCAAACGCCGAAATAAGGTGATCTATGCGGTGAATTACTAAGGTATCAAAAATGGGGCGAAAAATCAAGAAGGAGGTTTTCGTTCAGGCGACGCTCTGCCGGAGATGTCAATCTGCCGCACAAGTTCTCTCGAAGGAGGACACCCTTCGACTCGGCGGAGTAGATGTGTAAATTACCATCGAATCATGGTCGCCTCGCTCTTTCCTTCAAACCCGCTCGACCAACCGCTCCTGCGGCATGCCGATGAACGCGCCCTGGGAGAAGTTGATCCCCATATAACGCACGAGGTTGAACACGTCCTCGCAGTGCACGAATTCCGCGATGGTTTTCACCTTGAGGCGGCGGGCGAACTGGGCGATGGTTTCCACCACCATGCGGGCGTTCCGGTCCGTGTGCATGTCCCGGATGAGCGAGGCGTCGATCTTGAGATAATCGACGTCGAGCCTCAGGATGTGCTCGAAATTGGAATACCCGCTCCCGAAGTCGTCGAGGGCGATCTTGCACCCCCGCCGCTTGGCCTCCGCGATGAACTCGGCGACCGGCTCGTACGCCTCGATGCTCTCCGATTCCAGGATCTCGAAGCCGATGTTCCCCTTGCACGGGTGCCGCTCGACCCCTTCCCAAATGAGCGCCGTCGATTCCCGGTCGAGAATGTCGTTCACCGACAGGTTGAGGGTGAACTCATACGGCCGAGACGAAAAGAATTCAATGCCCTGCCGGATGAGGGACCGGGAGAGGAACGGATAGAGTTTCGATCGCTTCGCCACGGTGATGAACTCGCCCGGGGTGTAGATCTTTCCCGACGGGTCGCGGAGGCGCATGAGCGTCTCATACTTCTCGACCTTGTTCGTTCCGTTGTTGAGGATCGGCATGAACACCGGATAGACCATTCCCTGGTCGATGGAGTTGCGCAGGAGTTGGATGCAATCCAGGTTGTCCCTGATCTGGTTCGACATGTCCAATTCGGGCGAATAAACGGTGAACGGCTTGCCGGTTTCCTTGGCGTAGGCAAGGGCCATGTCCGCGTGCTTGAGAACGTCCTCGGTCCCGACCGCCGCACCGATGGTGCAGGAAAGCGGGATGACGTACAGGTCAATGACGAACGGCCGCTCCTGGCAGACGAGGCGGATCCAGTCGGCGATGTGCATCGTCTCCGGATCGGTCATGCCGCCGGGAACGAGCAGGGCGAACTCGTCCGACTGCAGCCGGTAGCAATGGTGGGGGCGCGGCAGAGAGAACGACTTCAGCCGGCGGGCGGTCTCGATGAGAATCTGATTGCCGATGACGGTGCCGTACAGGTCGTTCACTTTCCGGAACCCGTCAATGTTGACGATGAAGAGCGCGTATCGGCCGAGCTTCTGCAGATCGAGGATCATCCGGTTCCGGTTCGCCATCCCGGTCATGCTGTCGAGGTAGAACTTTTCCTTCAGGATCTTGATTTCGTTCTCGCGGCTGGAGAGGAGTTCCGCCTGCATGCGCTGGTGCTCGGAGCGGAGGATGTTGATGCGGTCGGCGACGGCGAGCGACAAGAGCACTCCCTCTACGACCGAGCCCAGGAGGACGCACTGGGCGGTGAAGAAGGTGCTCGGCAGAATGCCGAAATTTTTAAGGGTGATAACAATCACCGAGGCGATGAGCGACACGTAGGCGAGCATGTAGAAACGAGCCGTGCGGTTTCCGGTGACGAACATCCGGACCGAACAAACGGTGATAAGCAGGGCGGCCGCGGCCATCGACGCATTGGCCATGACGATGCTCACCCGGAAAAACCCGAGCAGGCTGAACGGCACGACGGCGAGCGAGGCCGCGATCAGGCCGATAAACGCCTTGTGAAAGACCGGCGCGCGCTTCCTCGTCCCCAGGAACACCTGGGCGAAGACGGTGCCGAACACGATCGTCGCCACGATGGAAATGACCAGGATGCCCTCGACCAGCGCCGGCCGGTCCCGCAATACATACCGACCGATGATGCCGTTGTACGCGAGTTGGAACACGATGTGAAAGACCGAAAAGAATATATGGTAGATGAAACTCCAGTTCCGGGTCATCAGGATGAGGAGCAGGACGAAGACGGTCAATCCGGCCAAAATGCCGAACATGACGCCGAGAAAGAGACTGAGTTTCCCGTTGTACGCATCGAACGCGGCCGGCGTGAAAAGGCGCAGGGGGACGACCGCGGACCCACTGGTCTTCACCGCGATTACCACGTCATATGTCTTGCCCGGTTCCAGGGTGACGGGAAACACCGGAAAGCGGTTCAGGTAAGGCTTGCGGGAATCAGGAACGAAGGCACCCGAGGTCATGCGAACGGCGCCTGCGGGGCGATTCGGCTCGAAATAGGAGAGAGAGACATCGTCGAGATTGAAGTCGAGGTAAAAAAGAAAGCGGGTCTGCGACGAGCGGTTGTCGACGCGCGCCAGGCACCAGATCGTGTCGGCGGTGAAACCGAAATTCGGTTCGGCCGCGGGCAGCGGCGGTGTTCGGGCGAGCTCGGGCAACAGGTCATCGAGGGTTTTGGAATTCGAAGGGTCCAGGACGACGCGGAGGCGCCCGGAGAAATCGTACTCGGATTTCGTGTCCGTGACGACCAGCCCGTCCTGCGCGAAAAAAGTGACGGCGCTCCCCGAAAGGATGAGAGCTACACCGAAGAGGCGCCGGAAAGCGTTCACAAGAAATAAGTATATGGCGGGCGCCGCCGCTGTCAACCGAATATTCGCTGCATGGACGCGGCCAACCTCAACTCTCGATCCCTCGGCCTGGCCGTTACGCTCGCCTGCACGCACAAACTGAACATCGGTTCTCATTTCCTTGACGTTTCGGGAAAAGGAGGGTATATTATTGAATGAATATTCATTCATTTTAGGGGAGGCTACCATGACAGTCTTGGTGACGGGCGCGATGGGAATAATCGGATTGAACACGGTCGACGAATTGGCGCGGCACAATCACCGGGTCCGCGTTTTCGATCTGCCCACGAAGCGCAACAAGCGGACGGCGAAGAAGTTCAAGCCGGAAATCGAAATCGCTTGGGGGGACGTCAGGAACCAGGACGACGTACGCCGGGCCGTCTGCACCGTCGACGCGGTCATCCACCTGGCCGCCGTCATTCCGCCCCTGGCCGACAAAAAACCGGCGCTCGCCGAGGCGGTCAACGTCGGCGGGACCGCCAACCTGGTGCGCGCCCTGGAGGAAATGGCGCCCTCCCCCAGACTCGTCTTCACCTCGTCGATCTCGGTCTACGGGGATCGCGTCGCAAATCCATACATCGGTCTCGACGATCCGCTCACCCCCAACCCCGACGACGGCTACGCTCACCATAAAATCGCCTGCGAGTCAATCATCCGCGCCTCCCGCCTCGACTGGAACATCCTCCGGCTCTCCTACATCGTCTCGCTGCGGAAACTCAAGATGGACCCCATCATGTGGGACATCCCGCTCGACACGTCGTTCGAAATCTGCGACAGCGCGGACGCCGCCCTGGCCCTCGTCAACGCGCTCGCCCTGCCGCCCGGGTCGCGCGAGACGCTGCACATCGCCGGCGGACTCCGGTGCCGGATCAGTTATCGGAACTATCTGGCCGGGATGTTCGAACTCTTCGGGATCGGGCGGATCGCGCCGCCGACCCGCGCCTTTAAAACCGGCGGCTTCCACTGCGGCTTCATGGACACTGAGAGAAGCGAGCGGCTCCTCCGCTACCAGCGGACGACGCTTGAGGACTACTTCGCCGCCGTGGGGCGGATAATGCGGACCAGGCGATTCTTCCTCCGGCCGATTCGCCTCATCGCCCGGCAGGCGCTCTTCGCGCGTTCCCCCCACGCCCGCCTCGCGGGCCGGACCGCGTTCCAGATGGCGAGGGCGGCCGCCCCAGGCCGGCTGCATTGACAGGATAAGTCACCCTGAGCTTGCCGAAGGGCGCACCAGGACATTCTCAATAAATTGAAAAATCACGTCGCTTGAACATCCATCGGAAGCGGTTTACCTGAGGTCGACGCCCAATGAGCTGCCGACGGTGTATTTGATGAATTTGAGGATGTCGCCGACCTTCAGGCCGATGGAACTCGCGCGGGAGACCTTGACCGACGCCATGATCCCCAGGAAATAGACGACGAGAGCGGTGTCCATCATTTTCTTGTCGAGCCCGGAGAGGGCTTTATTGTCCTTTGCGACGGCCTTGAGGAGGGCGAGGATGATGCCGCTCAATTCCTCGACCTTTTCCTCTATCTTCGTATAGGTAATGGCCTCGGAGAGAAGGATGTTGACCAGATCGAGGTCGTTGAGCACTTCGGGCAGGAATTGATCGATGATCAATTTCAGTTTTTCCTCGGGCGTTTCGGCCGAAGAGACGGTCGTGACGAGGCGGTTGCGAAGATCGCCCCACCCCTCGTCGACGATGGCCCGGACGATCTCCTCCTTGCCCTTGAAATAGGTGTAGATGCTTCCCACCGGCAGGCCGGTCTCCCGGGTGATGTCCGTGACCGACGTATTGAAGAATCCTTGCCGCGAAAAAAGCGTCTTCGCGGCTAGGAGGATCGTCTGCCGTTTTTTTTCGTCTTTCGCTCGCGCCATATGTATCTCCCCGGATTGTGCACAGCCATGTTAACCGTTTTGAAGGAAGCTGTATACAATTTTTTTCCGAGATTTATAGAATCCGGCTGTTGGCTAACGTTCGATCCCGCCGTTGAAAACCGGCCGGCGTTCACTTTCGGTCGTCGAAAAAGGCGTCGAGCATATCGAACAGCCGCCGATTGAGCTCCGGGAGCAATTCATACCGAGCGGCGATCTCTTCCGGCGTCTGCACGAATTCCGCCTTGACGAGCTCGCTCTTTCCGCCCTCGACGAACCGTTCGACCAGCTCCCGATCGATCTCCAGGTGGAACTGGAGTCCCAGGATCCGGTCCCCGATCGAAAAGGCCTGGCGCTCGGCGGCCGCCGAGGAGGCCAGCAGCACGGCGCCCGAGGGAAGGTCGAAGGAATCTCCGTGCCAGTGAAAAACCGGGAACGACGGCGGGCAGGAGCCGAAGAGGGGGGAAGCCGCGCCCGCGGCGGTGAGGTCGATGGGAAACCAGCCGATCTCTTTACAACGATTGCGGTACACGGGCGCCCCGCACGCGGCGGCGATGAGTTGGGCCCCTAGACATATGCCGACGACCTTCATTTGAGCCCGGATACATCGCCCGATAAATCGCTTTTCCTCCGCCAGCCAGGGGTGGCGGCCGTCGTCGTTCGCCCCCATGCCCCCGCCCATGACGAGGAGCGCATCGTCCTCCCGAGTCTCAGGGAAGGCCTCCCCGGCGAAAACCCGGCACTCAAGCAGTTCGCGGCCGTGCGTCAGGCACCAGGAACGGATCGCTCCCGGGCCCTCGTGCGGTTCGTGTTGCAGGCAGATGAGGCGCATGTCAGAGACTCTCCAGGTACAAAGCGATGTCTTGCTCGATGAAGGCGGGCGTGGACGCCGACGCGATGAGGAGGGCTTTCCCGCCGGGCGGCAGGTCGAGGCCCAGGGATTTGAGCTCGGCCAGGTCCTCGACAAAATAGACCGGCGTTCCCGGTTCGGCCGAAAGGAGGCGGTACAGCTTCGACGCGTTGGCGGAGATTTTGTCTCCGACCACGAACGTCACGTCCGCGTCCTTCCTGAGTCGCAGGGATTCCCGCTCCTTGCGGTCGGTGACGGGGCAAATCGAATCGTACACGGAAAGGTCGAAGATTCCCGGCCCGGCCGCCTGAAAAGCCGAGACGATGGCCTCGAACAGGTCGCGGGACGCCGTTGTCTGGGCGCAGAGAAAAACCTTTCGCGGGAGTCCGCCCCCGGGGTTCGCGGCCTGCAGGCGGTCGACGACCGGGGCGCACTCCTCGACGCGGCCGATCACGGAACACTCGCCGGCGCAGCTCTTGTGGCCGCGGGTCTCCGGGTGGTCTTCCTTTCCCACGATGACGACGGCGTATCCTTGCCGCGCGTGCGCATCGATCTCGTTCTGCACCTTCTTCACCTTGGGACAGGTGAGATCGACCACCCTGAATCGCCCGCGCAGCGCCGCCTCCTCGTTCCGGTCCAATCCGTGGGTGCGGACGATGACGACCGCGCCCTCGGGGATGTCCTCCATCGATTCGACGGTGCGGACGCCCTGTTCCTCGAGAAAGGCGATGTATTTCCGGTTGTTGATGAGATATCCGTACACGAACAGGCGGACCCCGGGTTCGCGCTTCTTGAGTCGGAAAATGTTCTTTTCGGCATTGGAAACACCCGGGCAAAACCCGGAGTGCTCCGGTATAATCACGGTCATGAAGCCTGCTTGCTGTCACTAATATATTCACGCCGGGGCGATCGAGCAAGGCGGCCGGCGGGCTCTTAATGCCTTCAACCTCGCATAGGACAAGCAAGCGGAGCGGATACGTCGCGGCGCTTTATTCCTTTATCCCGGCAATCAATGGGATGCTTTGTGTAACCAGGCGGATGTATTCGGAGAGTTCCTCCCCGTCGAAATAGAAGGGGGCATCCTCCAGCAAAATAAAAACGACCAGGACCGCATAGGCCTTCACGGGGATGTCATTCTTATCCGATAAAATCCCCTTCTCCGCACAGCCGTAGAGAATCCGCTGAATCAATCGCCAATCCCTCCGCATGATCTTCCTCATCCCGCCGAAAGGTCCGCTTTCCTCACGGCGCGTAAGGCCATCTATCAGCAATTCCTGCTGGAGCGGGGCGAATCGCTTGTCGGTCCCGGCCTTCACCTCGATCATCTTCCCCGTCAGGTTATTCAGCGCCTTCACGGGATCGTCTTCGCACAGCGCCGAAATCTCATCCAGGGCTTTTCCTTCCAGGCTCAAATATCGATTCACTATTTCGATCAGGATCTCTTCCTTACCGTTGAAATATTCATAAAGTGTCCCCCGGGGGATGCCCGTGGCGTCGGTTATTTTTCCCATCGTCGTATCTTCGAAACCCAAACGGGCGAATAGGTCGAAAGAGGCTTGAATAATTTCCTTTCTCATATCCACGTTTCTCATGATCGATCCACCCGGCGGTTTTTTTGCACGCCCAATAATTCGAATATCCGCTCTTTTACGGTTTTTTCCGTTTCCGCCGCTTCTCCCGATTCAAAGGGAAAGAACGAGATAAAGGAGATGCCTCTCGCCAATGCATATATCAAGAAAGGAAGAGTATCGTTTTGAATGACCGGCTGGAATTTGCCTTGCGCTACGCCTTGGGCAATAATGAATTCCAACATCGTCACTGCCGGTTTCATAAAATTACGATACACCTCTTTCAATTTCCCCGACGCACGCTCGGGAATAACCTGAGTTTTATACAACATTTGGCTGAGTCTCGCCGATATCATGGATTCCTTTCGTCCGGAGTGCGTCAGGCTTTCGAGATAAAGGGAAAGAGCCGTTGCGGGATCTTCCTCCGCTTTCTCCCGAAACCCTTCCAGTGTTCGGCAATACTCCCGAAAATAATAGCGGCCCGTTTCCAGGAACAGCCCATCCTTGCCGCCGAACAGCCTTACGATCGTCGTCTTGCTCACGCCCGCCTTTTCCGCGATCTGCGAAAATCCGGTGGCCACAATACCCAACGATTGGATCAACTGCAGCGTGTTTTCCAGAATATTTTTCTTTTGAGCCTCTATATCTTTGTTATGTCGCATCAGGAATGTTATCCATAATAAATTCCCCAACGGTCATATTGAATTCGTCCGGACGCTCCAAATTGATGATGTGGTTGGCATCCGCCATCATTATGCAATGAGCTCCCTTGATGCGAGCCGTCATAAATGAAGCTTGTTTTTTGACAAACGTTTCGTCGTTCTCACCGTAATATATCAATGTCGGCACTTGGATTTTCGCAAGTTGACGATAGGAATCGAATTGCTTAACGGCGCGCCAGCAATTGAGGTAACCCTCCACCGTCGTGGCGATCACCTCCTCGGCATAAAAATCGCGGAGCCTGTCCTGGCCGGGTTTGGTGAACACTTTTCGGGCGACGGCGGCCGCGAAATCCCGCAGCGTATTCTTGCGAAAATATTTTTTTAAGGCGCCGGGAACAAGCCTTCCAACAATTTGCTCTTTGAGGCCGGGATGAGAATGTGTACCGCATAGTATGAGCCCCCGGCACGATCCGGGATAATCCATGCAGAATTGCTGCGCTACAAGCGATCCCAAGGACAGGCCGCAAAGGATAACGCGCTCAAGCTTAAGTGCGTCCACCAGCCCTTTCAGATCCTCAGCGAAGAGACTCATGGTATAGTCTTCCCTGCCCGGTTCGGACCGACCATGACCTCGCGGGTCAAAGGTAACCACTTGGTATCGACGAGAGAAGAATTCAACTTGCGGCTGCCAAAGTTTACCGCAGAGGCCCAGGCCCGGAATGAATACGATGGGTTTTCCCTTGCCTGAAACGGAATAATTGATTTTGATACCGTTGATGTTTTCGGTTGGCATAAGAGGGACCTCCTTTCAATTAATGATACCGACATGTCGGTATCATTAATATATTAAAAAACCCTCTTTAAGTCAATCGCGCTGCCTCCAGTCCGAAGCAGCGTCAACCCCGCCGTCTCCCGTCAACCTGCACTCCTTATCCTGGGTTGATTTCTTTCTCCGGAGCCGATACCTTGAAGCCGGGGTGACCGAATGTTCGAAGATTTCGAGGCACACAAACGGCTCATCACGGCTTACCTGGATCGTGAGTTGGGTGCGGCCGCCGATCCGCTCACCGGGGTGAACCGCTTCGGCGCCGAGGCGCGCTCGCTGCTCCTCGAGTTCACCCGGCGCGGCAAGATGATCCGCGGAGGCCTCGTCGCCCTCGGCTACGGTCTCTTCCGGGACGATGAGAGTGAGGAAGCGACCGCCTGCGGCGCGGCCCTCGAGCTCCTCCAATCGGCCATCCTCATCCACGACGACATCATGGACCGCGACCTCGTGCGCCGCGGAGAAAAAACTTTGACCGCCGGCTACATCGAAACGGCGCGCGCGGCCGGGTTCGCCGATTCGGACCGCACCGGCGAGGCGCTCGGCATCTGCCTGGGCGACATCGGCTTCTTCCTCGCCTTCCGAATCTTGAGCGGTATCGCGACTCCGGGCCCTGTCGCGGCGCGCTTGGTGACCCTCTTCGCCCGGGAAATGGCCTTCGTGGGCGCGGCGCAGATGCTCGACGTCTGGAGCGGCGCGGAGCGACTCGCGGCGCGCGCCATGGCCGAGGATGAAATCATCTCCCTGTACCGCTACAAGACCGGGCGCTACACCTTCGCCCTGCCGCTTGCCGCCGGCGCGCTCCTGGCCGGACGGGAGGAAATGATTCCGGCGCTCGAACTCATCGGCGAAGATCTGGGGGTGGCTTTCCAACTCAAGGACGACGAGCTCGACCTCTTCGGGGAGGAACGGGAGATCGGCAAGCCCGTCGGGTCGGATCTGCGGGAAGGCAAGCACACCCTCCTCTTTGATCGGCTTCTGGCACGGCTTCATGGCGCGGAGAAAAAGCGATTCCTGGACCTCTGGGGGAACGCCGACCTTTCCCCGGCCGGGGTTGAAGAGGCGCGGCGCCTTGTTCGCGACAACGGCGTGCTCGCAAGCGTGGAGGAAACCCTGAACGGCCTGGCCGATCGGTGCCGGGCGAATATCGACGCCCTTTCGCTCGAGCGGCCGGAAAAAAAAGACACCTTCTTCCGCCTCCTCGATTCAAGCCTCAACCGGATGCGTTAGCAGGCTTTTCAATTATCCATGTTTTCCGCTCCGCGGAAAACCAGCGGTATTTTCAACTGCTTCCATGGATGTAAACCCCCAATCCGCCCTTCACTTTTTAAAAACCGCCGTTGAACATCGCCTCCGCTTCGGATACGTTTATGTCTGCGGGCCCATTCCGATCCGCCCCGGCCCGTCCGGGAACCGCAAGGAGGGAGCATGAGTATTGCCGGCCGCTTCGGCCCGGCCGTCGAGCCCGGCGCATCTGGGATTCAGAGAGTCGAGGCGCTTCTCGACGTCGCTCCCGATCGACGTGCTTGGCGCTTCAGCGTCTTCACCATGTGTATAACCTTCTCCCTCACGATCACGCGGCGCCGGCTCCGCGCGGAGTAGCGGGCCGAAACGGCGTGTGGGAGCAGGGGGAAAAGCGATGCGAAGGAAAAAACAATCCGCTGCCGTCCGCGAGTATCCCATAACCCCGGTCGGGGCCGATTGCGTTTCCCTCGGTCCCGGCTTCCTCCGCACCGCGCTCGACACCGTGCGGACCAGAACGATTCCTTTCGTCCTCGAACGCTGCGAAGCCGAAGGGCGGTTCGACAACTTCCTCATCGCCGGGAGAGTGAAGCCCGGGCCGGTGCGCGGCTTGATGCCCTTCGACGATTCGGACGCATACAAACTCATCGAAGGCGCGTCGCTCTCTCTCGTCAACACTCCCGACCCCGCTCTCGCCGAAACCCTCGACCGGCTTATTGAAACAATCAAAATCGGGCAGGAGCCCGACGGGTACCTCACCACCTGGTTCACCGTCGATCCCCGTCACCCTCCCGCTCCCTGGGCCGGCGACTCAGGCGCACGCTGGGCCGGCGAAGCGGGGAGCCACGAGCTGTACAATTCGGGCCACCTCTTCGAGGCGGCGGCCGCCCACTTCCGGGCCACCGGCAAGCGCTCGCTCCTGGATGTCGCCCTCAAAAACGCCGACCTCCTGGTCCGGACCTTCGGCCCCGGGAAGCTCGCCGTGCCGCCCGGCCACCAGATCGTCGAACAGGGCCTGGTGAGCCTTTACCGCATCACGGAAAACAGGGCCTACCTCGACCTGGCCCGTTTCTACATCGATCTTCGCGGCGACCCGGACGGCCGCGAGCCGTACGGCGAGTACGCCCAGGACCATCTGCCCGCCGCCCGCCAGCGCACGGTCGTCGGACACGCGGTGCGCGCCGTGTATTTTTACGCGGGGCTCACCGACGTTGCGGCGCTTGCGGGCGACCGGGCCCTGCTCCGTGCGTCGTTCCGGCTTTGGCGCGATCTCGCCGGGAGCAAGCTCTACCTCACGGGCGGACTGGGCGCCCGCCATGAACGGGAGGCGGTGGGCGGCCGGTTCGAGCTCCCCAATCACACCGCCTATTGCGAAACCTGCGCCGCGATCGGAAGCGTCGCGTGGAACCTGAGGCTGTATCGCCTCACGGGCGACGGCCGCTATTACGATCTCATCGAGGGAACGCTGTACAACTGCCTCCTCGCCGGTCTGGGCCTGGATGGAACGAGTTTCTTTTATGTCAACCCGCTCGAGGCCGACGGCGAATTCGCCTTCAACCACGGCGCGCGCGAAAGATCGCCGTGGTTCGACTGTCCCTGCTGCGCCACTAACCTCGTCCGCTTCCTTCCCTCGCTGCCGGGACTCGTCTATGCCTTTGAAAAAGACCGCGTGCACGTCAACCTGTTCGCGCCGGGGAGTGCCCGGCTCGAGGCGGCCGGCACGCCGGTGGTCGTCGCTCAGGAGACCGATTATCCCTGGAGCGGATCGGTGCGCATGGCGATCAATCCGGAACGGCCGGCGCGCTTCACGCTCCGCCTGCGGATCCCGGGCTGGACCGGCCATGATTTCCTTCCGGGAGGCCTCTACAAATACGCCGACGAAGCGATGCGACCGCCCCTCCTCACACTCAACGGAAACGAACTCCGCTGTCCGGTGATCAGGGGCTACGCCGAAATCAAACGGGAATGGCAGCCGGGAGACGCGGTTGAAATCGACCTGGCGCTCGCGCCGCGGAGGGTGGTGGCGGACCCCCGGGTCGCGGCGGATCGCGGCCTGGCGGCGCTCACCTGCGGCCCGCTCGTCTATTGCGTGGAGGGAATCGACAACAATGGGAGCTTCGACGGACTCTCACTGCCCGCCGGCGTGGAGCTCGAGCGGGAACGACGCGTCGACGCGCTGGGCGGCGCCTGGGCGATTGCCGCCGGGGTCCCGGACGGAAACGGCGGCAAGCGATCGCTTCTGGCGGTGCCGTACTACGCCTGGGCCAACCGTGGATCGGGCCCCATGAAAGTCTGGCTGCCGAGAAGATAATCCCGGAATAAGCAATAAAAAAACGGCCCCGCCTTTTTCCGACGGAGCCGGTTCGATTATAACATCGCTTGGCGCGCTCTTCCGTACCCGCCGCTTGAGCTCGATCCGCCGCCTATTTCACGACTGAAGATTGGCCCTTGAGGAAAAGTGAATGGATTTCGTCGGCGGACAGGGCCCGGTTGTAGATATTAAACTCAAGAATTTTGCCCAACCACGTATCGTCGGCTTCGTAGCCGCTTTTGGCTAAATAGGCGGCATCCGGGCTGATACCCGCCAGACTGTTGGCGGAGTCCAAAGGAGTACCGGCCGTCATGACTCCGTTAATATACAAGGTGATTTCTTTGGCATTGACGGTGCTGACCATGTGGTGCAGACGGCCGTCGTCGTATTCGGGACCATCGGCGCCCGATTCCGCCGACCAGGCATTGTTCGTTACGCCGCACGAGATCGCGGCGCGGCTTTTATCATCGCCCCGCGCCGGTGTGATGAAATAATAGTTGGCGCCCTGGTTGTTGACCGTTTCGCCGAAAAAGGCCAGCATGTGATATGAGGCATTTGCGTTCTTGGAGGAAATAAACCAGGCCTCAATGGTGACTTCTTTATAAGTATTCAGCGCTATGGCACCGGCCGGCATTTTCATCCATTGACGTAAATTGGACAGAATGAGCGCACCTTCTTTGACCGCCGCCCCCCCCATTAAGGTTCCGTCGGCGCCGCCCACTGAATCTTTGGCTGTTCCATCGTCGAAGGTCCAGGAATGTTTCAGGTCGCCTTTTCCGGAATCGGCGCCCTTGACGCCTGTAGCGGTCACACAGCCGATCATGGCCAAGGCGATGATCAAAACCAGCGAATAACCCAGTTTTTTGTACATGGTTTTTCTCCTTTGCTTAAGCTGATGGTGGAAAACCTATAGGTCCGCGCAGCCCACCATGCCAGCCCGGTAACACCGGCTGGAGACCGACGTGCGGGAAACGGCTCGCCCCGCTTTCTTTTCCGCCCGCAATCCGGTTTTTGTGTTAACGATAACACAAAAAAACGGGCGCGTCAAACAATTCGCCCCCGCGTATGCCGGCCGAAGACTCAGCCCTTTCATTCGTAGACATAAATTTTATTTTTGGGGCAGCCTGATAGAGGTGTTCCATTAACTCCGATGTGATTCAGGAAGTTTAGTGCTTTTTAGCAATGCTGAATTGTAAAAAACGCAGCGAGCGTCCTCGGGGCGTACTTCCAGCGCCTTCGCCAACGAGCTGCTCACGGTTACCAAATTCTTTCTTTCCTTCGCATTATACAGCGAGATCCATGATGTAAAAACCCTGGCTCCCTTTGACCAAGACGTCTTTTTTTCCTACATTCGTGCCATGGATATATCGAAGTGTGGCGACTGGTTCGAGCGGCGCATCCTCGATCGCTTTCTTCGCTATGTGAAAATCGATACGACCTCCGACCGGCACAACAAGCACCACCCGAGCACACCCGGCCAGCGCGTTTTCGCGGAGGCGCTGGCCGGGGAGCTTACGCGACTGGGCTGCGCCGGGGTTGAGGTCGACCGATACGGGTACGTGTCGGCCCGACTGGCCGGGGACCCGGCCGCGCCTGCCGTCGTTCTCATCGCCCACCTCGATACCTCGTCCGAGGCGCCCGGGAAAAACGTGAAACCGCGCGTGCATGAAAAGTACGACGGTCGGCCGATCAGGCTGTCCCGGGACGTCACCCTCGACCCGGCGACGTCTCCTGATCTTCTCGCCTACGCGGGTCAAACGATCGTCACCTCCTCCGGCGACACGCTCCTCGGGGCGGACGACAAGGCCGGCCTCGCCGCGATCGTGACGGCCGTCGAGTTCCTCTCGCTCCACGGCGAGGCGCGGCGCGGAGACATCGAAATCGTCTTCACCCCCGACGAGGAGACGGGCCGCGGCACCGACCGGTTCCCGTGGGATAAGATCCGGGCGAAAGCCGCGGTCACGGTGGACGGCTCGGGCGACGGGATCGTGGAGGCCGAATGCTTCGCGGCCTACCGGGCGCTCGTCGCCGTCGCCGGGAGGAGTTACCACCCCGGCGAGGCCCGCGGCCGGCTCGTCAACGCGGTGGAGATCGCGGCGGAGTTCGCCTCCCGGGTGCCCAAGGAGGAGAGTCCGCAGGCGACCGACGATCGCTTCGGCTACTACGCGCCGGTCGAGATCGCGGGCACGATCGAGAACGCGCGCATCGAATACATCATTCGCGACTACGAAGACGCCGGGTGCCGACGGCGGATCGCCGCCCTGCGCGCGCTCGCCGCGTCCCTAGCGCGCCTCCATCCGGGCGCGGTCGTGACGGTGAAAGCCGCCAGGCAGTACTCGAACATGAAGAAATGGATCGATGGATCGGGCTCCCCGGTGCTCTCCGTGCTCAAGGAGGCCGTACGCCGCGCCGGCGTCGAACCGAAGGAGAAAAGCATCCGCGGCGGCACGGACGGGGCGCGCCTTTCGGAGAAGGGACTCCCCTGCCCCAATGTGTTCAACGGCGGGTACGATTACCACTCGCGCGCCGAATGGGCCGCGCTCCCGGCCATGGTCCACTCCGCCCGGACGCTCGTGTATTTCGCGGAGTTGTGGGCGGAGTCCCGACCATCCGCCTCGAAATAATTTCTTGACGAAAATCCTCCGGTACTCCCCACGATCATCGCTTGCGGCCCGGATTTCCCGCGAATATAATGACGGCCATGGCAAGAAAACGATCCCATTCGGCTGCCGAGTTTCGCACGACGAGCTTGCGACCTTCTTCATCCCTCAGGCCCTTGTATTTTTCAAGGTGGTGCCGGATTTCATCCTCAAGAGCATGAGCGAGCATTTCCCGGGCACCTGTCCTGGCCATCGCTTCCAGCAGGGATTCTCCTTCCTTCACTTCTTTTTTAAAATAGATTTCTTGTGTTTAATCGTCCGTGCAGGCCCGCCCGCCCACCGTCGTGGTGGTCGGGATAGACGGAGCGCGCGTTACCCGGCACCTGGGCATCCATGCCCAGGTGTTCGCGGCGGAAGAGTGGAGCCCTGAATTGTAGTTCTACGTTTCATTTCGGATAGGTATCAATGGTATTATGCGCTGTTGATTCGTTCATCTCGCCAAATAAATCCGCGGAAGCTTCGCGGCGCTCCGTTTTCGCCTCCGGAAACGGCGTATGCCACTGCCAGCCGAGCTTGCCCGTCTTGCGATATCGTTCCAGCCTCCGGATGGTGATTTCTGCGAAAACGGGATCAATGTCCGAGCAAAAGCAGCGCCGCCCCAGACGCTCGGCCGAAAGCAGCGTCGTCCCTGAATGCGCGAACGGATCGAACACCGCCTCCCCTTCCCCCGAGCTGGCGTGCAGGATGCGGTCGACTGCCTTGAGCGTCTTTTGGGCGTAACAGCCCGGAACGTTTTCTTCCATCCTATAAAAGACCTGCTGGACGTCCACCCAGACATTGCCCGCCCGGATGTTTTCCGATTTTCCCCGCTCCAGATTCTCCGTCACGCGTCCGTTCACTTCCTTGTAATACCCTCTCAAAATTTTCGGGATGTCCGTGTATTCGGCCTCCACGTGAAACGGCGGGTCCCCTTTGGCGTAATAGAGGAGCTCCTGCCTGACCGCCATCCAGTTCTTCTGGGTTCCGTACCCCCGCTGGTTCCTCACCGTGATGAAACTCCGGACGGCGAGCTCGGGGAACCCGCGCATCATGAGCACGAAATCCGGAAACGGCTTGAGCCCGTTGTTCTGGTCGGCGCCGAGCCAGACGTAGAAACTGCCGTCCGTTTTGAGCAGACCGACGACATGGGCCGCCCACTTTCGGGAAAAATCCATGTAACCGTCGAGGTCGTTTTGGAACAAGGAGCGGGTGCTCTTGCCGCCGACCGCGATGTTGTACGGCGGATCGCAGACCGCGAGCGAGACCGCCTCCCCGCCCATCAATTTTTTCATGTCGGACCCGTCGGTCGCGTCGAAAACTCCGACCCGGTGGCCCTTCTCGGGATCTTCCCACACGTCGCCTTTGCGCAGCCGGCACAGGGGCTCCAGTATGCGATACAGCTCCGGATCGCCGTCGATCCGGGCAATCTCTTCCTTCATGTTTCAGGGTAGCCTTGGTCGCGCGGACCGGTCAAGCCCGGCCGCACCCTGTTGCCCCCGGGCCGCGGTCGCAGGTATACTGAAGGGCAATGACCGCAAAAAAGCGAGCACTCATTCTGACGGCCGACGCCGGATTCGGCCACCGCAGCGCGGCCAACGCAATCGCCGCCGCCCTGCGGGAGAAACACGGCGACGAATGCGTCACAGAGGTAGTAAACGTCCTGGACGATCCCCGCGCCCCGCGCGGACTGCGTGCCAGCCAATCGGATTACGATCGCGTCGCCCGGGATTTACCGGAATTGTATAAAATCGGCTACAAGGCCACGGACGCGGTCGCCGCCAAGGCCATGATGGAAGCCGGCGTGCAGGTGTCGCTCTACCGCGCCATGCGCGGGCTGGTCGATGAACGAAAACCGGACGTCATCGTCTCCACCTACCCCCTGTACCAGGCCCCCCTGGGCGCAGTCTTTTCGCTCACCAAGTGCTTTATCCCTCTGGTCACCGTAGTGACCGACCTCGTCAGCATCCATCACATGTGGTTCAACTCATATTCCGACCTGACAATCGTACCGACGGCGGCGGCGCGCAAACTCGCGCTGTCCGCCAAGATTCCCGCGAAACGTGTCGAGGTCATCGGCATCCCGGTGCACCCCGCCATTGCGAAGGAGCGGCGCGCCAAGCAGGTCATCCGCGCCGCATTGGGATGGGATCAGAAACTCACAACGGTTCTCATCGTCGGCAGCCGGCGAAGCCGGCTCTACGTCGAGGCGGCGCACGTGCTCAACCATTCCGGGCTGCCCGTCCAGATTGTACTCGCGACCGGCGGCGACAAAGAACGATACGCCGAGCTTAAGAAAACGAAATGGCACCGCCCGACGCATCTGTACAATTTCGCCGAGAACCTGCAGTCCCTGATGCCCGCCGCGGATTTTATCGTCACCAAGGCGGGCGGACTCACCGTGGCGGAGGCATTGGCCTGCGGCCTGCCGCTCATGCTTACCGACGTCATCCCCGGACAGGAGACCGGAAACGCCGAGTTCGTCGTCAAGGGAGGCGCGGGGGAGGTTGTCACGGAACCGCGCGGAATCCTCGAGTCGACCTGCCATTGGCTTCTCGACAAGGGCGCTCTCCTCCACACGCGTGCGGTCAACGCCCGAAAGCTCGGCCGGAAGCGCGCCGCGTACGACATCGTGGACCGGATCTGGGAGCTCGCCCGGCGGGGACCCGTGACGAAAGAGCCCTCTCAGCTTTTGGCCCTGCCGCGGCTTATCGAGTTTTTCAAGAGACTGAGAGCAAAATTGGGTTGAGCAGAACGGGAAAGCGCCAAAACGGTGCCGCTCGCGGGAATCGCGGTTTCGCGGGCTTATTTTATAATCGAAACTCCAATCCCGCCGATACGTCGAGGGCGATGATGTAATCCGCAGTCTCATTGAGCATCTGCTGATTGGGTGGTTTGAAGAAATCATAGACGAACCGTACCGAGATCTTCAGCCCCAGTCGATAGTTGAAAAACAGTATTGCATCGGCCTTGACGTACGCTCCCAAGTTCAGCCATCCGCCGACGGCTTGCCCGATAAAATCGATGCCGGCAGTCGTGCGGAGTAGAAAAGATTCACCCTCAATCGAGTACATCCCCCCTCCGATCGCGAAAGCAAAGAACATGTTGAACGGGTTCTGCCAAGGCAAGGCGATGACGTTGAGGAGACCTTCCAGGACGATTGCGTATCCCAAATTGAACACGCCGTTCGTGGTCAAGCCGATGGCGTGCCCGGTTTGTACGCCGGAGGGCAAGCCGAGCACCGCGAACGTATACACCGGCCCCACCGAAATATTGAAGATATTTCGAAATGCCGGCGAGGCTTTCACCGCGCTGGGAATCAGGTCCTCAGAGAACGCCGCATCCGCGCCACGAAGGAAAATTCCCATGGCAAATAAAAACATGATCGTCAGGCGCTGTTTCGATCTCATGCGTACCTCCCGCGTCGATGGACGGCCGGCGCATTCGTTTCGCCTTACTTCTCTTCCTCGATCACCATCAGGCGCAGATCTTTAAGCTGCTTCTCGTCAACCGACGACGGGCAGTCGTCCATGGCCGATGCGCCCACAGTGTTCTTGGGGAAGGCGATGACCTCGCGGATAGTAGCGACCCCGACGAGCAGGGTGATGAAACGATCGAACCCGATCCCGATACCGCCGTGGGGAGGCGGTCCATACTTGAAGGCCTCCAGGAGAAAGCCGAAGCGCCGCTCGGCCTCGGCCATGGTAATCCCGATCACCGCGAACACGCGCGCCTGGAGCTTCGGGTCGTGGATACGGATGGAGCCCGAGGCGAGCTCGACGCCGTTGCAGACGAGGTCGTACAGGTCCGCCTTGACGCTTCCCGGGTCTGACTCGAGCATGTCCAGGTACTTTTCCTGCGGCATAGAGAATAAGTGGTGGGCGGGGTCCCACCTTTTTTCCTCCTCATTGTACTCGAAAAGGGGAAAGTCGACGATCCAGGCGAAAAGAAAATCTCCGGGCTTGGCGAGCTTCAGGTCCGCGCCCAAGCGGGTGCGCACCGCGCCGAGCGCGACGCAGGCCGTGCGCGGCTTGTCGGCCACGAAGAGGAGGAGGTCGCCGGGCTTGGCGGCAAGGTCCGCTACGACCTCCGCCGCGATTTTTTCGAAGAACTTGGCCACCCCGCCCTCGAGTCTCCCTTCTTTGGTCACCTTCATCCAGGCCAGCCCTTTGGCGCCGTAAGTTTTCGCCGTCTCTTCCAGGTCGGTGATCTGCTTGCGGGAGTATTCTCCGCAGCCCGGTGCCACGAGCGCCTTCACCAGGCCCTTGGCCGCAAGCACGGTCTTGAAGACCTGAAAATCGCTCTTGGCGGCGGGCGCCCCGAAATCCTTGAGCTCCAGGCCGAAGCGGAGGTCGGGTTTGTCGCTGCCGTACCTGCTCATGGCCTCATCATAGGGGAGCCGCCGGAAAGGGACGGCCAGGTCGCTCTTCATCACCTTTTTGAAAATGTGGCGCATCATCCCCTCGGTCACCTCGAACACGTCCTCCCGGGAGACGAAGCTCATCTCCAGGTCGATCTGCGTGAACTCGGGCTGACGGTCGCCGCGCGAGTCCTCGTCGCGGTAGCAGCGCGCGATCTGGAAGTAGCGCTCAAAGCCGCTCACCATGAGGAGCTGCTTGTAGAGCTGCGGCGACTGGGGCAGGGCGTAAAACTTGCCCGGTTGGACGCGCGAGGGCACGAGGAAATCGCGCGCGCCCTCGGGCGTGGAGCGGATGAAGGTCGGCGTCTCGATCTCGTAAAAGCCCCGGCCGACGAGGTATTCCCGGGCCGCGAACGCCGTCTCGTGGCGCAATCGAATGCGGTCCTGCATGGCGCTCGTGCGCAGGTCGAGGTAGCGGTAGCGCAGGCGCGCGTCCTCCTTCGCCTCGCTCTCGCCGTCGATCATGAAGGGCAGGGTTTCGCAGGTCGAAAGGATCTCGAGATCGAACACCTTCACCTCGAGGTCACCGGTCTTCATTTCGGGATTACGCATGCTTTCCGGCCGGGCGCGGACCGTGCCCCGGACCGCCACGCAGTACTCGAATTTGAGCGACGCCGCGCGCTCCCGCAGCGCGGCCGGCGCGTCCGATTCCACCACCGCCTGCACTACACCCGAGCGGTCGCGCAGGTTGATGAACGTAATCCCGCCGTAATCGCGCAATCGGTGCACCCAGCCGTTCAGGATGACCTCCTTTTCGGTTTGTGACAGGGAGAGCTCGCCGCAGGCGTGTGTTCGCTTCATCTTTTCCATAGAAGGAAATCTATCATGGGCGCCTGAGTGGGACAAGCCTTTCCTTCCGGTTTTCGCCGCGAAAACACAGAGAAAAAATATACCATTCGTCATATTTCCTTTTTCCTTTCAAAGCCGTTTACTTTGAATAGAAAGGAGGGGAGACATAGATGATCGCAGCAAGAAAACAGCCGGGGTTGTACAAATTTCTCGAGGATTTGCATCGGCTCTACACCGACATACTCGAGTATTTCCACATTCGGCCGATCGGGGCGGACGGCATGCCGGGCCGCCACGACTTCCCCCGGGTGGTGGCGAAGAAAAATCCGAACGGCTATACGGTGAGATGCACGCTTCCGGGCTTGAGCCGAAAGGACCTCGCCGTCACGCTCGCGGGAGACGTCTTGAGCATCAAGGGAGTGAAAAAAGAAAGAAAAACGGTCAGGGAGGGGTCGTTCCTGGAATCGACGGCCCGCTACGTGGTCTTCTGCCGATCGGTGCCCTTGCCGCCCTCGGTCGACGTGCGGAGGAGCCGGGCGGAGCTGAAAAACGGAGTGCTCACCGTCAAGCTTCCGAGGCGGGAAGAGACCGTGGCGAAGAGGCTTCCTCTTCAACGGGCTTGAGAAGAGAGGGACACGAAGCGCACGAAGAAAACGAAGCACTCGAAGAAAGAAAAGAGTAGAGGTGAATAATAAGGAGCAGTCTATCGATTTTTAAAACTTTCTTCTTTTTCCTTATCTTCCTTCGTGTTCTTCTCCTTTCTTCGTCCCCTTCGTGTCCTCTTAAGAGTAAAGTGAAGCAATAAAACCATCGCCGTAGGCAGAGCAGCTTGTCTAGGCACAACCCCTTCGCAGTCCTCACCCTACCGCGCGCACGTCCGGCGGGAATATCCTCCTTTATTCCCGCCGCGGCCGCGGCGCCGGGTCCTCGAGGAAATCACGGTACAACTTGTAATGCTCCGTCTCCCGGTACTCGACCGGGGCGATCGGGATCCGGTCGAAGCTGTAGATGACCGCGCCCGGACAGGCGAGGAGAATGGGCGAGTGCGTGGCGATGACGAACTGGGCGACGCCGTTCCCCGCCGCCCGGTGGAGCGCGTCAAGGAGCTCGAGCTGTGTCCTGGGCGAAAGTGCGGCTTCGGGCTCGTCCAGGAGATAGAGACCTTTAATTGAAAAGCGCGCGTTGAAATACGACATGAGTGACTGTCCGTGCGACTGGGTGAGGAGCGACTGCCCGCCGTAGTAGTCGAGCACGCCGGGGTCGGTCGCCGCCCAGTCGTCGACGATGCGCGAGAAGTTCTGGAAGAGCTCGGCGGAGAAATAGGAGCCGGGCACCCTGCCGTCCGCCCACTCGACCGAGACGCAGAAGTAGAGCTCGCGCTCATAGGGGTTGTAAACGGCCCGTGAGCGGGTGTCTCCCTGCCAGATGTAAATGCCGCAGGCGTAGGAGAGGGCGGTGAGCAGGGTGGATTTGCCCGAGCCGTTCTCGCCGGCGAAAAAGGTCACGGGAGAGGTGAAGTCGAGCCCGGCCGTGTCCCGGATGACGGGCAGGTTGAACGGATAGCAGTCGGTGACGGGGAATTTTTCCGGATGGATATTGACGCGCCTGACGTGCATAGGTAGGCCATTCTATGAATTCCGTGATTTACTGTAAAGGGGGCTACTCTCCACAAGCTCAATGTCCTGGGGAGGGGGAGGACACCCCTCGACTTCGCTCGGGGCAGGCTCCGAACACGAAGGGCGGAGAAGAGCACGAAGAGGATAAAAAAAGCAAAGAATAAATTTCCTCTAGAGGTTGGGCTATTTACTTTCCCTTCCCTTTTTCTTTCTTCTTCGTGATCTTCGTGTCCTCTTCAGGAATTCAGGTATGCAGCAGTTAAGTTCAGTGACTGATTGAATTAAAAATCTCCCAGAGAAGAATCGACCCGGCGCAGGCCGCGTTCAGGGAGTTGACGTCGCCGCGCATCGGGATCCGCACCAGCCGGTCGGCCAGCGCCTTCAGGCCGACGCTCATCCCCTTCGCCTCGTTCCCGATGACGAGGACGACGGGCGGACGCAGGGCGGCCTCGCCCGGGGTCGTTTCGCCCGAGGAATCCGTGCCGACGACGGCCAGCCCGGTCTCGCGTTTGAGCCGCCCAAGCCACCGCTCGAGCTCCGCCATGGACTGCGCGTGGGCGATGCGCGTGCGGAACACGGCGCCCAGGCTCGAACGGATCACCTTGGGCTCGAAGACGTCGACGCCGTGGCCGAGCGTAACAAGAAGGTCGACGCCGAAGGCGTTGGCCGAACGGATGAGCGAGCCGAGGTTGCCCCGATCGCTCGGCCGGTCGAAAACGACGATGAAGGGCTTCGCGCCCAACGGCGCCTCCTCGAGAGGAGTTTTCCGACAGGCGAGGGTGATCATGATTTCGGCCGGTTCGTCCTTGTCCGACAGCTCCCGGTACAGGTCCTCCGTCATTTCCACCCGCTCCGGGAACGCGCCGTTTTGTATGACCTTTTTAGCCCAGTCGGACAAGGCGGAGAAATTTCTATAGATGATTTTTTTCAGAACAACGTGAGGCGAGGCCATCGCCTGTTTGATCGACTCGATACCCTCGACGAAAATCTCGTCGAATCGACTGCGTTTGTGCCGGTTCGTTTTCACGGCCACAAGCATTTGGAATATGTCGTTTTTACCGCTGATCTTCATTCATGCACACGTTCGGGCGGAATGCCCGTTTCGCCGGCCTCCATAAGCAGACGCCATTGTATGTTCTTCTAAAGCGTATTTCAAGCATCTGGAGTGCGGGGCTTGCCCGGCCCGGCCGTGCGATTGTATCCTGTCATCGAACAACCGTGCCAGGCGGTGGAGGACGATGGAAAATCCAAGACGATACGGACACGCTCCCTTTTCAGTCGCCGTCATTCACGGCGGCCCGGGCGCGGGCGGAGAGATGGCGCCGGTTGCGAGAAAACTTGCGGCCGAAAAAGGCGTCCTCGAGCCGATCCAGACCGCGACGACGCTCGACGGCCAGGTCGAAGAGCTCGCCTCGATTCTGGAAGCGGACGGGGCGCCGCCCGTCACCCTTATCGGGCATTCCTGGGGTGCCTGGCTCTCCTTCATCCTCGCCGCGCGCCGTCCGGAGCTCGTGAAAAAACTCATCCTCGTCTCGAGCGGTCCGTTCGAGGAAGCGTACGTCCCCGCGCTGGAGGCGGCGCGCCGCGCCAGGCTGACCGCCGGGGACAAGGACTGTCTGCTCGAGCGCCTGGGCGCGCTCGCCGCCAAAACCGACGCCTATGACCCGATCGCGGACGAAACCGCGGACGCGGACCGGGTCGGGCTCCGGGGCGAGATGTTCGACGGGGTCTGGCGGACGGCCGCCGGCCTACGCCGAAGCGGAGAGCTCCTCGGCCTGGCCGATCGCATCGCCTGTCCGGTGGTCGCCGTCCACGGCGCCGACGACCCGCACCCGGCCGCGGGAGTGGAGAAGCCCCTGGCCGCGGCCCTGAAGAATTTCCGTTTCATTTTACTCAAGCGATGCGGTCACATGCCCTGGCTGGAACGGCAGGCGCGGGAAGAGTTCTTTTCCGTCCTGCGGCGAGAGCTCAAATAATAATAGTATGCTTAAATAATTATTTTATATTCTGCAGAGCGCTTCCCGCAGTTTTGTATCGCGGCTTGCATTCCGTACACCCGACGATGTGCAGGTGGGTTTTTTCGGCCTTCTCCCACATCCGGCCCACCGCGAACCCTCCCGGGGGGATGTCTTTCCGGCATACCGGGCAGCGCCTTTTCACTCCCGACGCCGCGGGCTCGCAATACGGGCACCCGTATACGTGCATGAGCTTTTCCTTCCCCAGGTCGAAGGCGACGGAATGAATGCGCTCGCCCTCGTACAGGCGGCTTCCGCAGAGCGGACAGGGTACTTTGGTTTTTCGGCGGCCGTCATCGATCTTCCTCACCGCGCGGGCGCTTTTTTCAAAACTGAAAAAGACGACCACCACGATGAGAAGCCCGATGACCGCGAGGAGGATAAGATGGGGGTTAAAGGGCTGCTCCTTAATCCGAAATTTTCAGTATTTCTTGTTTCCTCTCGCGCCGTGAGTCGGTTTGCCGTACGTACCATGAAGCATCTTCCCCTCGGTCTTGAAATAGTTTTTCACGTTGGTCTTCATGTCCAGGGGTTTCTTCGCGAATTCATTGCGATGCTTGCTTTTCATGGATGACCTCCCGAGAAGAATGTCCGGGGCGGCAAGGCACGAAATCGCGAGCGGGCTTGTTCGTGTCCGCCCCGTAAATTAATTTTAATACCAAGCGATCGGCCGGGCAAGGGGAAATTACATCCCAATTTAGGCAGGGAAAAGAGCGAGCGAATCCGGCCGGGTCAGCGGTCCTTCGGCACGGTTCTGGCGCCGACGACCTTTTTTTCCAGTTTCGCCAGGGTGTTGCCGATCTCCTCGATCTGCCTCAGCGCCGTTTCAATCCCGACCTCGTTTTTCAGATTCACCTCGAAATCGACCTTGGCCGAGAGCCGGTCCTTGGTCGACTGGCGGTTCTGGCTCATCATGATGAACGGGGCCTGGAGCGAGGCGAGGACTGCCAGGACGAGGTTCAGGAACTGATAGGGATACGCGTCGAAGGGTTTGCCGAGCAGTTGTATGACATTGATCACCATCCAGAGGACGACGAAACCGATGAAGCTTAAGATGAATTTCCAGCTTCCGCCGAAGGAGGCGACCTTGTCGGCGATCCGCGCGGACAGGGTCGTTTTCTGATCGATCTCGTCGTACACGTTGCGGCTCATCTGCCGGTTCAAGAGTTCGTTTGTCTGGCGCAGGCGCTCGCTCATCACCGCCAGAATCGAGACCGCGGCCTGGGGATGTTCCTGGATAAAGGCGAACACCGATGCCTGCTTGAGGACGAGAATCTCCGAAGGCTCGACCGCGCAGGCGGTGGCGGAACGGGGCTTCCGGTCGAACAGGGACAGTTCCCCGAAGAACTGCCCCGCGGTGAGTACGGCCAGGCTGAGTTTCTTGCCTTTCTCGCGCTGGGGGGGGATGAAAATTTCCACTCGCCCTTTTTCGATCATATGGAGGTCGTTGCCCGCGTCGCCGGCGTTGAAAATGATCTCGTCCTGGGCGTATGAGCGGCGCTCGGTGTGGTCGGCGAGGTGGCGCAGGTCTTCGGGCGCAAGCTCCTGGAAGAGATGGATGCGGGAGATCAGTTCCGTGATTTTCATAGGGCTCCTTGTGCGCCGCTCCAACGTCGGGCCCGAGCGGAACACCGGGGGGGGCGGTACATCGCGCGGCGTCGGTTCATTTCCGTGCCGTTGCCTTTACTTTGGAGCAATCGCATTTCAAAGTCAAGGACCTGCACCTTACCAACCCTCCGGATTTACGATATACTCCCGCCCATGGCGACTCTTTTCGTGGTGGCGACGCCCATCGGCAACCTGGACGACATCACGCGGCGCGCCCTGGCCGTGCTTGAAAAGGCGGACTACGTGGCCTGCGAGGACACCCGTCAGACGCTCAAGCTTCTTTCGCATTACGGGCTTAAAAAGCGGCTCGTAAGCCACTATTCGTACAATGAACGGGCCTCGGCCGACGGAATCGTCAAGCTCCTGGCCGAGGGCCGCGACGTGGCGCTCGTCACGGACTCGGGCACGCCCGGGATCTCCGACCCCGGGACATACGTGGTGCGGTTGGCGCGCGAAAAAGGGTTCGCGGTATCGCCGGTTCCGGGGGCGTCGGCCTTGAGCGCGCTTTTAAGCGTCTCGGGATTTTCGGCCAAAGGGGTCTCGTTCCAGGGGTTTCTTTCGCCCAAGAAGGGCCGGCGCAAAAACCAGCTTCAGAAGCTCCTCGAATCGGGCGATGGCTTTCTCCTCTATGAATCGCCCATGCGGATTACCGGGCTGCTCGCTGACCTGGCCGCCCTCGCCCCGGACCGCCGGGTGGTGGCCGGCCGGGAGCTCACCAAAATCCACGAGGAAATCCTGGCCGGCATCGCCCAAGAAGTCTTGACGGAATTGGAGAAAAAGCCGAAGATATTGGGTGAATTCTCTCTCCTGGTTGCCGGCGAGAAAAACGTTAAAGAGTTAGGCCCCGAGTGACGATATTTTGAATAGAAAACGGCGCGGACGGCGCAATCCGGCTGGCGGCGTTTTTGGTACGTCCATGAAAGGATGGGTGAGAACATGACGATACAGGGTATCGGGCCGCTGGAGCCTCTCCCCAAGATGAACAAGGCCGAAAAGGCCGAAAAACCCGTCAAGGCGGAAAAAAGCGATTCCATCAATGTGTCCCAAGAGGCGAAATCCAAGGCGGAAATCTACACCGCCGTCGAAATCGCCAAGAATTCCGCCGATATCCGCTGGAACAGGGTCGAGGAAGTGAAACGCAAACTCCAGGATCCCAACTACCTCTCCGGGCGCGTGCTCGAGGAAACGGCGGAAAAAATCATGGAACAGTTCGACATCTAGTCGTATCCCGAAAAAAAACGAGAGGCGGAGGGTGACATGGCTTTCCGCCTTTTTTTTTAAAAAGGAGAATCGATGTCAGATCTGATTTTCTCCCTCCCGCACGAAACGTACTTCGGGGCGGATATCATCCACCGGTTGGCGTCGGTCGTCACCCGCTTCGGCGACCGCGTGATCCTCGTCACCGAGGCGATCCTTTACGAGCGCCAGACGATAGAAAAAATTCTCGAGCTCCTGGAAAAAAAGAACATCTCCTACATTGTCTACGACGAAGTGGTGCCCAACGCCACCTCGAGCGCGGTGGAGGAAGCCCTCCTCCTGGCGCGAGGATCCCAAGCTCAGGCGATCATCGGGCTGGGCGGGATGCGCACCCTTTCGACGGCCAAATGCGTGGCCATGGCCGCCGGCGCGCGGGCCGGGATCGACGATTTCCTGTCCGGCGCCAGGCCCGATGGGACACCCCTGGCGTACATTGAAATTCCCACGACGTCGCGCAATCCATTCATGTACCAGGACGAATGTCTCATCGTGGACGCGCGCGACCGGAGCGCCCGCCTCCTTCCCACCCAGAAGGGCATCACCAAGGCGGTCATCATCGATCCGAAACTCACCTTGAGCCTGCCGCCCAAGTACACGGCGGCCATCCTCCTCGAGACCCTCATGACCGCCTTCGAGGGCTACGTTTCCACGAAAAACAACGTGCTCACCGAGACCCTCTTCCTCAAAGCCATCGAGCACGTCGTCGAAACCGTGCCCCTGATCGTTCAGAATCCCGAAGACGTCAAACTTCGCATCGCCGCCTCCACCGCGGGCTTCATCACCGCTTTGGGGCTTTCCATGAGCCGCCCCGGTCTGGGCACCGCCCTCTCCTGGGCCCTCAACGCCCGGCTTATGATTCCGAAGTCATGGGTGGCGACGATCATCCTCCCCTCCGTGCTCGAATTCTTCATTAACACGAGCTCGGAGAAGCTCATGCGCCTGGCGCGCATTCTCAAGGAAGACGTGACCGGCATTTCCTCGGTGGATGCCTCCAAGAAGGCAATCGAAGCGATCCAGCGCCTGACGAGCGGCCTCCAATTTCAGGCCCGCCTGCGTGAGTTCAACCTGAAACTCGACGGCGTGATCGAGATCGCGACGAACGCCCGGTCTTTCGACCAGATGAATTACCTGCCGCGCTTGGCCTCGGTCGAGGAGCTCTGCGATATCATTAAGGAATCCTATTGAGCCGGCCGCCATGTTTCCCGTCGCCAAGCTCGAGCGCCTGCCTCTTAAAACCGCGCTGAAAAAAACCGCCCTCATTTTCAGGGGATGGGAGACGAGGCTCCTCGGCGGGGAAGCCCTGCACGCCGATCCCGCGACCCGCCCTTACCTGGCTTTATTACTGGAAGTCCTGGCGCGCCGGCCGCTCCCGCCCGAGGTGGCCGCGGCGCTCCACGCCCTTTCCCCGACGCCCGCCTTGACTTCGGCCGAGACCCTCCTCCGTTCACTCAACGCGGCGCGCCACGCTATTCTCTCAAGCCTGGGCGCCGAGGCGGCGGAATGGGACCTGCTCGACTCACGGACGGGCGGCCTCGACGCCGCGGCGCGGCGCGTGCTCCCCATCCGCGTGTATCTCGAGGACGTCCGGTCGCCCTACAATGTGGGCTCGATCCTGCGCACGGCCGAGGCTTTCGGCGTGGAACGCGTCTGGCTGTCGGCCGCGGTTCCCCTTCCCACCCACCGCCGCGCCGTGCGCACCGCGCGGGGAGCGCAGGATTCCGTGCCGTGGGAAAAGGCGGAACTGGAGGCGGCCGCGCGCGCCGGAGCGGTGTTCGCCCTCGAAACAGAAGGCACGCCCCTCGCCGATTTTCCCTTTCCGTCCTCAGGCACCGTGCTCGTCGGCTCGGAGGAGCTCGGCCTGAGCCCGGAGGCGCTCGCGCTCGCGGACGCGAGTTTGGGACGCGTTTCGATCCCCATGAGCGGCGCCAAGCGGTCCCTCAATGTGGCCGTGGCTTTCGGCATCCTCATGCAGCGGTGGTTCTCGGCCCTGGGATGACGCCGCGTCCTGCCCCGGCGAACCAGACTCCGGACCGCGGAACCGGACGTTCTTCCACGGGAGGAACGTCACCAGGCGTTCACCGCCCGTTCCTGAGTGCACGCGCACCCGACGCCCCGAAGCCGTCCTCTTAAGCAGGGAACTGATGATTCCCAAGAGGGAACGAGGCGCTTCGACTCTCCCGCAGACGAGAAGCGAGCGGGGCACCAGCGCGGCCAGCTCGCGTTCGGGGAGCCGCGCCTGGCAATACCCGATCCTGTCAGTCTGGACCGTAACACGGACGAAGAGCCGCCCCCGCCGCACCGCGGGCCTTAAAAAAACGATTTTTCCGAACATGCGAAACCTCCGGAAGAAAACCGGAATTCGGATCATGCGGTAAAGAATATTTCACCGCATCGACTCCGGTACATCTCTATAATAGATTGTCGATAAACCTTCGCTCCATGAAGACAAACTGGTAGACGCCGTGCGGTTCGCATCGCTTTCAAAAAAAATGATTTCCGGTTGATAAACGGAGCTTCCGATGTATAATATGGGAGTATCGAAAAACCCATCGGCTCATACGGCGGGTGAAGGCATCCCAGTTTCCAGGAACGAGGTCCCAATTATGGACAGAAACGTGCGGCCGTCCGGTCTGACCGCTCTCGCGATTATCAATTTTATCTTTGCCGGTCTCATCGGCTTTCTCGTCATGTTTTCACTCGGTTTACTCGCCTGTGCCGGTGCGTTCGCGCGTACTCAATCGGCGGAACCCCTCGGCACCGAAGCGATCGGAGTATCAGTGGCTGTGTCGCTGGGGAACATAATTTCCATGGCCCTTCTCATTGTCACGGCCATCGGTTACCTCAAATGCAATCCGATCCTGGGCCGTCTCCTCGGTAACATCTATGCCCTCGTAGAAATCACCAAGACGACGATCTACCTCATCTTCTACGCCAGCGTCGTCCAGCAATTGGCTATTTTCACCGTGATCGCCTACATCTGGCCGCTCATCACCATCTTATTCCTGAACATCGTTTTCAGGGACGTATGGCGGAAACGCTCTCGATTGGCAGATGTAGCCGCTCAGGCCGTTTCCGGGGAAGCGGCCCCTCCGGGTATTCCGGAAGTCCCCGCCGGAAGAAATACGCCGCACATCATATTAGTCATGAAGCAGAGCGTTCGCCAAACCATGCGCGGGGTGCAAGGCGTGATGTTCATCCTCATCACGTTGGTGGTTTCGTTCTTGTCTCTTCAAGTGATATTTTTTGTCGTTCAAGTGGGCAAAACGGTCATGGAGAGTCAGGGCCTAAGGGAAAAGTCACAAGTCAATACCATCCTTAAGGAAGGCATCCGCCAGGTCTCTTACGGATTCTTCGTGTGGCTTTTCGACGATCAGACGCCGGCCGCCCCGAACGGAAATCCGGAAAAAACCATCGCCTTCAACGAGCACCGCGACGCCTGGGCCGATTACGTCACATCGGAAAAACCAGCGCTCCTTTCCTTCATCTTCGCCATCATGATGACGCTATTTCCGATATTAAGCGCTGTTCTATCCTTCAACCAGATTTCCGAGGACGCAAGGCGCAAGGGATTTCGGTACCTTCTCCTACGCACGACCCGTTCATCGATTTACTTCGGCAAATTTCTCGCCACCATCGCCATCATCGTTCCCATCATTGTGCTCACGGTGGCGGCCATCGCCCTTTTCGTCTCGCTTTCCTATGATCTGTACCCCCTGGGGGACGTCATCTCCTATAGTCTCTGGGGGATGGTCATGCTGATCATGGTATCCGTGCCCTCGATCGCCTTCTGCCTGTTTATTTCGGCGCTCATCAACTCCGGAATCGGGAGCCTGGCGGCGGGCGCGCTCACGCTCGGGTTCTTCCCGCTCATCGCCCGGCTCCTCAAGGATTCCGCCAGTTTCCTTGCATTTTTCCAGTACTTCCTACCGCAGAAGGTCGCCTATTTCCTCATGAATCCGCAGTGGTGGGTCGTGCTGCTGGCGGCGGTCGGGTGCGTCGCGTACGCCGCGGCCTATTCCGCCGGTGGGTACTTCTATTTCAAGAGAAAGAGCCTATGAACACAGTCGCCTCCATCAGCAACGTCACCAAGAAGTTCGACTCGCTCGTCGCCCTGAACGAGGTGAGCTTCGACATCCCGGAACACTCGGTTTTCGGAGTGCTCGGTCCCAACGGCGCCGGTAAAACAACGCTCTTTTCCGTCATGGCCGGCTTTTTCCGGCCGAACGATGGAGAAGTCGTCATCTTCGGGGAGAAGGACCCGGAACTGCTCAAGGGCAGGATCGCCATCCTGCCCCAGGACGCCCAGTTCCAGTCGAATATTCCGATCATCGACCAGCTCACCTACTTCCTCCGGCTCATGGGCCGCACGCGCACCGAGGCGGTTCGGGAAACGGTGCGCTCCCTCGAGCTCGTGGGACTGGCCGACGTCATGTACGGCCAGGCGGCGACCCTCTCCCACGGCATGTACAAGCGCCTCGCCCTTGCCCAGGCCTTCCTGGGCGATCCGGAGCTCATCATCCTCGACGAACCCACCTCGGGCCTCGACTGGCAGAGCGCAAAGCAGATCCGCGAGCTCGTGAAGACGCTCAAGGCCGGGGCCACCCTCGTCGTGAGCTCCCACAACATGGAAGAGATGCGCGAGCTCTGCGACCACGTCGCCATCCTGAACCGGGGCAAACTCGTCAAGAACGGGCCGGTGGACGAAGTGACCGGCCTCTCCTACGCCGTCGACTGCGTCCTCTCCCGCGGGCTCGACGAGGCGGAGACGGCGGAGATTCGGGGGATCGGCGGAATTGAAAAGTTCGATAAGACCGGAGAGGCCGCCTACTCGCTCGACCTCTATTCTTCGCTTTCCAAGGAAAATCTCGACCTCGCCTTGAAGCTTTTCTTCCAATACCTGAACGACAGGAGTGTCTTCATCCGCTCACTTGTCGAGAAGAACAAGCTCGAGGACGAGTATCTCAAGCTGACCGGCGGGAAAAATTAGCAGGTTGTTGAAAAAGTTGAGCTTTTTCAACAACCTGCTCATGAAATTGCCGGAATCCATTTTGGATAAAATGAATTGAGCAAATATAGCCGGAAAATCACGAGGCGACTTTCGCCCGGATGGCGAAGACACTCTCTCCCCGGCCGGAGCCGGCGCAGGCGGCGGACGAGGAATTCGAATCGACTTCCCTCTATCTCAATGCCATTCTCGACTCGGACGACCTGGAAGGTTCGCGCTTCGCGCGCCACGCGTTCTCGGGCGAAGAGACGGCCGCCTCGATCGTGCTTCTGGCCGTCGACCTGGAGAAGGAAACGATACTCTACTACCTGGGGATGAAAGAATTGTTCGAGAGCGAGGCCGACAAGAAGGTCATCGACGAGATCATCGCCGAGGAGAAGGAGCACCTGGCGGCGCTGGTGCGGGAATACCGGGAGCTGGGGAAAGTGAATGAATGATCAGAGTTCATGGTTCCACACCAACGATAACAAGCGGTACGGCGGGAACGCCTCGTCCTTGTCTCACTACATTATATAATTCACCTTCATAATATCCCACTCCGGAACTCATTTGGGATTGTAATCTTTTCATTGGCAATATTTCAATCCCCACATCTATTTTGTCACCGATAAAAAAAGCAAGATGTTTCACAAAAAGGTCATATGCGACGAAGGAATATTTCCCGAACTGAACTTCTATTGCCACTCTGTCCTTGACAAAGTCGGTCTGATTGTAGCTGAATATCGGTGTCTCTCCGGACTCTTCAATTTCTTTTTTCTGTTCATCAGCTTTAAGCGTAAGGGTTTGGCGTATCAATCTCACATCCTTCGTAACCCAATAACCGACTCTGCTCTCCTCCCATCCTAATGTTGCCAATTCGGATTTGAATGCTTTATTCATTTCGATCGGACTGTATAAAATTTCGCCGGGCATCGTTTTTTCTTTTGAAATTTTGGTCTTACATTTTTTTGCGTTAACTTTTGCTATCACACTCTGCAATTCACGCCATAACTCCGGTTTATGCACCAAGAGATATTCTAAACCGTTTAAATGAGAGTACGTCTCGATAATTCTCATTATAAACCTTGAGCTTTATTATCGATTTCGAATAAATAAGGTTGCGCTTCTTCATCGATTTTCAATTTATGACGCTAATGTAAATGAGGATTCTTAGGATCATAGATCGGTTGATTCATAGGCCGCGTTTTTAAACGGCCTTCAAATGCAAGAGTGATTCGGTTTTTTGCTATTTCTGTATATTCTGTCTTTATTTCCGAACCGACGCCTCTTCGATTATGAAGAATGGCCGCAATAATAGTAGTCCCTACTCCAGCGAATGGATCAAAAACATAGTCCCCTTCATTTGTCATTGATAAAACCAATCTTTCTATTAACTCGACCGGGAATTGGCAGGGATGAATCGTTTTTTCAACATGATTGTTTTTTACATTGGGGATCATCCAGACATCACCGGGATTTTTTCCGAGTGGGTTGCACGAGAACTGTCCTGCATTGGGACCTTTGAAGTATTTTTTTGATGGATATTTCTGCGGAATCCTAATAGGATCGAGATTGAATAGATACTTATCAGTTTTGGTGAACCATAGTATCGTCTCGTATCTGCCTGAAAATCTTTTCGAACAATGAAGACCGTGCTCAAAATGCCAAATAATACGATTTCTTAATCGCATACCCAACTTGGCGAAGATCGGAAATAATACAATATCCAACGGTATAATTTCAGAATCTTTAACAAAATTTCCGGTTTGCCAACAAATCGAACCGGAATCCTTCAAGGTGCGAAAGCTCTCTTTTATTACAATCTCTTGTAGTTTTAAATATTCCTCAAGGTTTTTCCTTTTTTCATAAGCTTTTCCAATATTGTATGGTGGTGAAGTAACAACCAACTGGAATGAAGAGTCGGGGATAGTCTTCAATAAGTCTAGGCATGAACCTTGATAAAGTACCGCTTCTGCCTTTTGGCTAAAATCTGCGGTTATTCTGTTATCCATTCTACTCATATGTATACATCTTCTACGAAGCTAAGTAAATAATCCTACATTCCGCACATGCAGCTAGGCGAATTTGAATAAAAGTAGCCAACATTTGTCTAGTATTAATTGGTAAGACTTGGAGATAT
>JAFGSW010000001.1 GCA_016934415.1 Spirochaetales bacterium | reverse complement strand
TTCTTTTCTTCTCCTCTCTTCATCCGCGTCCCATCCGTACCTTTGTTCTTTTCTTCCCCTCTCCTCATCCGCGTCCCATCCGTAGCTCTATTCTTTTCTTCTCCTGATCTTATCCGCGTTCATCCGCGTCATCCGTAGTTTTTCTTATTTCTTCATCAGTGTTTTCCATTCCCATCAGTAGTTCCCTCTTCACTGAAGTCAAGCAAATCGAATCCCGTCGCGCTATCCCGCAGCCGCCGCCCGCCGACATCGGCCATCTCCAGCACCACCGCCTCCAGCACGTGCCAGGTCTCGATGCCGGGGCGGATGCAGCCGGTCTCGGCGCGGCCGTCGCGGCCGGCCGAGGCGTGCGCGTGGAGGACGGGGCGGCCTTTCGCGTCGGGAAAAATCGTGCCCAGGCCCATGATTTCGTGCACGCCGGAAAGGGCGCGGACCATCGGGTCGGGCGGGAGGTCGCCGCCGCGCGGGCCCTCGACGAGCCGGCTGCCGGAGCGGATTCCGCCCAGGAAGAGGCAGAGGGCGCTCGATATTTTTTTGTCGCGGGCCAGTGTTTCGAGGGCGTCAGGAAGCCGGTCGCCGTCTTCGAGGCGCAGGACGAAAATGCGTAAGAGGGACGTCTCGCGAATCTTCATGCCGGAAAGGGTAGAGGTTTTTGTCGGCTTGTTCAAGCGAGCGGCCCTTGAGGCGCGGGAAGATCACCTCGCCGAGGCTCTTCATGCCCAGGCCCTCCTCGGTCTTGGTGACGAGGACGAGGCTCTGCACGCCGAGCGGGTCGCCGAGGGGCACGATCATCTTTCCCCCGAGGCGCAGGGAGGAGACGAGCGGACCCGGGATCCGGTTCACCGAGCCGTTCACGACGATGGCGTCGAAGAGGCGCGGCGGGTCCCAGCCCGCGGCCCCGTCGCGCAGGCGCGCCTGGACATTGGCGAGCTTCAGGCTCTCGAATGACGCCATGGCCTGGTAGAGGAACGTCTGGTCGACGTCGGTGACGAACACCTCGAAGCTGAGCCTGGAGAACACGGCGCAGAGGTAGCCGGAGCCCGCTCCCACCACCAGCACGCTCTCCGTCTCGGTCGGGTCGATCGCTTCGGCGATGCGGGCCACGAGGGACGGGGCGGGATCGAACTGGCCGCCGCCGAGCGGCAGGGGCGCGTCCGCGTCAGCCTTGGCGCGCGCGAACTCCGGGAGGAAGAGGCGGCGCGGCACGGAGCGGATCGCCTCCAGCACCCGGCGGTTGGTGACGCCCTTGGCCTTGAGCGTGACGTCGACGAGCTCGTCGCGCGCCTTGGCGTCGTCGTCGCCCCCCTGGGCGTACCCGGCCCCGGCCAGGACTAAAGCAAGTCCGAAAAACAGGATTCGAAAGGCGATGGACGCTCGGCGGGGTTTGATATCGGTCTCGGTATCTTTATTCATTCGAACGGGTGACATTGCTTAAAAGATATCGCATTCCCGCTCAGGATGCAATATCGTGCTCCGTGCGCTCATTTCCGAAGGCTCAGTTGTTCCGCTTTTCCGGCGGATGCCGATGGATCTCGTCGAGCCGCAGGAGCACGTCCCGGAACAGCGATTCCCGGTGCTTGAGGGTGTCGAGCGGCGCCTCGTACGCCTCTTCGAGGATCTCCCGGGTGAAGAGCTCGGCCGTGGTCCCGAGCCGGGGGGGCCGGCGCTTGTAGAAGATGAGCAGGTGGTCGGAAAACTCGCGCGAGAGATCGAGCTCGTGCAGCGAGTACGACAGGCCGATCCCCTTCTTCCTGACGTAGGCGGAGATGAAGCCGAGCGCCGCGCGCTTTTGCGCGTCCTCGAGCGCGAAGACGGGCTCGTCCATCATGAGGTGGCGGCTTCCGTAGAGCAGGCTGAAGGCGATGACGGCGCGCTGGAGCTCGCCCTTGCTTAAACGCGAGATCTTCCGTTCGAGGCAGGATTCGAGCTCGAACACCCCGACCAGCTCGTCGACGAACGAGGGGTCCTTTTCCGTATGAAAGCCGTTCTCGTACACGTACCGCAGGAGGCCGGCCACCGGCTCCCCGGTCTCGAATTCCATGTTCTGGTACACGAAGGCGGCGTATTCCGCGCGCGCCTCCTCGGTCGTGAAGCTTTTCGTGTCCCGCCCGTCGATGCGCACGGCTCCCCGGTCCGGCTTGAGCCGGCCGCCGGCGAGGAGGAGAAACGTGCTCTTGCCCGCGGCGTTCTGGCCCAGGCAGGAAATCACCCCTTCCGGAAGCGCGAGCGAGAGCCGCTCGAACACAGGCTCCTTGCCGCCCGGGTAGGTGAAGCTGACGTCGTCGAATTCGATCATAGACGCATACTGTACATAAATCGATCGGGCGCGTGAAGGGGAGAAGGGAACAACCCTTCAACCCGCGGCAGGCGGGCGTCTCGCCCGTTCGGACCGGGTACGGCGGGCGTCTCGCCCGCCTGGAAGTAAATCAATCTCGGTAGAATTGACGATGCGGATCGTTTACTGCAGCCTGATCTTTCGTTTGACGAATTCGCGGAAGAGGATCTGGTAGACGAACAGGTGCAGGTCCTTGTTCTGGTAGTATTTCTTCGCGGAGGGAGAGTACAGCACGCTGTCGCCGCCGAGTGCGTAAAATTCGCTTGTGCCGTCCTTTTTCGTTACGGTGATTTCATACGATCCCTCGATGAGTTGAAGACCCGTGACCCAGATCGGCTCGATTTCCGAAGAGGCTGAAAGCTTGTCGACGAAGATATTTTTTATCGCCTCGTCGAGATCGATTTCCATCCTCAAGCTCCTGAGCTCCTTGTTGGGAATCCAC
Source organism: Spirochaetales bacterium (assembly GCA_016934415.1). GTDB lineage: Bacteria > Spirochaetota > Spirochaetia > SZUA-6 > RPPD01 > JAFGSW01. Next base: position 52,148 of record JAFGSW010000001.1, on the reverse strand, counting down.
ACCAGCGCGACCGACTTCACCTCCTCCGGGTAGAGAAGCCGCGCGGGCTCGCAGGCGAAGAGCGAAAGAACGACGAGCAGAAGTCCGATCATCTTGAACGGAATACGTATCCTTTTCATAATATTACCTCCGGCGTTTCCCTTCAGTTTTTCTTTTTCTCTATATTCCGGTTCCCAATTTTCTTCTCTTCATCCGCGTTTATCCGCGTTCATCCGTAGCTTTCTTCTCTTCTCTTCATCCGTGTAATCCGAGTTATCCGTGGTTCTCTCTCGTTCTCCTTCACGCCTCGAGCCCGCCCGCGTAGCGCCGCCGGGCGTAGCGGAACAGCCGCGGCACGATCGCCATGTCGACCGCGGCCAGGACGACGACGACCAGGAAACCGGCGGCGAGAGGGCTCATGCCCGCCTCAAGCGCCCCGCCGGCGACGAACCCGAGTACGGCGAGGGCCGCCGCCCCGGCGGCCGCGGCGAGCACGGTGGACGGCGTCTGCCGGATAAAGCGGCCCGGCGGGGCGGTTCCCGGCCGCCGCAGGTCGAGGAAAAGGCCGCCGGTGACCGACAGGACGAAATAAGCGGCCGCGCCCGGTACGGCGCAGACGAGCGTTTCCGCCGGCACGCGAAAGACGACGTAGACAAGCGACATCGCCAGCGCCGCGGGGGGGAGGGACAACAGCAGCAAAAAATAGAATTTCGCCTTGATCTGGAGGGCGCCGTCGATCGGAAGCGTGAGGCTCAGCCCGAGAAACCGGCTTTCACGCGAGACCGCGGTCGCGGCCAGAAAAGAGGCATCGACGAGAAAGAGCGTGAGGCCGATGGCGGCCAGGGCGGCCCAGCGGGAGGAGGAGATGAAGCCGGAAAGCGCCGCGGTCGCCTCCCGCGGACCCGCGAGCGCGTATAAAAGGAGGAAAGCCGGCAGAGCGAGGAGCCGGAGGGCCGCCTCGGCGGCCAGTCCCGGACCGGAGCGGAGCAGCGAGGCCTCGCGTAGGAGGAGGGACTGAAGAGCGCCGCCCCGGACAACGGGAGGCCTCCCCGCCCGCGTGGGTGCGCGAACCGCGCGCCGTACGACCCCGGCGTCCGCCCGAAAGGCGCGCGCCGCCAGCCAGACGGCCGCGGCCGCGGGGACGAGCGCGAATCCGAGAAAGAGGAGCGCCGAGACGATCTCCGAACCGGGACGGAACGCTTCGGCCGTCCAGGCCGCGGGAGGGATCGCCGACATGAGATTTCCCAGGAACAGGGCGGCCTGCGCCTGAAACGGCAGCCCGCCGATGCGGGTGTAGCCGGCCAGAGAGCTCTGAAGCGCGACCTGAACCGCCGCCAGGAGGAGCACGGCGGCCGCCGCGCCGGCGGCTTCGACGGGCGCGGCCCGGCGCGGATAGCCGGGCACACGGCGCAGCGCCGTCACCAGGGCGACGGCGAGCGCGGCGGGAGCCGCCGGAACCAGCGCAACGCTCACGACGCATCCCAACAGCACGCTTCCGTCGAAGGCCGCGGCCCGGAGATAGCCCGTGAGGGCGGGGAGAAAGACGAAGAGCTCGACCGGCACGAGCAGGAGCCAGAGGGCGGCGAAGCGGACCAGGGACAGTCCCGTCGGATGAAACGGCAGCGATCGGAAAAGATCATTGGCGACGGGATCGAGAAAAAGCGAGCGGGCCGCCGGCAGGGCGGCGAAAAAAAGAACAAGCCACCCCACGAGCGCGGCGGCGAAGAAAACGGCGTCCGGCCGGCGCATGAGCTGGTGGCCGATGTCGATGACGCGTGAGTAGAACGACAGGAGAAGAAACCAGGAGAGGGTCAGGACAATGGCGAGAACGGCGAGGGCGGGCAGACGAAAATTCAAATCCGGCCGGCGGCGGCGCGCCCGGCCGACCGGCCCGTACCGGTCCGAATCCAGGGCGGCGATGAAGAGCGTTCCGACGAGCCGCAGGAATCTCATCTGGTGAGCTCCGTGAACACCGTCTCCAGGGGAGCGCCCTTCCGGCCGCACTGCCGGCGCAGCGCCGCCAGGGAACCGGATGCCGCCAGCGTGCCCCGCCGCATCACCGCCAGGCGCCCGGCCGTTTTCCGGGCGATGTCGAGGAAATAGGTCGAAAAGAGCACCGTTCGGCCGCGGGCCGCCGCGTCCTTCAGCTTCTGCCTGACGAGTCCCGCGGCGCGCGGGTCCAGGTCGGCCCACGGCTCGTCCAGGATGAGGACTTCCGGATCGTGGAGAAACACCGACGCCAGCGACACGTTCCGCCGCACGCCCGGCGGACACTCGCCCGCCGGTTCCCGCAGCGCTTCGCGAAAGCCGAGCTCTTCGGCAAGCGCCATAATGCGCCCGCCCGCCTCCCTCCCGAGGCCGAAGGCCCGGGCGATGAAAGCGAGGTGCCGGCCGGCGGTCATCCGCTCGATGAGGAGCGGCTCGGCGGCGGCATAGCCCAGGAGTTTCTTCGCCTTGAGCGGCTCCTCGGCCAGGGGCACTCCCCGCAGGAACACCCGTCCCGACGAGGGACGGAGCAGGCCCGCGGCGAGCTTCAAGAGCGTGGTTTTCCCCGCCCCGTTCGGCCCGATGAGCCCGCAGATCTCTCCCCGCCCGACCGAGAGGCTCACCTGGTCCACGACCCGGGCCCCGTCCCGCTCGAAGACCTTCGTCACCTCGATCAGCTCGATGCCCGGCGCGGAATCGGTTTTCTTCATGGTGAATCATCTTAATGGAAGAGATCGGGTCGATCAAGGTCGGCTATCATCCCCACAATGACGCCTCCAGATGAATCTCATGAAAGAATTTATAAGGAAGCCAGGAACCCAGGAATGAAACAAAAAAGCCTTTTAAGATTTAGCTTTCATTTTTCTCTTCATCTTTTCCCGGTTTCCTGTCTTTCCTGATTTCCTGATAACTTCCTCCTCTTTATAGGCTGAGGAATTCATGCCTTGACAGACAAGCCGACACCCCATAGAATCACCGCATTTCAAATCGGCGGGGTGATTGTGGAAACTTTTACGCTGGTCAGGCCGGAACATCTCAACCATTACGGGTACCTCTTCGGCGGCCAGCTCCTGAAGTGGGTCGACGAATGCGCCTGGCTCGCCGCCTCCCGCGAATTTCCGGGCCGCCGCCTCGTGACGCGGGCCCTGGACCGGATCGATTTCAAGACCCAGATCGCCAACGGCTCCATCCTCCGCTTCGAAGTGAAAAAAATCCGGCAGGGGACGACGGCCGCCACCTATGAGGTGAGGGTGTTCGGTCAACCGCCCGGCGCTTTATCGGAAAAAGAAGTGTTTTTCACGACCATCACGTTCGTCTCGGTGGACGAACGGGGGCAAAAAGTGCCGCTTCAAAAATAATCGCCCGCGACGCCCGCGGGAAAATTTCCTACGTGAAAAACTTATTTGTCTATTTCAATGAAATTTACGATAATTGTAAGGATATCATATATGCCGGCAAAGCTTCTCGTCATCGACAACAACAGCCCCCTCCTCCACTCCTGGAAGAAGGGCCTCGCCGCCCGCTACAGGGTCATTGAAGCCCTGGGCGGGGTCGAGGCGGTGCGCAAGCTCACATCCGAGACCATCGAGCTCGTCATCGCCAACATTTCCCTGCGCACCCTGAACGGCGTCGAGGCCATCGGAAAAATCCGCTCCCGTTTCGACCGGATTCCGATCATCGTTCTCCACAATCCGAAAGACGTGCTCGATTTGAAGCAGGCGAAAGCTTACAGCGTCGACTCGACCATAACCCTCCCCGTCGACTATAAAAAACTCATAGCGGAAATCGAACGGCTCCTCCCGGCAGCAAGCGCCGCGAAATCGGCGCGCCAGCCGCATGCGGGATCGTCTCCCGCCCGTGGCGCGGCTCAAAAAAAGGCGGCGGCGGCCCGCACGCCGGGCGAAGCGCCCGCCGCCGCCCCGGACATGGACGTGGAGAAGCGGTTCTACGACGGCTTGTCCGCGATTTCGGCCAACAATCTGCCCGAGGCGATCGCCGTCTTCGAATCGCTCATCAAGCTCACCCGCCTCAAGAAGGAAAGCTGGCGCCGCTACCTCGACGACGCCCTCTTCCAGCTCGGCCAATGCCACGCCGCCGCCGGCCGGTACGAAAAATCCAACGGCTATTACAAGGCCTTCATCGCCAAGGCCCCCCACAATCTGAGCTATAAATCCGCCCTCCTCTATCTCGGCAAGAACTACATCGCCCTAAAAAACAACGCCAAGGCCGCCGTCTACCTGAAGCAGGTCATCAACACCCCGCCCTTCGACTCCTTCGGCACCCAGGCGAGAAAGCTCCTGAAGACGATCGAGACTGCGAAGTAAAACACTGATAACACTGATAAGAACGGATTACACGGATAAAAGAGAAGAGAAACTACGGATGGGACGCGGATAAGAAGAGGAGTAGAAAAGAATAATGCTCCGGATGACGCAGACGGGGAAACAAAAGAAAAAACGATGGTATTTCATATCATATATTCGCCCATGATGTATTGAATCCAAACGGCCACATTCAGTTTCGATATAAAAGGAATGGACATGATAAGCTTCACAATAGACAACAAAAAAAGATTCAATTTCAGAATCGCCGGCGTCACTCTGTATGACAAGAAAGTCCTTCTGCACAGAATGATGAAAGACGATTTTTGGGCGCTGCCCGGCGGCAGATGCGAGATTTTAGAAGATACAAAAAGCGCCCTTGTGAGGGAATATAAAGAGGAAATCAATGTCGACGTCACCATCGAACGCGCTTTATTTTTTGTTGAAAATTTCTTTTCCTTTGAAAACGAACAGTTCCATGAGATTTCCGTTATTTATAACGTGATTTTTCCAAAGGAAACGAAAATGTTCAGTGAAGAAGAATTTGTCGGATCTGAAAAGGGGACCGATCTGATCTTTCGCTGGTTTCCCTTGAGTCAAACGAAGAGTATTGAATTATACCCGTCTTTTCTGAAGGAAAAACTACATCATCTGCCCGAACATATGGAGCATATCATTCATTACGATGAATAATTGCGGTGTAAACGTGAAGTGTCATTGCAACTGTCGAAGCAATAACCGATACTTTTTTTAATCATTTTTTTCTTTTTCCTTGGTTACCTGGCTTCATTATTAACTCCTCATCCCCATCCATAGCCCTTCTTTTCTTCATCCGCGTCCTATCCGTAGCCCTTCTTTTTCTTCATCGGTGTGATCGGTCACTGGAAACTGCGTTGTGAGATACCCATCGGTGCCACCGGTGGTTCCCTCCCCCCGCGATCAAAGCCCGAAAGCCCGGAGCTCCCCCATCGCCTTGTCCTGCGCCCCCGTCCCCTTCAGGCCCAGCAGTCCCTGGGCGATCTCCTTGTAGCCCTGGACGCCGGGCTGGTTGACCGGGTTGACGCCCGACATGAGGCCGAAAACCGCGGTGGCGAGCTGTTCGACGCCCGAGAGCATGCCGAGGTGGAAGGCCGTCACGCGGGGCAGGCGCACGGCGGTGACGGGCACGCCCGAGCGCCTGTGGTCGAGGAGCAGGGCGCCCATGAACCGGTTGTTGACGTCGTGCACGGTGAGGCCCCCCGCCACGGCGTTGAGACGGTCGCGGTCGTGCGCGGAGCGCGGAATGGGAAAATCGGCGGGAGATTCGCCCGTGAAAAAAAAGACTTCCATTATGTTGCGCGTGCCGGAGGCGATGAGCTGGCCGTTGGAGTGGGCGTCCGACGTGTAGAATTCCTCCATGACATTGAGGCCCTTGCCGTCCTTGCCCGTGCTCTCGGGCCAGAGCTGCCGGAAAGCCAGGATCTTGCCGCGGAGCGACGACACGTTGTAGGCCAACACCAAATCGGTGGCGCCGGCTTCGTTGGCGGCGAAGCGCAGGGCGGCCTGGTTCGCGGCGGTCTCCCGGCCGGCGGTGACGCCGTAATGGTAGCCGTACAGGAGCTCATCGACGGCGACGCCGGCCGCCGCGTACGGGAAGAGGCCGGCGGGCGTGATGCACGAGAAGCGGCCGCCGATGTCCTCGCCCACGGAGAACTCTTCCGCGATTTCGGGGGTGATGTAGGCGGGGGGATTGTAGCCCTCCTCCCGCGCGGTTTCGCGGAGGGCGCCGCGCGCGGGGTCGGTGACGGCGAAGACCGCGCCGAGCTTCCCCATGGACGAAAGCCTTTCGAGCACCAGGCGCGCGGCGATGGCCGGCTCCACCGTGGTCCCCGACTTGGAGATGACGGTGACGGCCGCCTTTCCGGAAAGCGCCTCCATTTCCCGGAAGAAGCGCGCGTAGCCGTCGGTTGAGAGATGCTGCCCGAGATAATATACCGGGAGGGGGGAGCCGGCCGGGTTGAGCGCGGTGATCACTCCTTCGACGTCCGTGTAGGAACCGCCGATGCCGATGCTGACGAACGCCTGGAAATCGGCCCGGATTTTTTCGCCCGCCTGCGAAAGCCCGCGCAGGAAGGCCGGTTTGGCGAGAATGCGCGCCGCGTAGTCGAGCCAGCCCGTCATGACGGGCTTGCCCGGCAGCCCGCGCCGGTCGTCGCCGCCGTCGCGCAGGTCGAGAAAGGAGAGCGGGTCGACGGTCTTGGACTCGTCCCGGCTCTCGAGAAGGTAGGCGAGCTTGGCATGCGCTGACTCAAGCGCCCGCCGATGCGTCTCCGCGGTCGCGAAGGGCCCCGTGGCACCCCCGCCGGTCGGCGCGAACATGCCGTCGGAATTGTACGTCACGGGCCCGAGCCGTTCGGCCAATTCCCTCGCCTTCGCATCGATTTTATCAAAATCGGTCTTCATAGTCCGTCTCCCTGCGGTTTTTCCGCAATAATATTCGGCGGCTTGCGGAAATAGTTGCGGAGGAGCGGCGTGATGTCGGCGTCCGTATGGCGTGAGAGGACGTCGAAGAAATCGGCCGCGGTCATGAAACGCCCGGCCCCGGATGTGTAATAATCGCGCAGAAAAGCAATGAACTCATCCTCTCCGATCGTCTTGCGAAGATCGCGCAGGAAAGCCGGCGCCAGGCCGTAAATCACGCGGGAGTAGGTGCGAGTCGAGTCCGCCAAGTCGTAGATTGAGTCGTCGATGAACGTGTCGTCCGGCCGCCGGACCGCGATGTTCGCCTCCCACCATTCGGCGAGCGGCGGGCGATAGGCGCGAAAATAGAGGTACTCGCTGTACTTGGCGAGCGACTCGTCGAGCCAGGGTTCCATCACCTGGTCCGATCCGACGGCATCGTACCACCACTGGTGCGAGATCTCATGGGCGACGAGCGAAAGGAGAAGCTGGGGTTTGGCCGGGGTGTAGTCCCGTATGTACGTATGCGCAACGGTAATGAAACTCGAATACTCCATGGCCGAGGAGTAGGCGTTCTGGCCGATCACGAGCTCTTTGCCCGGGTAAGGCCCGTAGAGACTTCCGAACAGGTCGAGGCTTTCCGCCGCGGTTTGCAGGACGACCTTCGCCTGGCGCTCGAAACCCTTCACGTAGTAGAACGAGACGGGGATATCGCCGACCAAGCGGCGCGCGACATCATAATACCGGCTGGCCGTGAAGGCGAACGAGCGGGCCCGCTCCAGGGAGAAGCGCCAATCATTTCCCTTGTGCTCCGCAAGCCCCGCGGCGGCGACGGTCACGCCCGGCTCGGCGCTTAAGCGGACGTCGTAGCCGGCGAGCGGATAAATGTACGGATCGCCGACCGGCGCGTACTCCCACTCGCGGAACCCGCGGTCCGGGTCGAAGGGGGTGAGCGTGGCGAAACAGTCGCCGGCCTGGAGGACGTGCGCGCCGTACCCGAGATTGCCGGCCGGATGGATCTCATATTGGTCGAGCTTTCTCACGTTGAGCCGGTAATCGATCTCGGCCTCCGCTTCCTCCCCGGGCCGGACCGGGCGGGGCAGATCGACCGTGAGCATCGACCTGCGGATCGAGGGCGTCACCGTCTGCGCCTCCTTTTGAATGGAGAGGGCGAACCGATCGAGCGTGAAGACGGAGGGATGCACCGCCTGAGTGACGCAAAAGACGAGTCGTTCCCACGTCGCGCGGGTCCGGTTGACGACCGTCATTTTCTCATGCACGCCGATCGCGTGTTTGTCGAAGGCAAGCGCGATATTGAGTTCGTACTCCGGGTACACGTCCGGCCGGTGCGAATCCGTTTCCTGGCCGGAAAGGCAGGCGGCCGCGCCTCCGGAAAAGAACAACCACAAACCGATTACAAAGATGGCGGGCGGGATGATGATTTTTCGTTCCATATGGCCAGATCATCATAGAGGCGGCGGGTAAAGGTGTCAATCGGGGTTTTGCTTCCCGTAAAAGAGAAACTACGGATAGGACGCGGATGAACACGGATAAAGGCAAGAGAAAAAAACTCTTAAGGAATGTTTTTAAACTACTTTCGAAAATTCGAATTCTTTCTTTTTCCTTTTTATCTTCCTGGTTTCCTTAGCTTCTCCTCTTTCCTCTCTTCTCCTTATCCGCGCCCATCCGCGTACATCCGTAGTTATTCCTCGGCTAGAGGATCGACAAAAAGTAGTTGTGCACGCGCCGGTCGGGGGTGAGCTCGGGATGGAAGGTGGAGCCGAGGAGGCGGCTCTGGCGCACGAGGACCGGCCGGTCTTCGAAGCGGGCGAGCACCTCCACGCCGCTCCCGGCGCGGGTGACGACGGGCGCGCGGATGAAGACGGCGCGCAACGGCTCGGGCCCGAGGGCGGGCGCGTCCAGGTCGGCCTCGAAGCTTTCGACCTGGGGGCCGTAGGCGTTGCGGTCGACGGCGAGGTCGAAGACGCGGAAACCGGGCTGGTCGTAGCCCGCGATCTCGGCGGCCAGGACGATGAGTCCGGCGCAGCTCCCGTACACGGGAAAGCCGTCCTTGAGGAGCGCCGCGAGCGGGCCGAACAGGCCGAAACGGACGAGGAGCTTGCCGATGGTCGTGCTCTCGCCGCCGGGAATGACGAAGCCGTCCAGGCCGTCAAGCTCCGCGGGGAGGCGCACCACGCGCCCTTCGGCGCCGCACTCGTCAAGCGCGGCCAGGTGCCGCTCGAAGTCGCCCTGCAGCGCGAGGACTCCGACTTTTTTCGCCATTTATTTCTACCAGCCGCGGAGGGCGAGAAGCTGTTTCTCGTCGAGCTGGCGCACGTCGATGCCGGGCATGGGCTCGCCCAGGCCGCGCGAGATCTCGGCGAGGGCCTTCGGGTCGTCGTAGCGGGTGACGGCCTCGACGATCGCCTTGGCGCGCCTGCCCGGATCGCTCGACTTGAAGATGCCCGAGCCCACGAAGACCGATTCCGCGCCGAGCTGCATGACGAGGCTCGCGTCCGCCGGGGTGGCGATCCCGCCCGCCGAGAAGTTGGGCACGGGAAGCTTGCCGGTCCGGGCCACCTCCACGACCAGGTCGTACGGGGCGCCCAGGTTCTTGGCCTCGGTCATGAGCTCCTCGGCCGGCAGGCTTTGGAGGCGGCGGATGCCGCCCACGACGGCGCGCATGTGGCGCACCGCCTCCACCACGTTCCCTGAGCCGGCCTCGCCCTTGGTGCGGATCATGGCCGCGCCCTCACCGATGCGGCGCAGGGCCTCCCCCAGGTCGCGGCAGCCGCAGACGAAGGGGACCTTGAAGAGCAGCTTGTTGACGTGAAACGATTCGTCGGCCGGGGTGAGCACCTCGCTCTCGTCGATGAAATCGACGCCCAGGGCCTCGAGGATCTGCGCCTCGGCGAAATGGCCGATGCGGCACTTGGCCATCACGGGAATGGAGACCGCGTCCTGGATCTCCTTGATCTTGTCGGGATCGGCCATGCGCGCCACCCCGCCCTCGACCCGGATGTCGGCGGGCACGCGCTCCAGGGCCATGACCGCGACCGCGCCCGCCTCCTCGGCGATCTTGGCCTGCTCGGCATTGGTGACGTCCATGATGACGCCGCCCTTGAGCATCTCCGCCAAGCCCACCTTGTTGCGCCAGGTCGCTATCTCTCTGGACCGGCCGTTGCTTCCCCCGGAATTCATATCGCCTTCGTTCATCGCTTTCTTCGCCATTGCTTCACGCCTCGCCTTTATTTGAGTCCGTTATTTTTCGTGCAGTCAAGCTCAATATACCAAAATCGTTCCCGCAAAGCAATCGTTCGCCCTCAATTCCGCGGGATCAACTTGGAAAGGAATTTATAAGGAAACCAGGAATCCAGGAAAAGAGGGAAAGAAAATATAGAAAAGAATTGGCGATTTTGTTTTTTCGATTCACATGCCATTCACCTCTTGCCTTTATTACAGCACATCCTCACGCGCTCGTCTTTGATTTCTTTCTTTACATCTTTCCCTTCCTGGTTTCCTGGATTCCTTATCGACCTTTCCGATTCGGCTTGACACGCGATTCGGCCTCCTGTTGACAAAGTCGCCGTTTCCATTTACGTTTTTCCCCATGTTCGGTCGAAAAAGCTTCCGGGGCGGAGTTCATCCCCCGGAGCATAAACACCTCACCCAAAACAAACCCATCGTAACTTTACCCACGCCCCTGCGGGTGGTGATCCCCTTGTCCCAGCATACCGGCAGCCCCTGCCGGGCCATCGTGGCCGTCGGGGACGAGGTGAACGAGGGGCAGAAAATCGGGGAGAGCACGGGGTTCGTGTCGGCTCCCGTGCACGCTTCGATCGCGGGAACGGTCGTCGCCGTCGAAAGCCGTCCCCACCCGGTGCTGGCCTTCCCCGTGCCGTCGGTCGTCATCGAAAGCAAACCGGACGCGACGGCGGCGACGGCCGCCTGGACGAAAAATATCGATTGGCGAACGCTCACCGCGGAGTCCATCAAGGATAAAATCAAGGAAGCGGGCATCGTGGGCATGGGCGGCGCCGCCTTTCCCACGCACGTCAAGCTCTCGCCCCCGCCCGGCAAGACCATCCGGGCGCTCCTTGTGAACGGCGCCGAGTGCGAGCCGTACCTCACCACCGATCACCGGCTCATGCTGGAACGGTCCGATGAGATCCTCGAGGGAGTGCTCATTCTCCTCAAAGCACTCGATATAAAGACCGCCGTCATCGGAATCGAGAAAAATAAAACGGACGCGGCCGACCTCTTGCGGGAAAAAATCCGGCGGAAAGAAGCGGCCGGGGAGATCGCCGGGGACGAGTCGGTGCGCGTCGCGACCCTCAAGGTGAAATACCCGCAGGGCGCGGAAAAACAACTCATCAAGGCCCTCCTCGGACGCGAAGTGCCGTCCGGGGGACTGCCGTTCGAGGTGGGCGTGGTCGTCCAGAACGTGGGCACCGCCTTCGCCGTGTACGAGGCGGTCGTCAAGGACAAGCCGCTCATCGAGCGGGTGGTGACGGTGAGCGGCGACGCGGTCGCTGAACCCGCCAACGTCCTCGTCCGCATCGGTACGAGCTTCCGGGACCTGCTGGCATTCGCGGGCGGCGTCACGGGAAGCGACGGCGCCGCTGCGGCGGGCGTCGAAGTGCCGGGCGCGGAAGCGCAAGGCGTGGAAGTATCGAGCGCCAAAACGGCCGGCCCTGCGGAAGGAGCCGCGCCGGCGGAGAAGCCGCGGGCCGGGTACAAGATGATCATGGGCGGACCGATGATGGGTCTGGCGCAGTACACGCTGGACGCGCCCGTCATCAAGGGCACGAGCGGATTTCTGGTGCTGAAGCAGGGCGATACGAAGCCGTCGGTGGCGTGCGTCAAATGCGGCGCCTGCGTGGACCGCTGCCCGGCGGGCCTCATGCCCTACCAGCTCGGGAATCTCTCGGAGCGGAACGATTTCGCGGCCTGCGCCGAGTTCAACGTCAAAGACTGCATGGAATGCGGAGTGTGCTCCTTTGTATGTCCCTCGGCGCGGCCATTGGTGCACCTCATCAAATACGCGAAGCTGAACCTGGCCAAACAGAAGAAGTAGTCCGCTCTTCCCGCGCCCGTCCGGGCGCGAAGCCGGTTGCGATCGCATTGCTCAAGGAATCCTCATGTCGGATCGATTTGTCATCAGCTCCTCGCCCCATTTCCTGACCAGGGGCAACACCGCCGGCATCATGTGGCTGGTGGTCGTCGCCCTGCTTCCCACCGCCGTGGCCGGGGTGATCATATTCGGACTGCCCGCCGCGTTCGTCATCGGCGTGAGCGTGGCCACCTGCGTCGCGACCGAAGTCCTGTCGCAGCTCGCGTTCAAACGTCCCGTCACGATCAAGGACGGAAGCGCGGTGGTGACCGGCCTGCTCCTCGCCTTCATCCTGCCCTCTTCCACGCCCTTCTGGGTGGTGATCGTCGGCGGCGTCTCCGCGATATTCCTCGTCAAGCAGCTTTTCGGCGGACTGGGTTTCAACATCTTCAACCCGGCGCTCGCGGCCCGGGCCGTGCTGCAGACCTCGTTTCCGGTGTTCGTGAACGCCACGACCCGGCCGGTCCATTCGATCCTCTCCTTCGACGCCGTCACCGCCGCCTCCGCCCTGAACGCGATCAAGGAAGGGACGGCGAACGTTCACTATTCCCTCGGCGACCTCTTCTTCGGCACGGTGCCCGGCGCCCTGGGGGAAACCTGCAAGCTGACGCTTCTGATCGGCGCCGCCCTGCTCGTGCTCTTCCGCGTCGTCGACCTCCGCATCCCCCTGCCCTACATCGCCGTGGCGGCGCTGCTTTCCTGGATCTTCGGCCGCGACCCGCTCGAGGCGGTGTTGTCCGGCGGGCTCATCCTGGGCGCATTTTTCATGGCCACCGATCTCGTCACCTCGCCCGCCACGCCCTGGGGCAAGGTCGTCTTCGGCGCGGGGTGCGGTATCCTGACGATCGTCATCCGCAATTACGGGGGATTCCCGGAGGGAGTCTGTTACTCCATCCTGCTTATGAACTGCGCCGTGCCGCTTCTGGACAAAGCCTTCCGGCCCAGGGTGTTCGGAACCAGGACGTCCGCTCTGCGAAAGACCGCCGCCGCGCCCAAGGGGGGATCCGAAGCATGAAGAATCTCATCGTACCGGCCGTGGTCCTCAGCGTCACCTGCGTTGTGGCCGCCGCGAGCCTCGCCCTGGTCGACACCGTCACCAAAGATAAGATTGCCGAGAACGAGCGGGTTGAGAAGGAAAACGCCATGAGGGTGGTGCAGCCCCGCGCCACCGGCTTCAAGATCGTCGTAAAGGATAAACTGTGGGAGGCCCTCGACGGCGATACGGTCGTCGGCCGCGTCCTGAGCGCCGAATCCCAGGGATATTCGGGCGTTCTATCGATCATCTTCGGCATCGATCTCGAAAACCATGTCACCGGAATCAAAATAGTCACCCAGACGGAGACGCCGGGTCTAGGCGCCAAGATCATCAAACCGAGCTTCACCGACCAGTATCGGGGTAAACCCGTCGACCAGTTGTTTTTGAAAAAGGACGATCCCGCCAAGGGGAAAATCGACGCGATCACCGGCGCCACCATCTCCCCCCGGGCCGTCACCAAGGCCGTCCGCGAGGCCCTGGACGCCTTCCTGAGGGGCGAATTGACGGCGGCCGGCGCCGCTAAGGAGACCACGCCATGAAACCGTTAGGAGAAATCGGCAAGGGCCTGTTCAAGGAAAACCCGATCCTCGTCATCATGCTCGGGCTGTGCGCCACCCTGGCCTGCTCCACCAATTTCTCGGACGCCCTCGGGATGGGCCTGGCCTTCAGCTTCGTCATCGTCGGCTCGAACGTCGTCATCTCGCTCGTCCGCCGGCTCGTTCCCGGACAGGTGCGCATCCCCGTATACATCACGGTAATCGCCACGCTGGTCACCGTCGCCGATTACGTCATGAAAGCCTTCGTGCCGGACCTCTCCCGCTCCCTCGGCGTGTTCGTGCCCCTCATCGTGGTGAACTGCATCATCATGGGACGCGCCGAGGCCTTCGCCAGCAAGAACGGCGTCTGGCGATCCTTTCTCGACGGGCTCGGCATGGGTATCGGGTTCACCGTCGTCATCGCCCTCATCGGCATCCTCCGCGGTTTGATGGGTGAAGGAACGATCAGCCTCTCCCTTCTCGGCCTCAAGGACATCACGGTCCTCTCGGACAAATGGTATCCCGGCGTCCTGATTTTCATACTCGCGCCCGGCGCGTTTCTTGTCATCGGATTCCTGATCGCCCTGCACCACAAGATAGGCGATCTGCTGGCCACCGCGAAAGCACGCAAGACACAGTCGAATTTGAGACAGGCCGCGACCGCGTCCCCGACAGTTTCCGGCGAAGGAGCATCAACCGATGATCGCCAATGACATGAGTTTCTTCCTCATTTTCCTCTCCGCCATGCTGGTGAACAACATCCTCCTTATGAGGTTTCTCGGCCTTTGCCCCTTCTTCGGAATTTCGTCGAGTTTGAAAGCGTCCGTCGGCATGGGGTTCGCGGTCGTCTTCGTCATGGTGCTGTCAACCGGGGTGTCCTGGCTGGTTTACCAGGTGCTCGAATTCTACCACATGGAGTACCTGCGGACCGCCGTCTTCATCTTGAGCATCGCCGCTTTCGTTCAGCTCGTGGAGATGTTCATCCGCAAAGTCCTCCCGCCCCTCTACCTGGCGCTGGGGATCTACCTGCCGCTGATCACCACCAACTGCGCGGTGCTGGGCGCCGCCTTCCTGGCCAACGATTACAAGCTGGATTTTTTCAGAAGCGAGATGTACACCCTGGGCGTGAGCGTTGGTTTCTTCCTGGCCATCGTCCTGTTCGCCGGCATCCGGGAAGTGGTCGACCACGCCCCGATTTCCAAGTCCTTCAAAGGCCAACCGATCGCCTTCATCACGGCGAGCCTCATGTCCCTGGCCTTCATGGGCTTCAAAGGGTTGTTTGGACTATAAACGGAAAAAGAGTTATCTTTAAATAGACTATTATTTTTTAAAATAACGGCGCTCGGCGTCACGGAGGAAATCCCGCCTCCCTGCCGGTCGTCGAACGAAAAAATACATTCTCGACAGGTGGCGCCATGAACGTGTTACAGATATTCGGATCCATGGGAGCGGCCGTCCTGATCCTGGGCGTGCTGGGACTGCTTTTCGCCGTGCTCTTGCTCTTCGCCTTCCGCAAACTGGCGGTCAAGACCGACCCGCGGCTCGAGCTCGTGCTCGCCGACCTGCCCGGCTCCAACTGCGGCGCCTGCGGATTTCCCGGCTGCCGGGGATTGGCCGAGAAGATCGTCGAGGACACATCCTATGCGACCGCCTGCCTGGCGGGAGGGCAGGCGACGGCCCAGAAACTGGCGAAGACGCTCGGCATCTCGCTGGAAGCCCCTGATGATAAAATCGCCTTCGTGGCCTGCCGCGCCGGACGCGATATCGCCAAGATGAAATACGACTACCGGGGCCTCGACAACTGCCAGGCGGCCCACCTGTTCTTCGGCGGAGACAAAGCCTGCCAGGAAGGCTGCCTCGGACTGGGGAGCTGCGTCCAGGTCTGTCCGTTCGACGCCGTCCACATCACCGAGCAGGGCGTCGCGCTCGTCGACCCCGAGAAATGCCGGTCGTGCGAAAAGTGCGTCAAGGCCTGCCCGCGGGCCCTCATCTCCATGCAGCCGAAGAGCCAGTCAGTGCTCGTGGCCTGCGCCAACCGCGACCGGGGCCGCCAGGCCAAGGATGTGTGCGGCATCGCCTGCACCGCTTGTAAAATCTGCGAGAAAAACTGCCCGGAGAAAGCCATCGTCGTCACCGACAACCTGGCGGTGATCGATCCGGCCACATGCACGCAATGCGGCGTGTGCGTGGAAAAGTGCCCGCAGAAGTCCATCATCCGGCTCAGCCTGGCGACGGCCAAGCTCGAGACGCGAAGGCGCGAGCCCGAAGCGGTCGTCAAAAATTGCTGCAGCCTGTGACGGGCCGGTTCAGTTGAAATCCCAGAGGGAAATAATCGTACATGACGTTTTTCCGATCACTCTTTGATCATATCGCGCCGCCGTGGTAGAATAGGGACCAACCTTTATGAAAAAGCCCGCCAAACGTAGCGCGCATACCGAGCCCGCCACCATCAAGGAAATCGCGAAAAAGGCGAAGGTCTCCATCGGCACCGTCGACCGGGTCGTCCACGACCGCGGCCGCGTCGCCCCGGCCACCGCCGCGCGGGTGCGGAAGATCATCCGGGAAACGGGCTACAAGCCGAACATCTACGCCAGCCACCTTTCCCGCGCCAAGACCTACCATTTCGGGATAACCGTTCCGCTTCCGGAACAGGACAGCGCCTTCTGGGAAACCTCCGTCGCCGGCGTCGAACGGGCCGCCCGGGAGCTTCACCACTACCGCGTTCGCGTGACGTATTTCCATTACGACCGCTACGCTCCGGAACAATTCAAGCCGGTGGAGCGGAAGATCCTGGCGGCCGGGCTCGACGGGCTTCTCTGCGCGCCCGTGCTGCACGAGTCCGTGCGCGGCCTTCTCGCCCGCCTCGACGGCAACATCCCCTACGTCTTCATCAACACCGACCTCGACGGCCTCACGCCGCTTTCCTTCATCGGCCAAAACTCGAAACAAAGCGGGCTCGTCTGCGGGCGCCTCCTGAGACTCCTCGTGCCCGTCCCCTCCTCGGTCGCCGCCATCCTCACCGTGCCGGACGATCCCCACATCCGCACGCGGGCGGATGGGTTTAAGGAGGCCTTTCCGGACGGGGACAAAGTACGAGCCTGGGAATATCAACTCTTTGCCCCCGAGAAGCGGGAGACGACCGCCTCGCTCCTCAAGTCGATTATCGCCTCTCATCCCGACCTGGCCGGCGTGTTCGTGGCCAATGTAGCGGTCCATTTCGTCGCGGCCGAGCTGCGAAAGATCGCCCGGGGCCGGAAGATATTCCTCATCGGTTACGATCTCATCCCGGCCAATATCGAAGCCCTCCGCTCCGGCGCCATCGATTTTCTCATCAGCCAGAAACCGGAACAACAGGGATACAAAGGCGTCTACGCCCTCTATCGCTCCGTCGCGCTCAAGGAAAAATGCCGCAGGACAATGGCAATGCCCATCGACATCATTACAAAGGAAAACGTGGATTTTTACGAGGCCCACTAGCTCGACTCCGCTTCCGGTACGGATACGGAGCCGCCTTCCGCAGAAATAGCAAGCTCCGTCCCTTGACGTTGGGATTGTTTTACCCCTGGGGATTTTCTCTACGTTAAAAAAACGACCCGGTGTCGGAGACGCCGGGTCGTTTCCATGTCATTGGATCGAAAGCTTTGGCGTACGACCGTGGTCTTGATCGACGCTTTACCGCTTTCGGCCCATCGGCCGGCTCGAACGCGGTGACGCGCCCGACCCGTTTGCAGTTCGCGTCGAGGGCGAATATCGCCGTGGACACGCCGACCTTCGCGTCTCGAACCGATTTGTTCTCGATCGCGTCGAGTTTCTTCCGGTACCACCCCACGCCGGCGGTCGGCAGACTGCCCATCCCGCCGCCGCCCGCGCGGTTGAAACGGCCCGTAATCGCCCAGTCGTGCGGCAGAGTTTTTTTCTCCCAGGAGCCGTCTTCGAAATCGGATCGCACGCAGGGACGGTCGCTCCCCGGGTCTCCCCCCGGTCTCGCGAACCTTCCGGACGGATCCTTGATGAAGTCATTACCCGACGGCGGGATCCACCGTTTAATCACCACGGCCGTCTTGTCTTCCGGGATGCGGGGCCATGCTTTCCATTACAATATTCAATCCACGCATTTACAGCCTCCCATGGAAGAAATATTTTGCGGCGTCAACGCCCGTTATTTCTTCTCCATCAGATACAGGTATTCCTTCACGTGTATGCTCCGCCCGCCCAAATTCCGGCTGCCGCGGAAGGCGTTGTATTTCGTTTCGAGCACCTCGACCCGGCCGATGCGGCCGAGGAGGGCGAGCATCTCCCGACGGTTGATGAACCCCTCGGAATTGAAGGAGACGAGAAGCATTTTCGCCGGCAGATTCTCCACCAGGTCCCGGAAGGCGTCCAGCACAAGGGGCGCCTTGTTGTAGCGCGAGCGGTTCCAATCGGGCGGGATGCCGGAGACCCGGCTCAGGCGGACGGGGCGCTCGTAATCGGCGATCAGGTTGAGCATAAAGTAGTTCGATCCGTAGGGGTGCTGGTTGTAAGGCGGATCGAGGTAGGCGAAATCGATTTCGGGGAGGCGCCGCGCGAGCGCATTGGCGTCGTCCCTGGAGACGCGGACCTCACACTCGAAACTGCTCCAAATCGGGAACGGCAGCTCGACATCCCCGAGGATGCGCACGAGCGCGTCGCGGTTGTTGCCGCCGAACTGCCCCCGGCCGGTGCGGCTGTTCTTGTAGAAGCCCTTGAACACCCCGGCGGTGTTCGCGTGCACGGACGCCTCTGAGAGAAGCGGGGCGATAAAGAAGGGCCGATCGCCTTCGGGCAACTCCCCGATCAGGCGGCGGGCCGTATCGAGGTAACGGGCATTGCGCGCGGTGTAGAAGGCCCGCTCGCCCGGCTCGATGCGCGCGTCGTCGGCGGGGGCGTACAACTCGGCGATAAACCCGGCCTCGAGGGGACCGGCGTCGAGCCGCGCTTTGAGCGCTTTATATTCCTCACGCAGCCGCGGCAGATCGATTTCCGATCCATTGGCGAGGTAACAGGTGTTCCCGATTTCAGCGTATCGTTCTACATCATTGGCCACGAGCGAACGCGCGTATCGTTTTAAAAACCGCGCGACCACTCCCGAGCCTGAAAAAAGGTCCGCGCAATCGAGCCTCGATTTTCCCAGGCGCTTGGCCGCCCTCTCCACGCCGCGGCCGATGAAATCAAGCAGGCCGCGCTTGTTCCCGATGCAGGTGACAAGCTGTCGGGTGAGAAAGGCTTCGTTTTCGCCGGCTGGGCCGAACGTCTCTTGTTCGCGTTTGAATTGATCGCCGCTCATGATCCCGGTCCGATGCGAGTGTAAGGCGAGGAAGTCAGGGACGTCAAGCATTATGCGGCACCGACAAAAACATCAAAGATCGAATTTCGTCTGCGGCCGGGGTGTCGCCCGCGTTTTTCAAAGAATCGAATAAAACTGCATAAACCACCACAATGGGGCAATAACAATTCACCACTGAAATAGACCCGAACCGATAAGCCCTCTTCCTTTCTTCTTCAGCCCCTGTTATAGTTCTGGCATGGCCGCCCTTTTCTCTCTGGTAGGAATCTCTTTTATCAATGGCCTCACAGGAGCCGCCCTCCCAGGCCCACTTTTTTCGTATACTGTCGTGAAAACCCTCGACACGCCTCGACGCGGTTGGCTCACAGGACCGCGGGTCATCATCGGTCACGCTGTCGTGGAAATAACGCTCATTGTCCTCATCCTTCTCGGCCTTTCGGTTATTTTATCACATCCAGTCGCAAAGGCCGTCGGGGGATTCCTTGGAGCGTTCTTCTTGTTTTTCCTCGCTTTTCTTATCATGAAGGACGTCGTCATGAAAAAGGCCTTTCTCCCCACCACCAATTCACCAGCCGAGGCGACGCGTACGGCCCGAATAAAAAATCCCTATCTCGCAGGCGCGCTTATTTCCGCACTGACCCCACTCTGGTGGCTCTGGTGGGTCTCCATCGGCATCATGTTCATGAACGGGCAGTTCATTTCCCTCACGAACCTTCCTTCCGTCGGCGCCTTCGTCATTGGACACCTGCTCGCCGATTTCGCCTGGTATTTTCTTGTCTCCCTGGTCATCCATAACATCAGGCGATTCATCAACCATGTCGTATATCGCGTCATTCTTATTATCGCGGCAGGGCTCATGGGGGGGTACGGAATTTTCACTCTTGTGACGGCGATCCTCGCTGTCGTTTGAGCGATAACTATAGACACAATAAAAGTCGAACCGACGGAAGAGCAAATTACCAACCTCCGTCCCTCTTAGGCATATCCCTGAAGTATCCACGAGCTCCGTCCCCTATGTGAGGATTGTGTTCCCGTAAGATAGCCATTCGTCAAGCTCCGTCCCTGCGGCAGGGGTTCGCACCGGCAAGAATGCCGTCCTTTGCACAAGCTCCGTCCCCAAGGGAGCGAGCAACCGCGGGAATGCCCTCAAGGCGCGAGCTCCTTCCCCGAGGGAGAGTCTTTCGCTTGACACCGGGCGCATCTCCTACATATATATAAGGGGAGAACCGGATTCCTTCCTTTTTGCGTCATAATATTACAGGCATCGCGTTCTCGAAATTCTTCCGGGAGGAAGCACATGGCAGACAACGACGACATTCTTTTGAAAATCCGCCATTCCGCCGCTCACGTCATGGCCGAGGCCGTCATCCAGATATTCCCGACGGCGAAAATCGCCATCGGACCGGCCATCGAGAACGGCTTTTATTACGATTTCGACCTGCCACGCACCCTCACGCCCGAAGACCTGGAGGAAATCGAAAAGCTCATGAAGGCCGTCATCAAGGGAAAGCACACTTTCACGCGCCAGGTCGTATCGCGGAAGGAAGCCGAGGCGATGTTCAAGGATCAACCCTACAAACTCGAGCTCATTGCGGAGCTTCCCGAAGGCGAGGAAATATCCATCTACACCCAGGGGGCCTTCACCGACCTCTGCCGCGGACCTCACGTCGCGAACACGGGTGAAATAGATCCCGCGGGAGTGAAGCTGCTTTCAATTTCGAGTGCCTACTGGCGGGGAGATGAAAAGCGCGAGCAGCTCCAGCGCATTTACGGCACGGCTTGGCGGAACAAGAAGGAGCTCGATGCGCACCTCACCATGCTCGAGGAAGCGAAAAAAAGAGACCACCGCAAGCTTGGCCGCGACCTCGAAATTTTCTTCTTTGATGACGAGATCGGGCCGGGGCTCCCTCTCTGGATGCCCAAAGGAGGCGTTATAATTGAAGAGCTCGAAAAACTCGCCAAGGAAATGGAGGCGGCGGCCGGCTACGAGCGGGTGAAGACCCCGCACCTCACCAAGGAATCGCTTTTCCTGAAGAGCGGCCACCTCCCCTACTACGCGGAGAGCATGTATCCGCCGATGGAGTTGGAGGGTACCACGTATTACATCAAGCCGATGAATTGCCCCTTCCACCATAAAATCTTCGGCTGCCGCACCAGGAGTTATCGGGAGCTGCCCCTGCGTCTCGCCGAGTACGGCACTTGTTATCGTTATGAGAAATCCGGCGAGCTTTTCGGACTGATGCGAGTGCGCTCCATGCAAATGAACGACGCGCACATCTATTGCGCGGAAGACCAGTTCGAGACGGAGTTCATGGCGGTCATCGACATGTACAACGCCTATTTCAAGCTCTTCGGCATCGAGAAGTTCCTCATGCGATTTTCCACTCACGGCAAGGAAGGCCTCGGGAAAAAGTATGTTGACAATGAGGCGCTGTGGCTCAAGACCGAAGACATGGTCCGCAAGGTTATGACGAAAAGCGGCATTCCCTTTACCGAGGTGGCCGATGAAGCCGCGTTTTACGGCCCGAAAATCGACGTTCAAATTTGGAGCGCCATCGGACGGGAATTCACCCTGGCGACCAACCAGGTGGATTTCGCGGTCCCTGAGCGATTCAACCTGAAGTTTATGAACAAGGCGGGGACGGAGGAAACACCGCTTTGTCTGCACCGTGCGCCACTTTCCACGCACGAGCGCATGATCGGCTTTCTTCTCGAGCATTTCGCCGGCGCTTTGCCCGTCTGGCTCTCGCCGGTTCAGGTTGCCGTCATTCCTGTAGCAGAGCCTTTCAATGGCTACGTGGCTGAGATCGAGGCCATGCTCAAGACGAAGGGCATCCGCGCCCGAGCCGACCTCTCCAGCGATCGGTTCAACGCAAAGATCAGACTGGCCCAGGCCGAGAAGATCCCCTATATGATGATCGCGGGCGAACAGGAGCAGACGAAGAAAACCGTCTCCGTGCGCCTACGCACGGGTGAGCAACTCAAGGATCTGGCACAATCGGCGTTCGCCGACCTTGTCAAAGGGAAGATCACTTCGCGAAGCCTGAGCCTGCAATAATCAAGGCGGGGACGGAGCTGAAGGCAGGCTCCGACTCCAGCTCCGTCCCCGAAAAGCCAAGTATGCCCGAACTGCCGGAAGTCGAGACGATCGTTCGCGGTCTCAATGATTTCATCCCCGGAAAAACGATCCTTTCAGTCGAAGTTCGTCATAAAAAGGTCGCCGCCAAACATGGCGTAAAGATTTTCCAGCGACTCCTCGAGGGACAGACCTTCCTTGACGTACAGCGTAGGGGCAAGTTCCTTCATTTCCGCTTTACAAGCGGAGACCGACTGATTGTTCACCTCCGGATGACAGGTAAATTCATCATCCATTCCCGGGGCTCCGTCCCCGAGCATAAACATATACGCCTCGTTTTCCGGTTTTCAAGCCACACGACCCTCCTTTACAGCGATTTGCGTATTTTCGGTTCTTTTCACTTCTATCCTGCAGGCGGAGAGATAATCGAATTCCAGGACTTGGGACGCGATCCAATCGATGGAAAGGTCGATGTAGGATGGTTTCTATCTCGGTGCCGGCGCCGCTCCGTCCCCATTAAGGTTCTCCTCCTGGACCAGAAGGTCCTCTGTGGAATCGGCAACATTTACGCCTGCGAGGCGCTCTTTCGGGCGCGTCTCGATCCGCGGGTTCCCGCCTGCCGCCTGACACCCAAACAAACTGCCTCGCTCCTCAAAGAAATCAGAGCGCTCCTCCTTCTCGCCATTCGCCATAACGGAACGAGCGTCAGCGATTTCCGAGATGTGGACGATAAAAGCGGCGGTTTCCAAAGATTCCTTCAAGTATACGGTCGCGAGAGGGAACCCTGTCCGAATTGCCATACGCCAATCAGGCGTATCCGCCAGGCACAGCGATCGACGTTCTTTTGTCCCAGCTGCCAAACAGCCCGATCTATCGCGGGGACGGAGCACCACAAGAAGTACATCGATATCAACGACCGGGGACGGAGCGGGCGAGCGAGGTGATCCTTCAAGGGGACGGAGCTTCATTCGCCCTCATGAATATTTTCCCCACCAATCCAATGCGTTAAGGACGATACGCCGTTCATGTCGGATATGAGAAAGCCTAGAATCTTGCTGAGGGGCGCATCATATCATGTCATCGCCCGCGCCAACCGGAACGAGACGATCATGCGATCTGCCGAATTCAAAGAAATGTTTCTTAAAGTAATGGCGGCGGCGTTGAGAAAGCATCATTTCTCCTATTACGGATTTTGCCTTCTCGATGATCAAATTCACTTCATCATTAAGCCATTCGGTCGCGCCAGCCTTTCAAAGATCATGCAATGGATCTTGAGTGTTTTCGCCATGCGTTACAACCGCCGCATGAATTTCAGGGGACACGTCTGGTATGACCGATTTAAAAGCAGGGCCTTGTCCGACTTTTTTCAGTACCTGGACACCTATATTTTTGTCCTCAAGCGGCCGGTTGCTCTAGGGCTGTGCCGAAATCCTTCTTCCTACCCATATAACGATCTGAATGAATGTTTTGTTGACCTTATTTCCATTTACCAGCCGCCGTGAAGCGCGATCGCCGAAATAACATTATCCAAAGTTCCAGGTGCTCTATTAGAAAGCAAACAATCAAATCCACTTGACCTTTGTAGCTGCGGGGGATATTATATGACTATATTACTATTGTGGTCATATAGTCATATTAGGAAAGGTAAAAGGTGCCGCGGATATTCAAGGACACCGATAAGGCGATCATTCGCGAAAAACTCGTTATTGAAGGGAAAAAGCTCCTTCAGCGGTATGGTTTAAAAAAGACGAGTATTGAGGAGCTGGCGCGTTCTGCCGGTATCGCCAAGGGCACATTCTACCATTTTTTCGAATCCAAGGAAGACCTCTGTTTTGCAATCTTCGACCGGGAGGAGGAGAAACTTGCTGAAAACCTTCGTCAAATTCTCACTCGCGACACAGATCCGGCGAGGACGATAAAAAAGGTGATTGCTTGGTCGTTGGAGTTCATCAGCGGTGATTCCCTCCTCGTACGCTTGCGGGAATCCGGGGAATACGAACTTTTGGCTCGGGGCGTCAGCCCTGAAAAACTGGCCGCGCATCTGGCACACGATGTCGGGACCGCAGCCTTGCTCAAACAAGCACTCATAGACAAGGGTGCGCATATCGAAATAAAGGACGATGTATTGGCCGGCGTTTTGCGAGCCATCGTACTATTAGCGCTCCAGAAAAAAATCATCGGCGACGACGTCTATAGCCGGGTTATGGAGCTCATGATCGCCTGGATTACGGACGGACTCATGAAAGGAAAGAGGAAAAGATGAAAAACGATTCGACTCAATCGCATAAGGAGGCCATTCTCACAGCGGGGCTTACCAAACGCTTCGCCGAGGTGCTGGCGGTCGATTCACTCGATCTCCGCGTAAGACCGGGTGAAATATACGGTTTTCTGGGCCGCAATGGCGCCGGGAAAACGACCACCATCCGCATGCTCCTCGGCTTGATCCGCCCGACGCGCGGCCGGGTGGAGCTTTTCGGAAAAGACGTGGGGACGGAGCGCGCAAGCGCCGTGGCGGCGAGCGGGAGCCTGGTGGAATCCTCAACTTTTTACCCCTCGCTGACAGTCACCGAGAACCTCGAGATCCAGCGCCGCCTCACCGGTTCGACGCACTCCGACTTGAAGGAAGCTGTCGCTCTGCTCGGGCTTGGGGACCTCGTTCGACGGCGAGCCGGACGATTGTCGTTGGGCAACAAGCAGAGGCTGGCCTTGGCCCGCGCCCTGCTCCACCGCCCACGGCTCCTCATTCTGGACGAACCCTCCAATGGCCTCGATCCGGCGGGAATTGTCGAAATCCGAAAGCTTCTCAGACGTTTGGCCGACGAAAACGGAGTAACCGTCTTTATTTCAAGTCATATTCTCGGGGAAATCAGGCAACTGGCTGACCGAATCGGCATCATCCACCGCGGGAAGCTTATAGAAGAGCTCGATATGCGAAAGGCGGACATCGGATCCACCGTCCGCTGGGAGGCCAGGGTTTCCGAACCCTCGCGTGCAGCGGTGTTGCTTCGCGAAAAGGCACCCGGCTATCAAATCACGTCGGAGGGGGACGGAGCTCTCGTTATCTCGTCGAATACTCACGACAAGGCTATGGTCGACTCCGGGCTGATATCACGCGTCCTCGTGGGCGGCGGATTTGAGTTGAGGGCCCTGATTCCGGAGGAAGAGGACCTGGAAAAGAGATTCTTGAGATTAACGGGAGGAGAATCATGACGTTCCTGAACGCATTGTATACCGAGTTTCTGAAAATGAGACGGACGAAGATCACCTGGATCATCGGACTGGCCTTCTGCTTCGCGCCAGTGGGCATCGGTTTTTTCATGCTCATCATCATGAACCCCGATCTGGCCCGGCACATGGGCCTTCTCACAACCAAGGCGCAGCTCACCATTCCCGCGGCCGACTGGGCCACGTACTTGAAATTCACCGCCATTATCTTGGGAGCGGGCTCGTTCGTGCTCGGAATCATGGAGGCATTTGTGTTCGGACGCGAATACATGCAGGGCACCGCGAAAAACATGCTCACGCTGCCCGTCGGCCGGGGCGCTTTCACGGCCGCCAAGCTCCTTGTCGTGTCCGTCTGGTATACTGCGGTGATTGCTTTCGTTTATTTCGTAGCGATTGTCTTCGGCTTTACGATCGGACTGCCCGGTTGGTCTCCGTCCCTCCTGCCGGAAAACATCGGCCTTGTCATGCAATTGCTCGTCCAAACCCTTCTCCTGGGCTCCGTCCCCGCCTGGATGGCCATTCTCGGTCGCGGCATCCTCGCCCCCATCGGTTTCACTCTGTTTGCCGCACTCGGCCTCGGACAGCTATTTTCACACACCGGTTGGGGCGTTTGGTGTCCCTGGTCGATCCCGCTTCTGACCGCCCAGGCTGGAGCCCAAGACGCGCCGGTGCCGGGTTTCGGGTCCTGGATCGTACTTATTTTCGTATTCGCCGCAGGTGTTTGTGCCGCCTGGATCACCCTGGACAAAATGGACAACACGCAATGAAGAAAAACCGGCATATCATATTGAAAAAGCTTTATATAAAAATATCGTTGGGGACGGAGCTTCGCGTTTCATGGTGAAATTTTGCAGAATGGCGATATAAATCCTGATGTCCGAGATCCGTCCCTCAGGAGAGCCTAACCTCGTCGCTCTCAAAATCCCGCGCCCGCAGCTCGTGGAACTTGGCGACGAGTTTGTCAATGGTGAGCGCGCGTTTCTCATCGCCCTCGGCTTCAAAAATGATCTCGCCCGCATCCATCATGAAAATCCGGTTGCCGTACTGGATGGCGTGACTCATGTTATGGATGATCATCATCGTCGTGAGTTTGTGCTCGCGGATAAAATCAAGAGTGAGCCGCGGCACGAGGTCGGCGTTCTTCGGGTCGAGGGCGGCGGTGTGCTCGTCCAGGAGTATGAGATCCGGCCGAGAGAGCACCATCATGAGTAACGTTAAAGCCTGGCGTTGGCCGCCGGAAAACATGCGCACGTTCTCCTTCATCCGGTCCTCGAGCCCCATGTCGAGCCGGGCGACTTCCGAACGGAAATACTCCCTCTTTTTTTTCGTAAGCCCGAAGACCGGCCACTTGAACCCCTTGCGGCTCGAAATCATCATGTTGTCCTCGAGACTCATGCTGCCCGCCGTGCCCAAAAGCGGGTTCTGGAAGATGCGTCCGATATGCTTGGCGCGTTGGTGCTCCTTGACGCGGGTGATGTCGACATCGTTGAGATGAATTGTTCCGACCGCCGGCTTGAGGCTCCCGGCGATGACGTCGAAAAGAGTCGTTTTGCCCGCGCCGTTCGAGCCGATGATCGTGATGAAGTCGCCTTCCCGCACAGTCAAGTTCACACCCTTGAGCGCGCGGTTTTCATCCACGATGCCCTAGTTGAAAATCATCGTGACGTTTTCAAGCCTAACCATCGGCGTTCCCTTTCCGGCGGGCCTTCCGCTCGCCCCGTTTTTCCCTGGCCATCGTGCGCACGCGGATGAGGATCAGGCAGAGCACCACCAGAACGACCTGAATCGGCTTTAAGTCCGAAGCGGTGATGAAATTGAATCGGGTGTTCGAAAGCTGATAGATGATCTCCCGGGCTCCGAACATGACGGCGCTAAAGATCAGTGAACCGAGGATGACGTTCACGGTGAGCCAGACGATTTTATTCGAGCGGATGAGGAACTCTCCGATCATGACCGAGGCGAGACCGGCGATGATGATGCCCTAGCCGAAACTCGCGTCGGCGAATCCCTGGTACTGGGCGGCGAAAGAGCCGGCCATGGCCACCAGCCCGTTGGAGAGTCCGACGCCGATTATTTTAAGCGTCTTGGGATTCATGCCCTGCGAGACCACCATCTGCTGGTTGTTGCCCAGCGCGCCGAGCGTGAGGCCCAAGTCGGTGCGGAAAAACAGGTCGAGGAGGAGTTTGACGAATAAGATCAGGATGATGAAAAAGATCGCGTAACTCACCTCCCGGGGAAAGCCGAAAGCCGTATTGAGGATGTGGTTAACGTCGGAGAGGATGGTGGTCTGATTGAAGAGAGGGACGTTCGGCGCTCCGAGGATTTTCAGGTTGATGCCGGCGAGCATGATCATGGTGAGGATGCCGGCCAGGAGATTGGGGATCTTGAGCTCATTGTGCATGACGGCGGTCGCCACCCCGGCCAGGATGCCGCCTCCGAAAGCGACGAAGACGGCGAGGAGGGGACTGCCGTGATTGACGACGATACTGCCCATGATGGCGGCGCCCAGGGGGAAGCTGCCGTCCACAGTCAGGTCGGGAAAATCGAGGACGCGGAAGGTGATGAAGACGCCCAGGGCCATGATCCCGTAGAGACAGCCCTCGGTAAAAATACTGCCGGCCGTCGTGCCGGCCGCGTGAAAAAATTCCCGCATCGATTTCCCCGTCGAAACAAAAAAACAGCCCCCCGGCCGCGCGGCCGGAGGGCGATGATGGCGCGCGATTACTTGGTCGTAAGCCGGCCGTTTTCGACCGCTTTATTCGCGGTCGTGATGACGTCTTCCGGGAACGCAAGCTTGAGCTTCTTGGCCACGTCCAGGTTGATGAGGAGGTCGACGTCCGAGGCTTCCGTCATGAACGTGGTCGGTATTTCTCCCGGTTTCTTTCCGTTCAGGATATCCGCGATCATCTGCCCGGTGGCGAGTCCCACCTTGTAATAGTCGAATCCCCACGCCGCGAGCACTCCGATTTTTTCCGCTGAGCTTGGATCGGCTGACATGACCGGAATGCCCTTGTCGGTGGCCACCTGCACGAGCGCGCTCAAGGCCGAAACGACCGTGTTGTCGGTGCTCACGTAGATTGCGTCCACCTTGCCGGCGATGAGTTGGGTCGCCTGTTTCACCTCGGCCGAGTTGGTGACCGTGGTGGAGACGAAGCCGATGCCGAGCTCTTCGCAGGCCTTCTTGGCGAGGTCGGCCAGGACCTGGGCGTTCTTCTCCGAGCTCGTGTACACGTGGCCGAGCGTTTTTATCGGCTTCACTTTCATGAGGAACTGGATCTGGGCCTTGACGGGCGTCATGTCGGATACGCCGGTGACGTTTGTGCCGCCGCCCGACAACTGTTCCCGGCATCGGGGGAGAACCACGGATGAGTACGGATATAGCGGATGGCACGGATAGATAGGGAAAATAAAAGAATCTCAGATTCCTGGTTTTTTAAGCGATGAAATATCACGACACCCGAAATTCATTATGCCGTTTCCCGATCATCCCTTGCTTCCTTGATCTTTATTCATATTCCCCATCCGCGGTTCTCCTCCTCCGACTCAGAGGTCGAACACCTTGCGTTTCACGAACGGGGCGGTGAGAAAGCGGAGGAAGAGCCGGCCTCCGGTAAGCCAGCGCACGCGCGCCCCCTGTCTCCGGTCGGCGATGACGCGAGGCGCCAGAAAACTCGCCACCGTCTCGGGTTTGTCGGCGATGATGTTGAGAATGGGGAGACTCTTCTTGAGCCTCTCCGGATCCCGGCGCAGGGGCGCCAGCACGAAATCGGTGGCCGTCATGCCCGGCCGCAAAGACCCGACGAGCACCCCGGTGCCGCGGGCCTCGCGCGCGAGGCTGTCGGTAAAGAAGGCCACGGCGCGCTTGGTCGCGCCGTAGACCGAAAGGTTGGACATGGTCCGCCCGTCGCTCCCGAAGCCCTCCATGTTCCAGATCCTCCCCGCGCCTTGTGCCTTCATGCCGCGAAACGCAACCTGCGCGCCGTGGATGAGGCCGATGACGTTCGTGTCCACGATGTAGCGCACGGTGTGCGGATCAAGCTCCCAGACGGGTCGCCAGTCCTGGCCGATGCCCGCGTTGTTGACCCAGACATCGACCGTCCCGAATCGCTCCTTCGCCTCATTCCATAGCGCTTCGAGGTCGGCAAGCTTCGTCACGTCGCATATTTTCGCGCCAAGACGATCACCATGTTCTTTGAAACGCTCGGCGGCCCTCCGCAGGTGCTCTTCGGATTTGCCCGAGACCATCACCCGGCAGCCGGCTTTCAGCAACTCGGCCGCCAGAGTGAACCCGATGCCCCGCGAGCTCCCGGTGATGACGACGCTCTTCTGATCCATCGTTTATCCCTTTTTCTTCCGCTTGAGTTCCGTCCCCGCCGCGAGCCCGACGAGCTTTTGTCCCAATGCGACGAACCAGGGCGGAATCACGGCTCCGGCATGGAGCGTAAGGGGAATAAAAGTCAGCTCGTATCATCGTTCGTAACCGCGGAAATAATATACGACCGCGACCGCTCCGGCGTAAAGCCCGATCGCAAGCAGGCGGATCGCAGTCGGCAGTTTCAGCCCGAAGAGTTTGGTGACGACGAAGACGAGGAGAAAACCGAAGAGAAACATCGGCCAGATCGCGGCGCTTCCGAAGCGCTCGCTGTTGAGCAAGACGACGATCGTGCCGTGCGCCGCCACGAACACTTCGAGAACCGTGATCCAGGGAACCTGCCGATGGATGAAGGTGGCGGCGAAGGAACGCTGAATGAAAAGGATGATGATCGTTCGCCGTTCCATGATGGTTTTCTTCCTTACTTTCTATCCGTACTTATCCATGTGATCAGTAGTTCGGATTCCCCCTCACAGCTTCCGGCGGTAATCCTCCACGAATCCCACATACGCCGGATATTCGGGAATCTCCTCCAGCGCCTTCATCAGGCCGATGTCGAAGTTCTTGTGCTCGGATTCGTACCATTTGTAATCGTCGCAGAACTTGGCGAAGAGATGGTTCGTAAATTCAAGAAAGCGCATGTCGCGCAAGGGCGGATCGCTCACTTTCGCGCGCAGCGCGTCGTAGATCCCGGTGAAAAGCTCGAGCCAGAGGATCTTGGCCCGGGCGGTGAACACGTGCCGCTCGAGCCCGCCCAGAAGGAACCACTGCAGGATGATCCACTTCTGGAAGAGGTCGTCCCGCCGCCGCAGGACGTCGGCGTCGTCGGTTTTCTCAAGGGTCTCGCGGTTGAAGCGGACGAACTCCGTCTTCAGCTTGTCGCCGGCCTTCCGCAACCCGGCGGCCTGCTCCGCCTCGCCCGCCTCGGGGCGCGCCGCGGCGAGGTCGGTGACCGTGGAGGTCTGCTTGAGCTTCCCCCCCGCAAACTTCATCGGCCGCCCGGTCGCGACGTCCTCGGCGAGCGCCCCGTCGTCGATCTCAAGCGTCTCCGGCACGTCGGTGCGCAGACCGATGCTCGTATAGGAGATCCGGCGCCGCCCGTTCTGAAGCGGTCCGATTGAGACGAGGGAGCCGGAGAGAGTGAGAACGAGGCAGGCGCTCCGGTCGTCCCGGCGCAGGAGGTCGGACGACTGAAAGCCCCCGTGCTCCGCGGCCTTCTGGAAGGCGGCCTTCTTGAGAAGCCACGCCTCGATGAGCCGATGCAGGATGTCGTCCGTGGGCGGGAGCCGGCCGCGGTCAATGAGACCGAGCAGGTGTTCGCGAACCGCGGGGGGAATGTGTTTTTGCGCGTCTTCGTGATCGATGAAACTTTCCATATATTCGCCTCCATAGCAAATTGTATCGGAAAAATACTTTTTTACAACTGGTTTTCTTTTTTCCCGGATTCCTGATAGATTCCCCCGCGAAGTGGTTTCATCCCTTGCGCATAAAGCCGGTATGAATTATCATTTTCGTATAGAAATAACTTTTTCAGGAGGTCCGCATGCCGCTCAATAAAGATCAACCGGTTTCCTTCGGCGAACACGAACTCTCCAATCTCCTCGGGGCGTGGGGCAAGGCCGATTCGCCCTCGAATCGCGAGATCCTTTCCGCCGAGGCGAAAAAATTCCGGGGCGAGCCGGATTGGGGACCCCACACTTGGGAACGATTCTACCAGTACGTCGACGTGCGGCACGTGAAAAAGCTGCTGTCCGATAAAGCCGGCGCCGCCAAGCGCTTCGACGAGGAAATCGGTTCCGGCTACACGGTCGTCGAGGGCTGGGGCCCGCCCCAGCCGAAACAACCGGCCCCGGTGGAGCGGAAGGCCGAACCGGCGGTCAAGCCGATACCCGCCTTCACCTTCGATGCCAAACCGGCGCCGCCGAAAGAGCCTTCCACGGTGTTTTCCGCACCGTCGCAGCCGCCCCCGGCCCCTCCGAAACAGGAGCCCGCTCCGCCGCGGGATGAACCGGTCACCGTTCTTCGCGAACAAAAACCCGCGCCGCCGCCGAAGGAGCCGAGTCCCGTTTTCCCCGAAAATAAACCCGCGCCTCCCCCTTCCAAACCCGCTCCTCCGTCGTTCAAACCCGCGCCTTCTCCTCCGCCCGGGACCACCGGTCAGAAAAGCCGGCCCGAAATGACGCGGATGGATACCGCGCCCGGGGACGAAACAACGGCTGAGCGTCAACCGTCCGATTTCACCCGGACTGAGAGCACCCTTGCACAAGAGTCCGGGGCTCCACATGAAACGGAGACTATCGTTGAGGCAAGGATAGCTGGGGAGGCGCCGCAACGAAAACGCAAGAGCCTCGTCCCCGTCCTGCTTGCGGTCCTTGGCGGAATCGCAATCGGCGTCGTTATCCTCATACTCGCTGTGACCCGGCCGTCGTCCGAAAACTCGGCCGCATCGCCTGGGGCGATCACGTCGCCCAAGGACTCGGCTTCCG
The DNA here is from genome assembly GCA_016934415.1 of Spirochaetales bacterium. GTDB lineage: Bacteria > Spirochaetota > Spirochaetia > SZUA-6 > RPPD01 > JAFGSW01. The sequence goes on along the minus strand of JAFGSW010000001.1, from coordinate 20,274 downwards.
TCTCACCGCAGCCGTCGCCCGTGACTGCCACCGTCGCCGAGCGGTTCATTCGCACGGTCGGCGAGAACACCCCGATCATGTTCATCGGCGACGAAGAATTCTTCCTGCCCGGCGAAGAGCGGAAGCTGGACAATATCCTTTCCGCCGCCAAGGGAATTGAGAGCGCCGATCTTTACATCACGGGCCACACCGCCGACAACAACATGCCCCACGCCCAGTTCGTGTTGAGCCTGGAACGGGCGCAGGCGGTGAGAGACTACCTCCTGAAAAATCCGGCCGGGTCCGTGTTCACGATCAAGGTGAGAGGCAGGGGGGCGCTTGAGCCCGTGGTCACGGGGGTGCCGCTGGCCGAGCAGGCGGCGAACCGTCGCGCGGAGATCGAGGTACGCAGCGCGGAATAGGATCCGGGGACGGGCGAATGAGCGCCTGGCACCGGTTCGACACGTTTCAAATTCGTCGCGGCCTTCCAGGAACACGAACGCGATCAATTATCAGGGGAAAAGAATCAAAGTCGTCATTTCCGTCTCGATGTAGCCTTAACACATCTTATCAAGGAATTCGGTACACATGAGGCGATGAGAGGTGGAATCGCCGGCGGAGGTAACTGCGATGAAATCGGTTTCACGCGTGGTCATAGAACGAGTATCCCCTTTGGTCGACGGCGGCCGTTTTCCCGCGCGCCGCATCGTCGGGGAAACGGTGACCGTGTCCGCCGACATTTTCACGGAGGGCCAGGGGGAGGTGCGGGGGTACCTCCTGTACCGCCCGGAGACGAGAAAAAGTTGGAGCCGGGCAGCGCTTTCCCTTGAGGGAAAAGACCGTTGGCGCGGCGATTTCGCGGTACCGGCGACGGGGCGATACCTCTACACGATCGAAGCATGGGTAAGCGGCTTTCTGACCTGGCGCACCGGATACGAAAAAAAATTCCGGTACAACTCGAATGAACGGATCGATTTGGAGTCGGGTAAGGCGCTTTTGGAAGAGCTCCTCGAGAATAGACCGGCCGCGAGGCTCCGCCGGCGGCTTGAAGCCGTCAAGGCCGCCGCGACCCTGCGTGAAAAATCGCTCTTGATCCTGGACGAAGGCCTGGCCCACGAGGCGGCCCTCATCCCGGACCGGCGGAGCCTGGTCCGCTGGGAAACGGAAGCGGCCGTGGTCGCCCTGCGGGAACGGGCGGGGTGCGGGGCGTGGTACGAGTTTTTTCCGCGGTCCGCCGGCGCGGACGGAAAACCGGGTGCCTTCCGCGACGCCGAAAAAAAACTGATCGATATCGCCGGCCTGGGATTCGACGTGGTCTACTTCCCGCCCATCCATCCCATCGGCCGCACCAACCGCAAGGGCAGGAACAACTCCATCCGCGCTTCATCGGCGGACCCGGGCAGTCCCTGGGCGATCGGCAATGAATCCGGCGGCCACACGGCGGTCGACCCGGCCCTGGGGGCCATTGGGGATTTCACCGCCCTGGTGCGCGCGGCGGGAAAACTCGGGCTGGAAGTGGCCCTCGACATCGCCTTCCAATGCTCCCCCGATCACCCCTGGGTGAGGGAGCATCCGGACTGGTTCAAGCGCCGCCCCGACGGCTCCGTGCAGTACGCCGAGAACCCGCCGAAAAAATACGAGGACATCTATCCCCTCGATTTCAACACGGCCGACCGGAAGGGATTATGGGAAGAGTTGAAAAACGTCTTTCTGTTCTGGGTCGACAAGGGCGTGCGAATATTCCGGGTGGACAATCCCCACACCAAACCCTTCGATTTCTGGGAATGGTGTCTGCGCGAGGTGACCGCCGCGCACCCCGACGTCATTTTCCTGGCGGAGGCCTTCACCCGGCCGGCGGTGATGCGCTACCTGGCCAAGATCGGCTTCACGCAATCGTATACCTATTTCACCTGGCGAACCGGCGCCTCGGAAATCAGGGAATACTTGACCGAGCTGACCCGAAGCGGGATGCGCGATTATTTCAACCCGAATTTCTGGCCCAACACGCCGGATATTCTTCCCTTGCACCTGCACAATGCCCCGCGGCAGGCCTTCATCATCCGCCTCGTCCTGGCCGCCACCCTTTCCGCCAATTACGGAATCTACGGCCCCGCCTTCGAACTCTGCGTCTCCACGCCGCTGCCGGGCCGGGAGGAATACCTTGATTCCGAAAAGTTCGAATACAAGCGTTGGGAGGACCGGGCGCCGGGGAATATCCGCGAGGTCGTCCGGCGCATCAACCGGATCAGACGGGAACACCCCGCGCTCAGGCGGACCATGAACCTAGAGTTCTGCGAGAGCGACAACGACGCCCTTCTCGCCTACTGCAAGACCGACCGGGAAAGCGGCGACGTGATCCTGTGCGTGGTCAATCTCAATCCCCGCGTCACCGAGAATGGTTTCATCCGGTTCCAGCCGGAAAAGGCGGGCCTGCCCGACGACCGTCCCTATCAGGCGCTCGATCTCATTACCGGCGACCGCTACGTCTGGCACAACGACTGGCACTATGTATCGATCGATCCCTTTGTCATGCCCGCCCATATCCTGTCGATGGGCGGGAAATAATAAGGAGGCCCGATGCCCGACACCAACCCGCCGCCCTGGTACCTGGACGCGATCATCTACCAGCTGCACGTCAAATCGTTTTTCGACGGCAACAATGACGGTAGAGGGGATTTTACGGGCCTGATCAAAAAACTCGATTACCTCGAGAACCTGGGAGTGACGGCGCTTTGGCTCCTGCCCTTTTTCCCTTCCCCGCAGAAGGACGACGGCTACGACATCTCCGATTACTACGGCGTCAATCCCGAGTACGGCACCCGACGCGACTTCCGGCTGTTCCTGGCTGAGGCCCACCGGCGCGGCCTGAAGGTGATCATCGAGCTCGTCATCAACCATACCTCCGACCAGCACGAATGGTTCCGCAAATCGCGAATGGCAAAACCGGGCACCCGGTGGCGCGACTTCTACGTCTGGAGCGATTCGCCCGACAAGTACGGCGACGCGCGCGTCATCTTCAAGGACTTCGAGGCCTCCAACTGGACCTGGGACAACGCGGCGCGCGCCTATTACTGGCACCGTTTTTATTCCCACCAGCCGGACCTCAATTTCGACAACCCGGCCGTGCAGCGGGAGATATTCCGCATTCTCGACTTCTGGTTCCAGATGGGCGTCGACGGGCTCAGGCTGGACGCGGTTCCCTACCTCTATGAACGCGAAGGAACATCCTGCGAAAACCTGCCCGAAACCTTCGCCTTCCTCAAAAAACTCCGGGCCTACGTCGACGGCCGGTACAAGGACAAGATGCTCCTGGCGGAGGCCAACCAGTGGCCTGAGGACGCGGTCGCCTATTTCGGCCGGGGAGACATGTGCCAGATGGCCTTCCATTTTCCACTCATGCCCCGGCTCTTCATGGCCCTCCAAATGGAGGACTCCTTTCCGATCCAGGACATCATCGAGCAGACCCCCGCCATCCCCGCGGGCTGCCAGTGGGCGATCTTCCTGCGTAACCACGACGAGCTCACTCTGGAGATGGTTTCCGACGAGGAGCGCGATTACATGTACCGGACCTTCGTCAAGGATCCGCACATGAAAATCAATTACGGGATTCGCCGGCGTCTGGCGCCGCTTCTGTTCAACAGCCCGGATCGGATCGAGCTCATGAACAGCCTGCTCTTCTCCCTGCCCGGCGCCCCCGTGGTCTACTACGGGGACGAAATCGGCATGGGAGACAATTATTACCTGGGCGACCGCAACGGCGTACGCACGCCCATGCAGTGGTCGTCAGACAAGAACGCCGGTTTCTCCAAGGCCACTCCCCAAAGACTCTTCCTCCCCCTGATCGTCGATCCCGAATTTCATTACGAGTCGCGGAACGTCGAGACCCTCGAACAGAATCCGACCTCGCTCCTCTGGTGGATGCACCGGATCATCGCCGTACGCAAGGAACATCCGGCTTTCAGCCGGGGCGGCTTTGAGTTCGTCGGCGGAGACAACCCCCGTGTTCTGGCCTTCGTAAGGCGCTTGGAGAAGGACGTCGTCCTCTGTGTCGTCAACCTTTCCCGTTTCGCGGAGATTGTTTCGCTCGAGCTCAAGGAATGCCTGGACTGCGATGCGGTAGAGCTTTTCTCAAACAACGTCTTCGCCCGGATCGGCGATGCGCCCCTCACCCTCACCCTGAACGCCCACGGTTTTTTTTGGTTCGCCTTGCGGAGGGCGGAAGTTCAGAAGGCCGTTGCGGCGGCGGACGATGTCCCCGCTCTACGGGTGGGCGCGAGCTGGACGGAAATCTTCTCCGAGGAGCATGGGGAGGAGCTCACGGACGCGATCCTGCCGCGCTACATGGAGCGCGCCCGCTGGTTCGGCAGGCGGAACAGCGCGATCGAAAACGTCGAGCTTGTCGAGCGGATTCCCGTGCTCGGCAACCACGTTTTCCTTCTCCTGGTGAACGTCGAATTCCTGAAGGAGGACGACCAGCTCTACCTTCTGCCGGCCGCCTACGCTCCGGTGCGCGAGGACTCGCCTCCGGCGGAAGATGTTCGTCGAAACACGATCGTTGCCGTCGTATCGGATTTCGAGACCGGCCTCCTCTACGACGCCTCCTACAGCCCCGAATTCCAGCGGGCCGTCCTCGCCAACCTCGTCAGGAAGCGCCGATTGAGGGCGCGGGGGGGCGAGCTGTCCTTCGACTTCGTATCCCGCTTCCGTTCCGACTTGCTCGAACTCGAGGCCGGCGGCGCGTCGCGGGTGCTGAAAGCCGACCAAAGCAATACCTCCATCGTCTACGGCGACAGGGCTTTCGTCAAACTCTTCCGCAAGCTGCACGAGGGGGTCAACCCCGACGAGGAAATCACGCGCTTCCTCTCCGTCCGCAAAAAGTTCGCCTTCGTCTCCGCCTTTATCGGATCGATCGAATACCGGGCCACCGGGCGCGGTCCGATCACCTGCGCCGTCGTCACGGCCTTCGTTCCCAACCAGGGCGACGCCTGGTCGTACGTCGTCCGACAGCTCGTCGTGTACTACGAGAATATCCTGAAGAGCTTCGGAGAAGCCCAGACGTTCGATCCGGCGGCCGTCGCGGCCGACGCGGGCGCGCTCCCCGAGGAAGTGGCGGCCGTCTTCCCGCCGTACCTGGACGAGCTCGTCGGCCTGCTCGGACGGCGTTCGCGTGAAATGCACGAGGCGTTGTTCCAAGCGGGCGACGATCCGGACTTCGCCCCCGAACCCTTCACCCTCAATTACCAGCACTCGCTCTACCAGGGTCTGCGCACGCGCGCCGCCCAGATCCTTAAAAACGCCCGCAAGAAGGCCGGGACGCTGCCGCCGGCCGTCCAGGAAGATTTGCAGGCCGTCGCCAGGAACGAGTCGGCGATCTTCGATTCCTTCGCCCGCGTCTACCGCCGCAAAATCGACTCCTACAAGACGCGCGTTCACGGAGACTACCACCTCGGGCAGGTGTTGTTCACCGGAAAAGACTTTGTCATCATAGACTTCGAAGGCGAGCCGATGCGACCGGTGAGCGAGCGCAAGATCAAGCAGTCGCCGTACAAGGACGTGGCCGGCATGCTGCGCTCGTTTCATTACGCCGCCTACTACAGTCTGCTGCACTCCAACCTGGGGGAGAAGAGAATCGGCTTTCTTTCACCGTGGGCCGATTTTTGGTACCGTCGCATGTGCCGGCTGTTTTTGGACGCGTACGCGCTGGGCCGGACCGGCGTCTCCTTCGCACCGCGCAAACAGGAAGACGCCGACCTGCTCGTGAACGTGTTCCTGCTGGACAAGGCGATATACGAACTGGATTATGAAATCAACAACCGGCCGGATTTCATTCCCATCCCGGTTATGGGCATAAAGGTGCTCGTCGACCGGCTGGCCGAGGGATAAGGAGGCGTCATGGCGAAAAAACCTGAGTCCGGGGGCGTCTCCCCGGAAGCGGCGAGCATCTTCACCGAACGGGATGTTTCCCTGTTCCGAGAGGGGACGCATTACAACCTGTACGACAAGCTGGGCGCTCATCCCGCGGTAAAGGAAGGAAAGGACGGCGTTCTGTTCGCGGTCTGGGCGCCGAACGCCGAAGCCGTCTCCGTGATCGGCGATTTCAACGGCTGGAATAAGGAATCACACCCTCTGCGGACGCGCAGGGACCAATCGGGGGTCTGGGAAGGTTTTATCCCCGGCGTCGGGCCGGGAACCATGTACAAGTATTTCGTCCGCTCCAGGCAGGACGGCTACACCGTTGAAAAACGCGATCCGTTCGCGTTCTTCAACGAGATACCCCCCAACACCGCGTCCGTGGTCTGGGACTTGAAATACGAATGGAGCGACGGGAACTGGATGAAACGGCGGGGAGAGGCGGTCCGCACCGACCGTCCCGTTTCCGTCTACGAGCTGCACCTCGGTTCCTGGAAAAGAACGCCGGCCGGGACCTTTCTCACCTACAGGGACACGGCCGAGCCGTTGGTCCGCCACATCAAGGAATGCGGGTTCACTCACGTCGAGTTCCTCCCCGTCACCGAATACCCCTTTTTCGGCTCGTGGGGCTACCAGACGATAGGCTACTTCTCCCCGACCAGCCGCTTCGGCACGCCGCAGGAGTGCATGGCCCTCATCGACGTTCTGCACCAAAACGGCATAGGAGTGATCCTCGACTGGGTGCCTTCGCATTTTCCCTCTGACGAGCACGGTCTGGTCTATTTCGACGGCACCCACCTCTACGAGCACGCCGATATTCGCCGCGGGTTTCACCCGGATTGGAAGAGCTACATCTTCAACCTGGGCCGGAACGAGGTGCGTGAGTTTTTAATCTCGAGCGCCTTCTTTTGGTGCGACAAGTACCACGCCGACGGGCTGCGGGTGGACGCGGTCGCCTCCATGCTCTACCTCGACTATTCGCGGAAGGCGGGCGAATGGATACCGAACAAATTCGGCGGAAGGGAGGACCTGGAATCGATCGAGTTCCTGAAAACGCTCAATACCGCGCTTTACGAGCGCTATCCTGACATCGTGACCGTGGCCGAGGAATCGACCTCCTGGACGGGCGTCTCCCGGCCGACCTACTCCGGTGGACTCGGCTTCGGGATGAAGTGGAACATGGGCTGGATGCACGATACCCTCTCCTATTTCTCCAAGGACCCGGTGTACCGCAAGTATCATCACGACCGGCTCACCTTCAGCTACATGTACGCTTTTTCCGAAAACTTCATGCTCGCCCTTTCCCACGACGAGGTGGTGCACGGGAAGAAATCGCTGCTCTCGAAAATGCCGGGCGACGATTGGCAAAAATTCGCCAACCTGCGATTGTTGTTCGCCTACCTCTTCGCCCACCCCGGCAAGAAACTCCTCTTCATGGGATCGGAGTTCGGACAGTGGCGGGAATGGAACCATGATCGAAGCCTCGACTGGCATCTATTGAAATCGGCGGAACACACGGGCCTCCTCCGCTGGGTGCAAACCTTGAACCGTCTCTACCGCGACGAGCCCGCCCTCCATGAACGCGACTTCGAAGCGGAGGGGTTTCATTGCATTGACCCCAACGATTCGGAACAATCGGTCGTGTCCCTCCTCCGCTACGGGCGGGATAAAAGCGAGCCGCTGCTGGTCGTCTGCAACTTCACCCCGGTGACGCGGAGCGCCTACCGCGTCGGCGTGCCCGCCCCCGGGTACTGGAAAGAGCTCGCGAACAGCGACGCCGCCGAATTCGGCGGCTCGAACGCGGGCAACTGCGGGGGCCGGGAAACGATTCCGATCGCCCTTCACGGCTTCTATGACGCCATTTCCCTCACGCTGCCTCCGCTGGGCGCACTCTTTCTGAAACGGGAGCCGTGACGTGCGGCGGCCTATCAATGACTGTTCCGATTCCGTCGTGCCCGGACTTGCGGGAAAGCCGAACCCGGATAACGATGCCCGATCGCCAGCGCTCCTCGATCCGCTTGGAGCACCGCCCGTCGGTGCGCCGGAAACGCTGGACTTTCCGTCATGAGGTTTTATACTCTATTTGAGAGATTCTCATGAATAAGTACGTCTGTATACACGGCCATTTCTACCAACCGCCCCGCGAAAATCCCTGGCTGGAATACATCGAGCACCAGGCCGCCGCCTATCCCTACCACGACTGGAACGAAAAAATCGCCGAGGAATGTTACACGCCGAATTCAGCCAGCCGGTTGGTCAACAATCGAAACAAGATCGTCGACATCGTCAACAACTACGCCTCCCTGAGCTTCAACTTCGGCCCCACCCTGATTTCCTGGCTCGCGGAGCGCCAGCCGGACACCTATGAAAAAATCATCGAGGCCGACCGCCTGAGCGGGGAGGAGTTCTCCGGCCACGGCTCCGCGATCGCCCAGGCCTACAATCACATGATCCTGCCGCTCGCGAACGGCCGCGACCGGCGCACCCAGATCCGCTGGGGGATCAGGGACTTCCAAAAACGCTTCGGCCGGGCGCCCGAGGGGATGTGGCTGCCCGAGACGGCGGTGGATATGGAGACGCTCGGCCTGCTGGCCGATGAGGGCATCGCCTTCACCATTCTCGCTCCGCGCCAGGCCGCCGCCGTGCGCCGGATCGGCGAAGACGCGTGGACGGACGTCACGGGTTCCACAATCGATCCCAAACGCGCCTACCGGTGCTTCCTTTCCGGCGGAAAATCGATCGCTCTTTTTTTCTACGACGGTCCGGCCAGCCAGAGCGTCGGTTTCGATCGCCTCCTCTCCAATGGCCGGGACTTCGCGGACCGGCTCCTCGGGTTGTTCACCGACTCCGCGGAACCGCAGCTCGTGCACATCGCCAACGACGGGGAAACATACGGCCACCATCACGTCTACGGGGACATGTCGCTCGCCTACTGCCTGCGTTCCATCCGGGAGAAAACCGACGTCCGTCTTACCAACTACGGCGAATTTCTCTCACAGCATCCGCCCGAGCATGAAGTCTCGATCATCGAGAATTCCTCCTGGAGTTGCGTCCACGGGGTGGAACGATGGAAGTCGGATTGCGGATGCTCGTCGTTGCAGCACCCCGACTGGCACCAGCGATGGCGGGAACCGCTGCGCAATGCCCTCGACTGGCTCAGGGACGCGGCGGCGGCCCGCTTCGAGCAGGCGATGGCCGCCTTCACCGCCGATCCCTGGAAGGCGAGGGACGATTATATCGACGTCATCCTCGACCGCTCTCCGGAGAACGTCGACCGATTCTTGAGCGAACGTCTGTCGCGCCCGGTCGACGAACGCGAGAAGATCACCGTGCTGAAGCTCCTGGAGATGCAGCGCCACGCCCTCCTCATGTACACGAGCTGCGGCTGGTTCTTCGACGACGTGTCCGGGATAGAGAGCACGCAGGTCCTGAAATACGCGGCCCGGGTCGCTCAGCTTCACGGGGAGACCTCGGGGCGGGACGTCGAGGGAGAGCTCCTCCGACGGCTCGAGGGAGTCCCCACCAACGTGACGCGCTTCGCCAATGGCCGCGGGATCTACGAGTCGTTCGTCAAGCCCTCGAGCGTCGACATGCTCCGGGTCTGCGCCCATTTCGCCATGTCCTCCCTGTTCCGCGAATATGGAGAGGGGGCGAAGGTGTACTGTTTCCGGGCCGACCGGGTGGAAACCGACACCGCCGCGGCGGCGGGAAAGCGAAAATACCTGATCGGACGAGCCGAGCTTCGCTCCGAAATCACGTGCGAGAAAATGCGCACCGCCTTCACCGCGGTGTACCGGGGCGACAACAACCTGAGTTGCGGGACCGGCGCTTTCGCGGACGAGGAATCGTACCAGGCGATGAGGAAGGAAACCCTGGAAGCTTTCGCCGCGGACGATGCGCCCCGCCTGGTCCGGCTCCTCGCCGCGTACTACGGCGACAACCAGTTCTCGCTCACCCACTTGTTCCAGCACGAGCAGCAGACGGTCTACCGCGAGATCTTCGCCGAGGCGATCACATCGATGGAGGCGCACTCGCGCCAAATCTACGCGCAATACTATCCGCTTCTGAAATCCCAGAAACGCTCCTCCTTCATGTTCCCCAAGATCCTCGCCGCCAACATCGAATTCGTCATCAACCGCGACATTCTCAACCTGCTCAAGGCCGAAACGCCGGACACGAAGGCCCTCAACCGGATCGCCAATGAGATCAAGGACTGGTCGTTCGAGATCGACCGGGCCATCATCGGCTTCACCGCCAATCACGCGCTGACGGAGCTTTTGGCGAGGCTTCTGGACAATCCCGCCGACAGGGGCCTCCTCGCCACGATCCGGTCGCTTCTGGTCTCGTTCAAGCGGCTTGACTTGCAGCTCCACCTCTGGCGGTCGCAGAACGCCTTCTTTACCCTCATGCAGCGGATCATTGATGAAAGGAATTCGGGAAACGCGGGGAAAGATTTTCCGGCCGACGCGGAGTGGAGCGGTTTGGTGAACAAGCTCGCCGCGCAGCTATATATCGGGGTGCGGTTGTGAGGCCGGCGGCGCTTTGCGGCCCGTATACCGACACGCTGGCCGGACGGCGGCTCGACGAGGGGCCGATGGCGCCGGTCGCGGAAATTCTCTCCGCCTTCCGGGCCGCGCTGCACGGGAGGGAGTAAGAGAACAATGGCGATGGGTCAGCGAAGAAGCGGCATCCTCCTCCACGTTTCCTCCCTCCCCTCCCGGTTCGGCATCGGGGACTTCGGCCCGGAAGCGCACCGCTTCATCGATTTCCTGAAGGCGGCGCGCCAATCCGTCTGGCAGGTGCTTCCCCTGAGCATTACCGACCCCCGGCGGGGCAACTCTCCCTACAGCAGCCCGTCCGCCTTCGCCGGAAACCCCCTTTTTATAAGCCCGGAGGTCCTGGCCGCCGAAGGCTGGCTCACCCTCCGGGAGATTTCCGACCCGCCCGCTTTTCCCGCCGAGAAAGTCCTCTTCGGGGAGGTGATCCGGTACAAGTACCGACTGCTCGACGCCGCCTGCGGTTCGTTCGCCGCCCGGCCGCGCCCGCCCCGTGATTACGATCGCTTTCTCGACGATACCCGTCTGTGGCTGCCCGACTACGCCCTGTTTACAGTTCTCCGTCAAAAACTGAGACGACCGTGGACCGACTGGCCCGCATCCTTGCGGACACGCGCGCCGCGGGCGCTCGCCGCGGCGCGGGCTGACCTGGCCGAGGAAATCGAGCGACTACGGTTTTTCCAATATCTGTTTCACCGGCAGTGGGAGACATTGCGGGCGCACGCCCGCGAAGCGGGGATCGCCATCGCCGGGGACATCCCGATCTACGTCGACCACGACGGCGCCGACGTCTGGGCCCACCCCTCGCTCTTCAAACTGCACAAGAGCGGAACAATGAAGTTCGTGAGCGGCGTGCCGCCCGACTCTTTCAGCCGGACCGGCCAGCGCTGGGGAAACCCGGTATACGATTGGCCCCGGTGCCGGCGCTCCGGTTTCGCCTGGTGGCGCGCACGCCTGCGCCGCGCGCTGGAATTGTTCGACCTCGTCCGGATCGACCATTTTCGCGGCCTTGCGTCCTGCTGGGAAATCAAGGCCGGCGAACGGACGGCCGTGCGCGGCCGCTGGGTTCCCGGCCCGGGCGCCGCGCTCTTCCGCGGTTCCGGCGTTCCCCGCATCCTCAGGCGGATATGGGCCGAGGACCTGGGCCACATCACCCCGGACGTGCGCCGCCTGCTCCGGGAGCTCAAGCTGCCGGGCATGCGCGTTCTTCTCTTCGCCTTCGGGGACGACTCGGAAAAAAACACCCACCTGCCCCGCAATTACGTCGGGAACTGCGTGGCCTATACCGGCAACCACGACACCAACACGGCCCGGGGCTGGTATCGTACGGAGGCCGACGCGGCGGCGCGCGCGAGGGTCCGGGCGCACTGCGGACCGGGCGTGACCGCCCGGAACGTCCACGAAAAACTCGCCGCCCTGACGTTGGGCTCGCGCGCGGACACGGTCATTCTCCCCCTGCAGGACGTTCTCGGCCTGGACGAACGGGCGCGGATGAACACGCCCGGCACGGGAACGGGCAACTGGGGCTGGCGGACGACCAGGCGGTGCTTCAGCGATTCGCTGAGCCTGCGGCTGGCGGAAATGACGATACGGGCGGGGCGGGGAGCCACAAAAAAGAAAAGCTACGGATGACGCGGATGTCTTGAATGGGATTCGGACGCGGGGACGAGGGGTCTTCTTGCATCGTCATTGTCCGTCGTGCGCACAACCTCAACCTCCCTGACGATGCACGCCATCTTCCCGTCAACGAACGCAGGCTCCATTGTCGGCGCACACCGCGCCCGTGTCACTGAACACCAAGCCTTTGTCGACGAACGCCGCCGCTTCGTCGGCCTACAAAATGCGCTTGTCAAAGAACGACAGTGTAAAATCCGGCGAACGACAACCGCGCGTCGGCGCACGACTCTTTTATGTCAACGCCTGCGAGCGCCTCGCCGGCGCCTGCGACCGGTTCTCAGGCGCCATTGCCGCCCCGGAAGGAGGACACGGAGGGCGCGAAGAACCCGCGACACCGGCGTCCACACTTCATCCCGAGTTCAACCCCGTCCCTGTCGTTTTTTCCCAACTTGGATTTAGCTCAACTCTATGGCGGGCGAGACGCCCGCCATTCCAAAAATTCTCTTTACTCCTTCCCTTCTTTTCCTGGCTTCCCGTCCGTCCTGGTTTCCTGAGAGGTTTTTTCCCTCGTCCGTGTCCTCCCTCTTCCTTCTTCTCTTCCCCTTCGTGTCCTTCTCCCTTCATCGTGCGCTTCGTGTCCTTCGTGGTGTATTTTCCAGGGCGGGCGGTACGCCCGCTCTCCCCGGTCGTGCACCCCTTCCCACTGGACAATCGCCGCTCCTCCACATATCATGCGCCTAGAGCGTGGGCATGATAGAAAGAATCGTCAAGCGGGACGGGCGGCTGGTGCCGTTCGACCGTGAAAAAATCGTCTTCGCGATCTATCGGGCGGCGGTGGCCATGGGCGGCCGCGACCGGGAGACGGCGGAGCGCGTGGCCGCGGACGTGGTGGCCATGCTCGAAAAGCGCGGCTCCGCCGCCACCGACCCGACGGTCGAGGAAGTGCAGGACATCGTCGAAAAGTGCCTGATCGAGCGCGGCCACGCCCGCACCGCCAAGGCGTACATCGTCTACCGCTACGAGCACGCCCTCAAGCGCAAGGGACGGGACTCGCTCACCTATTCGAGGGAAAACGTTCCCTTTCGCAAGCTCTGGGAGGCCCTCTCCTGGGCGGTCGATCACGACTGCGCCACCACGGCTGAGCTCACCGCGCGGTTCGCCGCTGGTCCCGGCGCCCTCATCGCGGCGGCCGAAGAGTTCTACGAAGACGAAATCGATTCGGCCTTCGCCAAAATCGAGGAGCGATTGTCGGACATAAAAATCCTCATCGTCTCCGGCCCCTCGGCCTCGGGAAAGACGACCACCACCCTGAAGATCAGGGAGCGCCTGGCCGGGCGCGGTTTCGAGATCGTCCCGCTCACCGTCGACAATTATTTTTACAACCTCGAGGAACATCCCCGCGACAGCCACGGCGATTACGATTTCGAGACGCCCCAGGCCATCGACCTGGGAATGGTGAACGCCCACCTCCGCGACCTCCTGGCGGGGAAAACCGTGGAGGTGCCGTTTTACGACTTCAAGAAGGGGAAGCGGAGCGGCTCGAGCGGACGGGTCTCCCTGGGGAAGAAAGGCATCGTCCTCGTCGACTCGCTGCACGGCCTTTTCGAGCAGATGACCGCGGGCATCCCGGAATCGGCCAAGTTCAAGCTCTACATCGAGACGCTCGCCCAGCTCAAGGACTCGGACGGCCGGTTCCTGCGCTGGAGCGACGTGCGCCTCATGCGGCGCATGGTGCGCGACCTCCAGTTCCGGAACTACGACCCGCGGCACACCATCCTCCACTGGCACTACGTGCGCCGCGCCGAGCTGCGCCACATCGTCTCCCGGCTCATGCAGGCCCACGCCGTGGTCAACAGCTCCCTGGCCTACGAGCTCCCCTTTCTCAAGGCCCGGCTGGAGGAATCCTTCGCGCGCTTCGCGGAGGAGTTCCGTGGCGACGCCGATGTCGAGGACGCCCAAGAGCGCGCCGAGCGGGTCCGCGCGCTCTTCGCCGAAATCCCGGCCTGCGGCGACGACGCCCTCGTGCCGAGGACGTCGCTGCTGCGGGAGTTCATCGGCGGAAGCGAGTACGCGTACTGAAAAGAAGAGGAACTACGGATGAACGCGGATGGGACGCGGATAAAGATGGAAATAGAAAATAAATATGGGCGTGACGAAGTCAATTGTTTTCGCTCCTATTATTTTTCCGTCTCCTCTCTCCATTCTTATCCGCGTTCATCCGCGTCATCCGTAGTTTCTCCCTTCTTGACATGAGATAAAGGCTCGAAGGAGGAATTGAAAATGGACGCCCTTGCCGAACTCAAGCAACGCGACCGCGAGATCCTGCTCCTGAACCACTCCATCGACATCCTGCGCTGGGACCAGGAGACGTACATGCCGGAGCGCGCCATCGAGGAGCGGGCCGAGCAGGTGGCATTGCTCCAGGGAATGGTCCACGACCGGATCGTCGACCCGCGCCAGGAGGAGCTCTTCGGCGCGCTCGGCATGTCGGAGAAAACGAAAATGGGCCCCTCCGGCGTCGACGACGAGACGCGCGGCTTCCTGCGCGAAGCCTTCCGGCGATACTCGAAACAGGTGAAGACGCCGAAGGAACTCGTGGAGGAGCTCGCCAAGACCCAGAGTCTGGCCCAGGCCGAGTGGGTGCGCGCGCGCAAAGCCTCGGACTTCAAGCTCTTCAAGCCGTACCTGGCCAAGCTCGTCGAGCTCCTGAAAGCGTACGCCGAATGCCAGGGATATGCGGAAAGCGTCTACGATCCGCTTCTCGACGAGTACGAGCCGTGGATGACGACCGGGGAGCTCGAAAAAATCCTTGCCGCTCTTCGCGCCCGGCTCGTGCCCCTGGTGGAGAAGATCCGGGGGAGCGCCGTCGACGCCGGCGCCGCGATTCTCACGCGCTCCTTCCCCGCGGACAAACAGCGCGCGTTCGGGCTCACCCTGCTCCGCGCCATGGGCTTCGACTTGTCCCGCGGGCGGCTCGACGTCTCGGCCCATCCCTTCACCACCACCCTGGGCCGCGACGACGTCCGACTCACCACCCGCTACAACGAGAGGTTCTTCCCCGGCGCCGTGTTCGGCGCCATCCACGAGGCGGGCCACGGCCTCTACGAGCAGGGCTTCGGCGCCTCGCTGCGCGGGTCGCTTTTGGCGTCGGGAGCGTCGCTCGGCATCCACGAGTCCCAGTCGCGGCTCTGGGAAAACCTGATCGGCCGCAGCCGCGCCTTCTGGACGGCGTTCTTTCCCAAGCTCAAGCCGCTCTTCCCGGAAGCGTTAGGCGACGTCGACGCCGACCGGTTCTACCGCGCGGTCAACGCGGTGAGCCCGTCGCTCATCCGGGTGGAGGCGGACGAGGTGACCTACAATCTGCACATCATCCTCCGCTTCACCCTGGAGAAAAAAATTTTTACGGGCGAGCTCGCCATGGACGACGTCCCGGCCGCCTGGGCCGTTGAATCGGAAAAGCTTCTCGGCGTAAAGCCCGATGCGGACCGCGACGGCGTCCTCCAGGACGTGCACTGGTCCATGGGCGCCTTCGGCTACTTCCCGACCTACACCCTCGGCAACCTGGCCGCGGCCCAGTTTTTCACCGCGCTCAAGCGCAAGCACCCGGACGTCGAGGAGGAGATCGGACAGGGGCGGCTGGACACGGTCCGGGACTGGCTCAAGGAACACGTCCACGCCCGGGGGAGCGTCTATCCGGCCCAGGACCTTCTCGCGCACGTGACCGGCGAAAGGCTCAACGCCGGTCATTTCATCGACTACCTCGAAAAAAAATACGGAGAGCTGTATGGCGTTTAACCTTCTCCTGCAAAGCCCCTATCCCTGGATCTTCGCCGCTTCGCTCTTCGCGGGCGCGGCCCTGTCCGCCCTTACCCGGCGCACGACGAACAAGAAGGATCCGGAGCGGGCGCGGGAACGAAAGGGCTTTTCGGCGGCCCTGGCCGTCGCCCTGTGCGTCATTTTCGTTCTCTGCGCCGTGTTCATCCCGGGGGCGGAAAGACTCAAGGACGCGAAAGTCCTTCTCTTCGCCCTGATCGTCACGGCCGTGTTCTTCATCGCCTTCCGCTTCCGGAAAGCGGCCGGCCTCCCTCTCCTCCTCCTGGCCGGCGCGGCCGCGGTCGCCCTCGTCCTCTTCTTCCGGGCGGTGACCGCCTTCACCGGAGAGACCGAAATCGCGCGCCTGGACGTGGGCGAGGTGAAAAACGGATCGATGAAATTCGATTTCATCCTGCCCGGCCGAAAGGCGGAAGCCCTCGACATGCCGGGGACGCTCCTCGGCGCCGAGGTCAAGGAGATCGTCTTCCACGACGTCTTCGTCTTCTTCGGCGCCAAGACCGCCTACCGCTTCGTGGGGCTCAAATCGGCGGAAGTGAAGCCGGGAAGCGAGATGACCCAGGAAATGCGGGCGTACGAACTCAAGCGCCCGCCCGGAATCTCCGAGGCGCTCTATCGCTTCGTGGAAGACAACCCCTGGGTTCTCCCCGGCACGAAGACCGTGCAGAGGCAGATCACCTACGTCAAAGCCAAACCCGACACCGATTACTCGGTGAGGATCCAGAACGACGGCGGCGTCCAGATCACGGCGGCCGGTCCCGGGGCGGAGTAAGAAGGGAACCACGGATGACACGGATAAAAACCGATGACACGGATAAGGAAGAAAGCAACGGAGAAGAAAAAAACTACGGATAGGACGCG
This sequence comes from Spirochaetales bacterium, assembly GCA_016934415.1. Taxonomy (GTDB): domain Bacteria; phylum Spirochaetota; class Spirochaetia; order SZUA-6; family RPPD01; genus JAFGSW01. The sequence continues at coordinate 3,520 of JAFGSW010000001.1, read as the reverse complement.
GATGAACGCGGATAAGAGAAGGAAGGAATAGCTACGGACGGGACGCGGGAAAAGAAAAGGGAAAAAGAATTATCTATCGGCGCGACAAGGAATTCAGTCGGTGCGACAAGGAATTCAGTCGGTGCGACAAAGAATTCAGTCGGTGCGACAAAGAATTCAGTCGGTGCGACTAATAATTCAGTCGACGCGACAAAGAATTCAGTCGGTGCGACAAAGAATTCAGTCGGTGTGACAAAGAATTCAGTCGGTGCGACAAAGAATTCAGTCGGTGCGACAAAGAATTCAATCAGTGCGACAAAGAATTTGGTCGGACCGACAAAGGATTTAATCGGTGCGACAAAGGATTTAATCGGTGCGACAAAGGATTTAGTCGGTGCGACAAAGAATTCAGTCGGTGCGACAAAGAATTCAGTCGGACCGACAAAGAATCCAATCGGTAATTCAGAGAAAAGATTCGGGAACGAAAAATCCGATCCTGGGGCGTCTTTACAATGCGGTTTTTTGGGCTATAATATTGGTATACCATAAATAGAAAAATTCGACCAAGGAGACCGCTTTGAACCATTTCGCCAAAATATGCCGCCCGCTTATTGCGCTGGCGGTTTTATTCCTCTTTTCCTGCACCCCGCCCACGGGAACGGCAGTCGTCCTCGATCCCAGCTACTACACGGACAAATACGATTACGACAACTCCGACACCTTCCTCGGCCGGGGCATCAACATGGGCAATTTCCTGGAAGCGCCCAAGGACGCGACCTATCCGCTGGGCGAGGGCTCCTGGACGGGCGGCCGTCTCATCCTTCAGTCCGATTTCACCGCCATCAAGGCGGCGGGCTTCAGCTCGGTGCGCCTTCCCATCCGCTGGTCGGACCACGCGTCCACGGACGGTCCGGATTACACGATCGCTTCGCAGTTTCTCAATCGGGTCAGGCAGGTCGTCGACTGGGCGCTCGGGGCGGACTTGCGCGTGGTCATGAATTGCCACCACTACAATGAAATGTTCGATCCGTCGAATTCCACGCTCGCCTATCACCGAGAGCGGCTGGCCGCCATCTGGAGCCGGATCTGCGATGAGTTCCCATCGTCCTCATACGGCACGGACAAGGTCGTGTTCGAGCTCCTGAACGAGCCGAACGGCCGCGTGGGCTATGCCGAATGGAACGACATCATCGAAGACCTGACGACAGTGATCTGGACGGACCATTCGGCGACCCAAGCCGGCCGGAAAATCATGGTGGGGACGGCCAACTGGGGCGGCGTGCCCGGATTGCAGAACCTCGATCTGCCCGGGGCCTGCACGGCGGATAATACAATCATTACGATTCACTATTACGAGCCGTTCCACTTCACCCACCAGGGCGCCGAATGGGTGTCCGGCTCCGACGCCTGGATCGGGACGGCCTGGACCGGCTGCGCGGCCGACCAACAGCCCCTGCTCGATCTTCTCAACGCCGTCACCTCCTGGGATTCCGTCAGCGGCCGGGGATTCGAGATCTTCATGGGGGAATTCGGCGCGTACGCGAAATACGTCAACCCGGACTGCCAAAAAGCCTGGACGGCGTTCATCGCGCGCGAGGCGGAACACCGCGTGATGAGCTGGGGGTACTGGGAATTCTGTTCCGGTTTCGGCGCCTACGATCCCGCCGCGTCATGCTGGCGGCCCCAGCTTCTCGACGCCCTCATCCCGGCCTGCGACCGGCCCTGACCGGGCGGTCGCTCCTCGCCATGCATCGAACGCAAGCCGCGTACGATTGATCCGTTTCCTCAGTCACCCCAGCGAAACATCAGTATGCGATGCGCTTTTTTGGCGGCCTTGAAGAGTCCCATGATTTTGAAGAGCAGGCGATAGCCGCCGTCGAGCTTGGCGAGCTCGGGCGATTGCGTGAAGTACCATTCCTCGACAAACCGCAGGCGCGCGTCCCAGGATTCGATGTCTTTCGCCTGATTGATCCCCCACTTCACGACCGCGCCCGTTTTCTTGATGGACGGGTGACGGCTGATTCCCCTGGCGGCGGTCGCGCTGTAACTGTCGAAGGCCAACACACCGGCCGGGAACTTGTCGAGCAGCCGTCCGATCAAGGCGCGGATGTCGGCCTCGGCGAGGTACATGAAGAGTCCTTCGGCGATTACCAGCGCGCCTCCGCCCGTGGGATTGATCGTGTCGAGCCAGGATATATCGGTGGCGGATGAGGAAATAAGGCGATAGCGATCGGTCTCCGGGAAAAACATACGCCCGACATCATCGCCTCCGTTTCACTATCATGCCCATGACGTACAAGCCTGAAAAAACCGGCTCCGGACGGAACGGGATTCCGTCGTCCGAAGCCGGTGTCGCGGATAAAAACAGCTCCTACTGGGAGTACGAGACGTCCCAGGCGCCGCCTCCACGCACTTCCAGAACGTAGGTCCCGGCGGCGGGGATGTCGGCCCCGGAGGTGAGCTTGGCATCCGTCGAGTTTCGGCAGAGATTGGCCACGAACGCTCCCGTTGTCGCGTTATAGAGGTTGACCTCGACGCGGGGCGAAAACCGGTCCTTCAACTTCTGGTTGACGGTGAAATTGGCGGCGCCCTTTTTCAGCTTGAAGAAAGAAGTCACCGCGTCGGCCGTGCCGCTGAACGTTTTGGCGCTCGACAGGCTGGCTGGTTTCGGGCTTTTCAGGATCTCCACGGTGAAGGAGCCGCCGGTTTCATCGGCATAGATCATATAGTCCCCGGTAGTAAACCGGCCCTTGGCCCGAATGAGCTCCGTCTGCTTCGGGCCGATCCAGTTGGTGAGCATGCCGCCGACCGTCGCTTTATCGTCGATCATTTTCTGGTTGACGAGCGACAGTTGGCAAATACTCACCGCGGGGCCCGAGTACTTGATCTTGATCACGTACCAGGCGTCCTTGCTCAAGGCGAATTTGTCCGAGGCGGTTTTCTTCGCCTTGTCGCCGGAAATGACTATTTTGTCCGCCGTCTTGGTGACGGCGAACTTGCCGGGAGCGGCCGCGATCGGCAGGACGACCGCACAAACGAGCACGACCGCGATTGAAAGAACCACGATGCGTGTTTTCACATGATACCTCCATGCGTACTCTCATAGCGACGGCAACGCCATCCAGGCAATGATAATTCCGCCCATACCCATTGTCAACAAAATCAGTTTCCACCGGGTCTTGCCAAAAACCCGCCGGCTATAATAGAATGTCGTCTCCCAACGCCGGAATAGCTCAGGGGTAGAGCAATGCTCTCGTAAAGCATGGGTCGACAGTTCAATTCTGTCTTCCGGCTATCAAAGCCAAGAACAATTAGTTCGAGAGCACCTCTCGTAAAGCATGGGTCGACGGTTCAATTCCGTCTTCCGGCCGGGCTGAGCCGGCACCAGTAAACCTCATGGACAAACAATAACGGCTCAGCCACACCTCTCGTAAAGCATGGGGCGTGAGTTCAATTCTCACTTCCGGCCGGGCTGAGCCGGCACCAGTAAACCTCATGGACAAACAATTGCGGCTCAGCCACACCTCTCGTAAAGCATGGG
>JAFGSW010000102.1 GCA_016934415.1 Spirochaetales bacterium | reverse complement strand
CCTTTCCTTTTCTCCCGGAAAAACGATACCTCCATAACCGGATCAACTCAAGCGATTTCACGCGCGTGCCATCGTATCAGATGAAGAAGGGGAAAAGGGAAGAGGCAAAATAGAAATTAATCCTTATGGAAAAAAATCAGCGGGAAAAAACGATTTTGAAATTCTGATTTTGTTGGTTTTTCCCTTTTTGTTTTTATCCGCGTCCCATCCGCGTCATCCGTAGTTTCTCTTCTCCCCGGGGACAAGAAAACGATTGACGAATCAAGTTTTTTGGGAAATGATTTCCACGACGAACGTTTCACGCAGACAAGGAGTGCATTGTGAATCCGGAGCAGGAGCGCGCCGCATCGTTTTTTAGGAAATATGGAATGGATTACGCCGACATCGACATGGGCTCCATGGCCGGGCTTTTCCTGGAGGAGATGGGCAGGGGACTGAAGGGCGAGCCGAGCTCCCTCGCCATGATCCCCACCTATATCGAGATACCCGATGACATCCCCTCGGGAGAACCGGTGGTCGTCATCGACGCCGGCGGGACCAATTGCCGGGTGGCCCTGGTGCGATTCACCGGGGACAAGACCCCGGTCATCGAGAAACGCAAGCGCTTTCCCATGCCCGGCCTTGAGAAAGAGGTGAGCGCCCGCGAGTTCTACGACGCATTCGCCGGCTGCCTGGACGAGGTGCGGGATTCAAGCGACCGCATCGGCTTCTGCTTCTCCTACCCCTCGGAAATGCTCCCCACCAAGGACGGGCGGATTCTCTACTTCAGCAAGGAGATCAAGGCGCACGAGGCGCTGGGCGGGCTCGTCGGTGAGGGGCTGCTCGGCGCGCTTGCGGCGCGCGGCGCGCCCGGGAAAAAGCGCGTCGTGGTCCTCAACGACACCGTGGCGACTCTTTTAGCCGGCACCAGCCTCATGGGCGGCCGAAATTATGACGGGTACCTGGGCTTCATTTTAGGCACGGGCACGAACATCGCCTACGTCGAGAAGAACAAGGGTATCGAGAAGGCGCTGGGCCTCGATCCGGCCGGGAGCCAGATCGTCAATGTCGAGGCCGGGAATTTTTCACTGGCTCCGCTCGGGGAGATCGACCGGCGGCTCGATCGGGAGACCAATAACCCCGGCCGCCACACGTTCGAAAAAATGTACGCGGGCGCGTATTTCGGCCCGCTCTGCCTGCTCGTCGTCAAGACGGCCTGCGCCGACGGCTTTTTTTCGCACGAAGCCGCCGCGCGGATCGGCGGGCTGCGCGGGCTTGACACGAAGGAAGTGAGCGATTTTCTCGCCGCGCCGGAAACGGCCCCGCCTTTGTCGGGGATCGTCGCGTCGGAGGCGGACCGGTCCGCGCTCTATGCGCTCCTCGACCGCCTGGTCGAGCGCTCGGCCGTGCTCGCCGCCGCCGCTCTCTCGGCCGCGGTCCTGCGCTCGGGGCGCGGCGCCGATCCCGCCCGCCCGGCCTGCGTGTCGGCGGAGGGCTCCACGTTCTTCGGCCTCAAGGGCCTCACATCCCGCACAGAGCGCTATCTCGCCTCGTACCTGACGGACGTCCGCCGCGCCCATTGCGAAATCGTGAGCGTCGACCACGCCACATTAGTGGGCGCCGCCGTGGCGGGGCTGACGAACTGAGTCCGTGGAACGGGGAGAAGTGAAACTACGGATGACGCGGATAAAGAAGGAAAGGGATAAACTACGGATGACGCGGATAAACGCGGATGATGAAAGAGGGATGAAGGCAATCTGTTGTTTTTCGCATTTATATAGATGATGAAACAGGAAAATATTTAGGAAGAAATACTTTCCAGGCGTCAGGTAGAGAAATTATTATTCCCTTAATCTTTTTTTCTATTTTCCTTTCTTATCCGCGCTTATCCGCGTTCATCCGTAGTTTCTCCCCCCGCTTCACGGAAGGAGGGGCCCCGCTAGAGCCTGCCCGCCATATCGTCCCCCACCCGGGCGATCGTGTTTTTCCCGCCGCGGTCGGGCGTCCTGACTTTGCCTTCGGCCCGTCGTCTTGTACAATCCGGCGTTCCAGCCGATGCGGGTGAAATCGATTTTCACCGGCAGGCGGCGGAGGACCTTCTCGGCTTCATTGATGACTTCCGGCCCGATGCCGTCGCCCGGATACAGAGCTGTTTTATGGGTCATACGATCTCCTTTGAAAGAGGACGCGGAGCACACGGAGAGGACGGAGATCACGGAGAAAGAAAAAGATTAAAATGGAAAAGAAGAGAGGTGGTTGGCGCTGGGAATGCGCTTCACTTTTTTTTCTCCTCTTCCGTCACCGCCGTGTTCTCCCTGTCCCCTCTCAATCTCAACGTAATGTATATTCCGCAATCTTTCACGTCAATCGTTATGCCGCCCTCATTTCTCCACGTCCGCCGCATCACCCTTCATCGCCGCACTGCGCGGCGCCGGGTCTTGCTTCCCTTTCCGGTTGATAAGGTAAATTCCGATCATGGCGATGACGCCTCCGGTGATCGTGAAAACCGTCGGGATTTCACCGAGCACGAAGTAGCTCGAAACCACGGCGAAGACGGGCGTGAACAGGCTGAAAGAGCTCGCCCGGCCGGCGGTGAGTTTCCTGGCCGCGTAGAAAAACACCGAGGTGGCGAAGAATGTCGAGGCCGCGCCCAGGTAGAGGATGTTGAGCCAGAACCCGAGGTCGAGCTTCACCACGTCCGCCAGGCCCGCGGCGAGGGCGAAGGGCAGGCCGAAGAGTGAAGAAAAGCCGTACATGAAAAAACCGAAGGCGAAGATGGTCGCCCGCTTCTGCGCCTCGCCCGAGACGATGGTGAGGATCGACCAGACGACGGACCCGATAATGAAGACAAGATTGCCCGAGGAGAGGAGGCTCGCCGGGCTGATATTCCAGATCTCAAGAATGACGAGCCCGCCGGCCACGCCGAGCGCCAGCCCGATTATCCGCCCGGCGCCGATGCGCATCCGGAATAGTGCGAGGGAGAGGAGAAAAGTGAAGACCGGGTTGAGACTCGTGACGAGCACGCCGCCCAGCCCCGCCTGGCCCGGTTCCAGGCCCCGGAAGAAGAGATAACTGTAGAGGTTCATCAGGGCGCCCGCGGCCGCGGCGAAAAGAAGGCCCTTCAGGCCGATTTTCAGATTCTGCCGCAGGACGATCACCGCCGGGACGAAGCAGAGGAAGGTGACGAAGAAGCGAAGAAAGGAGAGCACGAACGGGTGGACGGCGTCGGCGACGAGCTTTCCCGAGGTCCAGCTTCCTCCCCAGATCGCCATGCAGAAGACGAGGAGGACGATGAAGAGGGCTGGGCGGTCGGAAAGAGTTTTTTTCAGGCGATGCGGCACAGTCCGTCCTTTCCGTTTTCTCCATTGTGCGGCTGGAGGGGAATCGATTTGATTTCCGCGTGTCGGGAAAACATACGCCCGGCGGCCGGGGTTTTCAAGTGATATTACTATTTTGTCATACAGCCCGGCGTGACTTGATGTCATGGTGAGCTTGTCGAACCATGATCGACACGTGAGGTTTTCAGCGTCAATCGCCCTTCGGCAAGCTCAGGGTGACTTCTACGCTCTATTGAGAATCCCCGCCGGAGGAACGCGGAACCCTTGCACACCCGCCGGAAAACCGGGATAATGTTGCCGTCCGCGCGGGGCGGAGAAAGGCAGTCATGCGATCGACGACCGTCGTTTCTTTGGGAGGGTCCCTCATCGCATCCGACAAAGGCGATGCGCGATTCCTGAAGAGTTTTTATTCGATTTTGAAGAGGCGATTGGACGCCGACGCCTCGCGCCGTTTCATTCTCGTCACCGGCGGGGGAGCGATCGCGAGGGAGAATCAACGGAAATATACGTACGTCAGGGGGAGCGATGAAGCCAGGCCGGACAGCCAGGATTGGATCGGCATCGCGGCCACCAAAAACAACGCGGAGCTCATTCGCCATATTTTTGAAGATTATTGTAAAGCCGAAGTTCTGAGTGATCCTGAAAAACTCGATGATTTCGAAGGACAAGTGCTGACGGCTTCGGGCTGGAAGCCGGGCCGCTCGACCGACTACGTGGCCGTGGCGTTGGCGTCGCGCATCAAGGCGGACAAGGTGATCAACCTCACCAATATCGCCCGGGTCTATTCCGACGACCCGCGGACCAATCCCGCGGCCCGGGCGCTCGACGAAATCTCCTGGAAAGACTACCGTTCCATAGTCGGCGACGAATGGTCGCCCGGCAAGAACACGCCCTTCGATCCCGTCGCGTCGAAACTGGCGCAGAAGAAGGGAATCACCGTGCTCATTGTCAAAGGAAGCGATCAGGAGGCCGATTTAAAAAATCTTGAAAGCGCGCTCGACGGCGATCGATTTTTCGGCACGACGATTCATCCCTAAGGAATGAGCGCGCGCAGGAGGTCTTGCTTGAATTCCTTCCGGTCGCGGTCCCAGACGCCGAAGTCGTGGCAGAACTCCCAGTAGCACCAGGGGATGCCTCTCGCCTCCGCTTCCGCTCGCACCGCGGCCGTCCAGGCGACGACCTCGGGCCAGGCCGCGTGTTTCTGGTAGGCGCCGAACTCGCCCAGGAGGAGCGGCCGCTTTCGGCGCGCGCTCCAACTCGCGGCGACGTCGAAGTCGGCGCGGAGCGCCGACAGTTCCCCGTCCGATCCCGTCCAGCGCCTGCCGGTGGGGTGGGGCGGCGTCACCCAGGGCGCGCCCTGGTGGGTGAACGGGTGCGGCTCGTAATAATGGAAGGTGGCGACGATCTTCCGGTCCGCCTCCAGGCCCGCGAGGGAGAGCGAGGCAAGGCCTGAAATATTATTCCAGTCGGTCGGGCCGACGATGAGGACGCGCGATCCGTTTTCGGCGCGCAGCGCGGCGTGCGCCTCGCGCAGGCAGTCGTTCCAGAGGCCGGCGGTGAGGTGATGCGTGGGCTCGTTGAGGATTTCGATCATGAGCCGCTCCGGGTAGCCCCGAAAGCGCCGGCCCATCGTCCGGGCCAGGGCCAGGAAGCGGGCGCGGTGCGCGGCCGGGTTTTCCATGAGCTCGAGGTAGTGATGCTGGTTGACGACGACGGAAAGCCCGCTTGCCAGGGCCGCGTCCGCAACGTGGGCGACGCGCGCCGCGAACGCCCCGTCGACGGGGTAAGGTTCGGAGTCTCCGGCGTGCGCCGACCAGCGCACGGGAATACGAACGAAATCGAATCCCGCGTCCTTGAGGAGCGGGAACCATTCATCCCGGATCAGAAGCCCGTCGGTGTCCTTGCCTTCGAATTCCGACTCCAGGAAGTTCCCCATGTTGACTCCGCGCCGCGGGCGAGGGATGCCTGCGTCATTCCAGGCCTTCGTTTGAAAACGACCCTCGGGCGTATCGCTCTGCTTTCCCACCTCAGCTCCCAAAATATCCGGTCTTCAATCGATCTGATTTAATTCTAAATGAATATCGCGGAATGGCAAGAAAAATCGGATTTTCAATTTCTTCTATATCTAATAGTTTTTTCTCAACCCGTGCCTATACGCGTTCTCATGCGGTTTTCCTTTTCAATTCCTCATCTGTCATCGGTCTTCATCAGTGTTAGCGCTGGAAGCCGCTGGAAACTCACTGCGTTCGTTGCGCGGTGTCGCTGCGCGATTCCGCGGTTCCCCCTCTTTGCCCGGGATTCGCGTTGAAAAAACCGAAGTCCGCATGCCAGACGGGCTCGGCGAAGCCTTCGGGGAAGGGATTGGGTTTTCCGAAGTCCGGGAGCCAGTCGTCCGCCTCCTCGAGGTCCTGAATGAAGCCGTCCTCGAGGCCGAGCCGCTCCGCTTCTTCCATGACCTCATCGTATTCACGCCGGCTTACGCGCGGTCCGCCCGTCGGCGAACCGCATTCCAGAGGCAGGTACTGGAACATGAGCGAGAGCAGGGCGCGGCCGGCAAGTCGTTCCCGGAACCATCGCAGGCAGGCGAAGGAATCCCCGACTCGGCCCGGCAGAACCAGGTGGCGGACAATGACTCCTTGCGCGAGCGACTCCCCATCCCAACGCAGCGGCTTGGCCGCGGTCATGGCGGAGAGCGCCTCGCGGGCCGCGGCCGGGTAATCGCGCCGCCCGAACAGGGCGTGCGCCGCGTCTTCGTCGAGGGTTTTCAGGTCGGGGAGGTAGACGTCGACGAACGGATCGATGAGATCGAGCGTGGCAGCGCTCTCGTACCCGCTCGAGTTCCAGACCACCGGCAGAATCAAGCCTCCGGCCCGGGCCGCTTCAAGCGCCGCGATCACCGACGGCGCGTAATGAGAGGCCGTGACGAGATTGATAGTGTGCGCCCCCCGTTCCTGCAGCGCGAGGAAAACGGAAGCCAGGACTTCGTCGGAAATCTCCGCTCCCCGTCCGCCCGAACTTATGGAGTAATTCTGGCAGGCCGCGCACCCGAGCGTGCAGCTGGAAAAGAAGACCGTCCCCGAACCGCGCTCTCCCGAAATCGGAGGCTCTTCGCCCCGGTGCAGGCAGGCGACCGCCGCCCGCGCCTCGGTCCCCCCGCGGCAGAATCCGGTCCGTCCCCGCGACCGGTCGATGCCGCAGGCGCGGGGGCAGAGCAGGCAGCGGCGATAGAGCTTGTGATTGTCGGGCATGGGGAGAATATACGCCGCCCCGCTTTGCTTGACAAGCCGGAAAGAGCCGCATATAGTGGCACAGTTCGCACCTGCCGGCGTGATGGAATTGGCAGACGTGCCAGACTCAAAATCTGGTGCCCGCAAGGGCGTGCCGGTTCAAGTCCGGCCGCCGGCAATTTTTTAATTCAATAACAATGAATGACAGTATTTAATAAAATTTTATGGAGCTGCAGCCGGGGGCGAACCGGCACGCAGACAATTCAGGCGTTCGACCCCAGCGGGATACCCTGTTAAAATCTTCAGAATACGAATTTTCAAGAAAAATCATGAAGAATCAATCGCTTCACCTGTCGAATGGAACGATTGAATCCATCTCAAGCATACGGTTGCCCGCTTGCGGACTCCAATTCGGCTTCGATTCACTCGCCTTTCGCCGCCGCCCCTCGACAAATCCGTAAAATTTATTTAGGTTGAACCGTGGGTGGAAAAAGCAAGGGACGGATCGAGGCCGAGATCGGCGAAGCCTTGATCAAATTCGAAAAGGAACACATGGGGCGCGGCCCGCGAGAGACCCAGACGTATATCATCCGGGACATGATCATCGCGCGGATGAAGGGCGTGCTGACCCCGGCGGAAGAGCGGCTCGCCAAGAGCGAAGAGGGTGCGGCGCTCATCAAGAAGATCCGCGACCAGCTCATTACAGGTTCGCGCTCCCTGCTCGAAGAGCTTGTATTCACCGTTACCGGCCGGCGGCTCGTGAGTCTCCATTCGGACATCAGCACCAAAACCGGCGAGCGGGTGGTCGTGTTCATCCTCGACGGGGACCTCGAGGCGTCGTTCGACAATTCCGGCAAAACGTGAATCGCCGATGCTGCTCTTCGGGCATAGGAAGAGGACACCCCCGACGACGCTCGGGATAAACTCCATTGAGGGGTGTCCTCTTTGTGAAGCCCTCGCAGCAAGAAATTACAATTGACTAATCCGCCGAAAGAAACTATTGTATAAACGCTTTTGGAAGACGCGGCGGAGGACCCGGGGCAGGCCGGGTAGTCGGCCGGTAAGCCAGTATCGGATTTTGCCCCACTGACAGGCGAAGTGTGATATTGGCTTATTTTTTTTCCGGCGGCGCCGGCGGACGCCGGGCGGCGGACCGGGAGCGATTGAGCCTTTGCCTTTTTCATGAGAACATGACGAACGGGCGGAACGAGCTTCAGACGAAGCGGAATGCGCTGGTGAAAGGAAACGAACATGAATCAGAAACTGAAGCAATGGGTGGAGGAAGTCGAACGGATGTGCCGGCCGGAAGCCGTCCACTGGTGCGACGGCACCGCCGAAGAATACGACCGCCTGGCGAAGCTCATGGTGGCCTCCGACATGGCGAAATGGCTGGACGAGCGAAAGCGGCCGCACAGTCTCTATTTCCGGAGCGACCCGAGCGACGTGGCGCGCGTCGAAAACCGAACCTTCATAAGCACGCCCGAGAAGGACGACGCCGGCCCCACCAACAACTGGATCGCGCCGGACGAGCTCAAGCGCACCCTCGCCGGCCTGTACGAAGGCTGCATGAGGGGCCGGACGATGTACGTCATCCCCTTCTCGATGGGGCCGGTCGGCTCGCCCCTGTCCCGGATCGGGGTGGAGATCACCGATTCCGCCTACGTCGTCTGCAACATGCACATCATGACGCGCGTGGGGACCAGGGTGCTCGAAGCACTCGGCGACGACGGCGAGTTCGTGCCCTGTCTCCACTCGGTGGGAGCGCCGCTCGAGCAAGGGCACAAGGACTCCTCCTGGCCCTGCGCGCCGATAGAGAAAAAATACATCTGCCATTTCCCGGCGGAGAACCTCATCTGGTCGTACGGCTCGGGCTACGGGGGGAACGCGCTCCTGGGCAAGAAGTGTTTCGCGCTCCGCATCGCCTCGAACATGGCGCGGCGCGAGGGCTGGATGGCCGAGCACATGCTGATCCTCCGGCTCATCGCCCCCGACGGGAGGAAGTACCACGCCGCGGCGGCCTTTCCCTCGGCCTGCGGCAAGACCAACCTGGCCATGGTCCGGCCGACCCTGCCGGGCTGGAAGGCGGAATGCATCGGCGACGACATCGCCTGGATCACGCCGGGGAAGGACGGGCGTCTCTACGCCATCAACCCGGAGGCCGGCTTCTTCGGGGTGGCGCCGGGCACGAGCCGGAGCTCGAACCCCATGGCCATGGACACCCTCTCCGGGAACTGCATCTTCACCAACACCGTCCTCACCGAGGACGGCGACATCTGGTGGGAGGGAATGGACGTCCCCGCGCCCGCGCACGCCATGGACTGGAAAGGCCGTCCCTGGAACGGGAAGAGCGCCGAGAAGGGCGCCCACCCGAACGCGCGCTTCACCGTGCCGGCCGCTCAGTGCCCGGTCATCTCCCCCGACTGGGAGGACCCGCGCGGCGTGCCGATCGACTTCTTCATTTTCGGCGGACGGCGCAGCTCCACGACGCCGCTCGTGACCGAGGCCCTGGACTGGGACCACGGCGTGTTCCTGGGCGCGACCGCCTGCTCGGAAACGACGGCCGCCAACATCGGAAGCGTCGGCAACCTCCGCTTCGATCCCTTCGCCATGCTCCCCTTCTGCGGCTACCACATGGGGGATTACTTTTCCCATTGGCTCGCCATGGGGGACAAGCTCGGGAAATCGGCGCCGCGCATTTTCTACGTGAACTGGTTCCGCAAGGACGCGGCCGGCCGCTTCCTGTGGCCGGGCTACGGAGAGAACAGCCGCGTGCTCATCTGGATGTGCGAACGGGCGGCGGGAAAAGCGGCGGCGGAACAAACTCCCCTGGGACTCATGCCCCCGGCCGGCGCGCTCGACCTCTCCGGGCTCGACGTGGACGCCCGCACCATGGAGGAGCTTCTCCGGGTGGACACGGCGGCCTGGCGCAACGACCTGCCCGGCATCGAGGCCCACCTGGCGCGCTTCGGCACCCGGCTGCCCGAACGGATCCGGCGGCAGTTCGAATCGCTGCGGGAACGGCTCGCGCCCTGAAGCGCGGGGCCGCGGCGCGCGGGGAAGACGATGGACCGGCTGTTCGACGGCGTGCTCAGGTTCAAGCGGCATGAGTACGAAAGGCACGAGGCCCGCTTCCGCGGTCTCGGGCGGCGGCAGAACCCGCACACCCTTTTCATCGGCTGCGCGGATTCGCGCATCGTTCCCAACCTCATCACGAGCACCCTGCCGGGCGAGTTGTTCACCGTCCGCAACATCGCGAACATCGTCCCGCCCTACCGCCTCACCGGCGAATACGTCTCCACCACGAGCGCCGTCGAATACGCGCTCGGGGTCCTGAAGATCGAGAACATCGTCGTCTGCGGCCATTCGAATTGCGGCGGCTGCGGGGCGCTCTGGGACGAGGAGACGCTGCGCGAGGCGCCCCATACCCGCCGCTGGCTCGAGCTCGCCGCCCGGGCGCGGGAGCGCGTGCTGGCGCACGCCCGCGGCCGGCCGCTGCCCGAGGGCGAGCGGGCCCTGCTCACGGAACGGTACAACGTCCTCGAACAATTGCGGCATCTGCTCACCTATCCCGGCGTCAAGGAACGCTTCCGCGCGCGATCGCTCAAGGTGTTCGGCTGGCACTACGAGATCGATTCCGGAGAGGTGTCCGCCTACGACCCCGGGGAAAAGGCGTTCGTGAAGATCGGGTGAGCGATGGCGCCGGCTTTCTAGTCGCAGGGAACCACCCTTCGCTTGCCAAAAGCCCCGCTTCACTTTATCCTATCCGCACAAAGGAGACTCTTCGCGTATGAAACGTCGCATCGTTCTTGCATGTTTTTCCCTGCTGCTTCCCGCGGCCTTGTTCGGCCAGTCGGTTTTTCTCGATCCGGGCATTCCGGACAATGAATCGCTCGTCTATACCGCGACCCGGGACAAGGAGACCTACCGGCTGACGCAGCGGACGCGGAAAGGATCCGTGGACGGCCGCCCCGTCTACGAAGTGTCGATCGAATCGCCCCGCGAGAATTCCACGGTCACGCTTGCAGCCGGGACGATGGGCGTGCTTCGTTCATGGGCGCGCCGGATCCATCCGGATCTGGTGACGGAGACCGAGACGAAAATCCTGAAGAATGAGATTCGGGACAAGCCGGGCGAGGCCACCCTGGTCGATTTTAACGGGTTGACGGCGATCCTGCGAGGATTCCCCTTCGGCGTGGTGAGCTCCATCAAGCTGAAAACCGGTCAGGAGAGCGGATTCGCGCTCACCCTCGCCCAGACGCGGGAGACGGACATTAAAACCGCGGCGGGCGTGATTCGCTGCTGCGAGCTCGAGCTCGGGATGGAAGGTTTTTTCGGAGCCTTCATGCCCAAGACGCGCTTCTGGTACGAGAAAGCTTCGCCGCACCGGCTCGTGCGCTATGAGGGGAATACCGGGGGACCCGGTTCGCCGCGGTACATCATCGAGCTCGCGGGGTCGGGCGCGAACTGAGCGCACGGCGCGGCCGCGCGGGGCGCGGCGCATGGAAAAAGGTCGAAGACGGACGCGGATGCCGGAGCGGGAACGCATCGACTCCGCCCATCCTCCCACCGCCTTCCGGATCGCCTTTCTCGAAGAGGAAGACCGATGGCCAGGCCTTGAATTGACGGCCGCCGGAATTCAGGCCGGCCCAACCGCCTCCCCATGATCGACTTTATGCGGGGAAATTTCTCTTTATTTCCCTGCCTCCCCTCTTCCCATCCTTCTCCCCTCCTCATCCGCTCCCATCCGCGTCTTATCCGCAGCTCTTCTCCCGATGGGCACGGAGAGCCGTCAATTCCCGGTTCTCTCCCGCTCTCCCGTCCTAAAAATAATTGAAAAAAATTCGAGTGATTTGGCCCTTTTTTTCGCTGTATTAAGTGAGAGAAAAAAGTATTTCGGGCGCGCGGCTTGAGACGGGCCCGCGCGCCCGTTTTTCT
>JAFGSW010000101.1 GCA_016934415.1 Spirochaetales bacterium | reverse complement strand
GGTTTCTCACCCGCTGGATCGCATTAAGGATTTCAGACCTTCTCGTCATCCTTCCTTTCCAGATTTACCTGGCGCCATGGTTCCCTTCTCCCCGCGCGGACAAGCCCCTACCCCAGAGTGAAGAAGAACGCCGCGCCCTTGTCGGGCTCGGCCTCGGCCCAGACCCGACCGCCGTGGCGCTGGACGATGCGCTGGACCACGGCCAGGCCTACGCCCGTGCCCTCGTACTCGTCGACGCGGTGGAGGCGCTGGAACACGCCGAAGAGCTTGTCCGCGTACCGCATGTCGAAGCCGACGCCGTTGTCCTTGACGAAAAACACCTCGCGGCCGCCGGACGAAGAGTCCCCGTCATTGCCGCCGGCTCCGCCAACCGTTTCCCCGCCCGCCGCCCGGCAGCCGATCCCGATCCGCGCCTCCTCCCGGCCGCGCGTGAACTTGATCGCGTTTTCAATGAGGTTCACCCACACCTGCCGGAGGAGGAGCGGGTCGCCGGAGCCGTCCGGCAGCCGCCCGATTTCGATCTTCGCATTCCGCCCCTCGAGCTCCGGGCGGAGAATGTCGAGCGCCTCCCGTACGAGGTCGGCGTGGCGTACCGCCTGCCGCGCGAGCGGCCGGCGCGAGAGGTGCGAGAATTCCAGGATGCCGTCAACGAGCCTGCCCATGCGCCGCGCGTTCTCGCCGATGGTCTCCAGGTAGCGCGCCGCGACCGGCGGCAGGTCCTTCCCGAAATCGCCGGTCAGAATGGCCGCGTAGCCGTTCAGGGCGCGCAGGGGCGCGCGCAGGTCGTGGGACACGGTGTAGGAGAACGCCTCGAGCTCGCGGATGGCGGCCTCGAGCTCGGCCGCGTACTTGCGCTGGCTCTCGATCCGCTCCCGCTGCTCCGCCTCGATCCGCTCCTTGCGCCGGAAGAGCTCCGCCCCCATGAGGGAGCTGGCGATGAGAATCTCGAGGGTGTTGTAGACCACCCCCTCGGCCGGGCCCAGCTCGAAGAGGGCGTAGCCGAGGCGGTGCTCCCGGAAATAGAGCGGATGGACCGCGTAGGCGAAACGCCGGCCGGCGGGGAAAAAAAGCCCGCCCGGCAGGACCGGGAGGTGGTTGACTGATCGACTGACGGAGGTGACGGCGGTCCGCGCTTCCCCGGTCACGGAAAGGTAGTCGACGGTGCCGGCCGCGGGATCGTCGCCGCTCCGGAACACGGAGATATGGCAGGCGGGGATGCCGAGCCGGGGGAGGCGCCGCACGACGACCTCCTTGAGCTGTTCGAAATCGAAGGTGGTGATGAGCTCCTGCCCGCCCTCGACCAGCTCCCTCATTTGTTTTTCGCTCTGCGATTTCCGATAGGAGGCTTCCAGCGTCGTCGCCTCCCCCACCAGAACGCTGGCCTGCAGGACGATGTCCTCGGCGCGGGCGGCGAACTTCGAGTTTTTCCAGAGCGGGCGAGTCCGCTTCCTCAGACCCATAAGAATATTTTGCCAGAGCGCGATCGCGTCCCCCGTCACGGTTTTCCCTTGAATCAACCGGCTGAATTCGGGGATGAACGTCCCCGGCCGCCTCGCTTCCGCGTCGTCGATGAAACCCGAGACGAAGCGGCGCAGGATTTCTTCGTCCTCGTCCGGCGCGAACGCGCAGAGCTCCCGGGCGATCGAGCCGGCGGAGTCGGCCGGGGAAGGCGCCGGGCCGCTTCTTTTGGCGCGGCGCTGCGCGCGGGCGCCGCCGGCGGTCCCCGCCGCGAGGGACGACACGCAGCCGCACGACCGGCGCACGACCATGGGAGCGGGGACGGAGACGCACTCGGGCGCGTCCCTGCCCTCGACGACGCCGCACAGCATTTCGAGGGCGGCGGCGTGCACCTCGTCGAACGGCTGCCGGACGGTGGTGAGCGGGGGCGCGAAGGCGCCCGCCTCGGCCGTGTCGTCGAAGCCGGTCACGGCCGCGTCCCACGGCACCTCCCTGCCGCGGGCGCGCAGCGCTTCGACGGCCCCGATCGCCATGGCGTCGTTGGAGGAGACGATCGCGTCGAAGGCCGTGTCCGTCTCGTCGAGCCAGTGAGCCACCGCCTTCGCCCCGGACTCGATTTCGAACGCGCCCTGGAACACGAGGGCGGGGTCGTACGCGATCCCGCATTCCGCGAGCGTTTCGCGGTACACGTCGAAGCGCTCCACCGAATCGGGATACCCCTCGGTGCCGACGATGAAGGCGATGCGTCGCGCCCCGTGCGCCCGCGCCAGATGGAGGATGACGTCGCGCATGCCGTCCCGGTTGGGGACGCGCACGCCGGGCACCCCCGGCAGCGAGCCGAAGGCGAGCACGACCGGCAGGCCGAAGCCGCGGCAGAACTCGCGGAACCGCTCCTCGGTGACGTACGCCCCGACGACGTTGTTCACGACGAGCCCGTCGAGCTTTCCCGAACCGGCGAGGTCGTAGATGAAGTTGACGTTGTATTCGAACCGGTTGTACGGCGCCGTATCGACCGACCCGCCGGCGAAAAGGAGCATGTTGACGTCCTTCTTCCGGGCGGCGCCGACCATGCTGCGCCATACCATGTCCTGAAAACCGCCGGGGGTGGTCGAAAATTGGATGAAATAGCCGAAGGTGTATCTCTCCCCGGTTTTCCGCTTCGCCATGCGATCGGCCTCGTTCCTCCGCCGCGCGTTCCGTCCGCCGCTGCCGTTACCCCGCCGGGCGGAATGCGGCCGTTTGTATCGGAACCGCGAAGTTCGCGTCACGACGTTTTCGCGGCTCAATGCAAAGTATTGTTCATTATTCCCGGGGTTTCCATCTTTCTTCCCGGTGCGGCCGGGCTCGCGGAGCGGAGAGAGCAATTCCGGAGGACACGCGTCCCGCAGCGCTGCTTCGAGCGAGGCCGAAGGGTCCCCCGACAGCGCGGGTCATTGAGACCATGAGTTGTCGGGAGATTCCTCGCTGCGCTCGGAATGACATCCGGAATCCGGTCAAATCGAGAATCGCCGCCGCAACCGGTTTGACTCTTGCGGAACACGCGCCGCCGCCGCTATACTTGGGGGCGACGGAGAGGAGTGGCGCATGAAAATCAGCTTCCACGGAGCGGCGCGGACCGTGACCGGCTCCCAGCATCTGGTCGAAACGAACGGCTTGAGAATCCTCCTCGACTGCGGCCTGTACCAGGGGAAGCGGAGCGAGAGCTTCCGGCTCAACCGGAATCTGCCCTTCGACGCCTCGTCCGTCGACGTGGTCGCGCTCTCCCACGCCCACATCGACCATTCCGGCAACCTCCCGTTCCTGGTGAAAAGCGGGTTCAAGGGGGACATCGTCTGCACCGAAGCCACCGGGGACCTGGCCGCGGTGATGCTGCGCGACAGCGCCCACATCCAGGAGCAGGACGCCGAATACCTGAACCGCAAGCGCGAGCGCGACGGACTCCCGCCTATTGAACCGCTCTACGACGCGGGCGACGCGCTCGCGGCCTGCGGCCGTTTCTCCGGCACCGTCTACGGCCGGACGCTTGAGCCAGCCCCGGGCGTGACCCTCTCCTTCCACGACGCCGGGCACATTCTCGGCTCGGCCTTCGTCGTGCTCGAGGCGGCGAACGGGAGCGGCGCGCCGCTCCGCCTCGTCTTTTCGGGCGACCTCGGCCGGAACGGCCGGCCCATCGTCCGCGACCCGGAACCGTGCGACGGCGCCGACGCGCTCATCATCGAGAGCACCTACGGCGACCGGACGCACGAGGAGATAAAAGCCGGCGAAGAGCGGCTCCTCGCCGTCGTGACGGACGCGGTGAAGTGCGGCGGCAAGGTGGTCGTCCCCTCCTTCGCCGTGGGCCGCACCCAGGAGCTCGTCTACGGCCTGCACCGCTTCATCCTCGACAAAAAGCTTCCCGACACCCTGCCGGTCTACGTCGACAGCCCCCTCGCCGTGGAGGCCACGGAGGTCTACCGCCTCCACCCCGAAGCCTGGGACGCGGAAACCGACGCCCTGGCCGCCTCAAGCGGCGGCAAGGATCCCTTCGGTTTCGCCCGGATGCGCTACACCCGCACCAGGGAGGAGTCGATGGCGCTCAATGACCTCAAGGGCCCGGCCGTCATCATCTCCGCCTCGGGCATGGCCGAAACCGGCCGCATCCTCCACCACCTCAAGCACAACATCGGCGACGAGCGCAACACCGTGCTCTTCGTCGGCTACCAGGCCGAGCACACCCTTGGCCGCCGGCTCCTCGACGGCGCGAAAACGGCGAAGATCTTCGGCGTCGAGTACCGGGTGCGGGCCCGGGTGGAGCGGATCGACGCCATGAGCGCCCACGCCGACCGCGAAGAGATCCTCGCCTGGCTCGCGCGCTTCGCGCGCCCGCCGAAGCAGACCTTCGTGGTCCACGGCGAGGAAAAGGCGGCCTTCGCCTTCCGGGACGAGCTCTCGTCGCGCGGCTTTCCCTCGGTCGAGGCCCCGGCGCGGGGAGAAACGATAGAAATCGGGTAATATGCGCCCGAACGTGCTATTTTTCGCGCCGCAAAGCCCGCGAAGGGGATCGAATTCGGCCGGAAAAAAATGGATGTAAACTAACCGCATATATGTTATAGTCTATCGAGAAGGCGAAAAAGTTGAGTTTTTTCGCCTTCTCGATCATAAAATTGCCGAATCAGTTGAGGAATGCTTCAATCGGCAATGCGGAGAATCTCAATGAAGGAATGACCAATTGCGAGCGCTCCGGCAATTTCTGGTTTACATTCAGGGAAGCTTTTGAAAAACCGCATTCGGTTTTTCAAAGGCGGTACTAAAAATTTTTTTGCGATAGCGGGCGGAACACACTGGGCGAGGAGCCTGTCGGCCGCGGCTTAGGAATGGCAGAGTTTACAGGGGAGCGCATAGGGATGTGCTCCTTTGGGAGTTTGCGAGGAAGAAATTTTACGATGAAATCGTAAAATTTCATGAATCCCGGCACACTCCACGGACGAAAAGATCGTCGCGCGCGTCCACGATTACGTTGCCTCCCCCGTCCGGCCGCCCCGCGAAGGGACCATATGAGCGTCATCGGCATCATCTCCTCCGATTCGAAATTGAACGACACGATTTTCCAGGAGCTCGCCAGGGACCCGGAGGGCGGCGACACCGTCACCGCCCACGGCGAAACGAACGACGTCCTGGAGTTCCTCAATTTCGACATCCCCGAGATCGTCATCGTGAACCTGTCGGACAAGACATGCGACCTGGAAAACATCATCAACCAGATCATCGCCGACAACTGGCTCCACAACTTCGGGATCATCGGCATTTACGACAAAAAGACCCAGTCTGAGATTGAGCTCGCGGAAAAGCTCAAAATGACCAACCTCTTGAACCTCTTCGACTACGGCAAAATCCCCTCGACGCTCCTCAAAACCGTCAAGATCATCAAGGCCAACAGCCAGGTCATCTTCCAGCGCGAAATCGCCACCACCCTGGTGGAGAAGCTCTCCGGCTCGTTCGAGCTCGACAACGACCTCCTCTCGGTGCCGAGCTACACCAACATCCTCTCCATCGCGCTGTTCAACAAGGGGTACATCGACGCGGAGATGAAGATCAATTTCAGCATCGCCCTCACCGAATTGCTCATCAACGCCATCGAACACGGCAACTGCAACATCTCCTACACGGAGAAGCAGGAGTACATCAAGAACGGCGGCGCCATCAACGACCTGGTGGCGCAAAAATGCCTCGACCCCGAGATCATGCGCAAGCGCGTCATCCTCGAGTACGAGATCCAGCCGAGCGTCTCCACCTTCAAGGTCCGCGACCAGGGCGCGGGCTTCAACGTGCAGAAGTACCACGAGTGGCTCAAGAAGAAAAACCTCTACTCTTTGCACGGCCGCGGCATCATGATGGCGCGGTCCTTGAGCAAGAAACTCACCTACAATGCCAGGGGCAACGAGGCCACCCTCGTCATCGAGAACAAGGATGTGCCCTTCCAGGCGCCCCTCGGCTTCCTCCACGAGGAGCCCCTGCACTTCAAGAAGGGCGACATCGTCTTCACCGAGGGCGAGGAGAGCGACCACATCTTCTACGTCCTCTCGGGCCGCTTCAGCGTCTTCCACAAGAACAAGAACATCGGCTTCGTCACGCCGGCGGACATCTTCATGGGCGAGATGTCCTTCCTCCTCAACAACACGCGCTCGGCCACGGTGCGGGCGGAAAAGGAAAGCAAGCTCATCAAGATCTCGAAGAAGTCGTTCATCTCCGTCATCAAGCAGTACCCGCACTACGGCGTGTTCCTCTCCCGCCTCATCGCGCGCAAGCTCGTCCGGACCAACACCCAGGCCGCGCGCATGATGATCAAGCTGGGGGAGTTCTCGTAAGGGCCTCTCTTCCAGTAACCACAGAGACACGGAGACACAGAGGACACAGAGAAGAGGGAGAAGGGACGATTGAATACATGTATGGCGCGAATTGAAAAAGTGGAAATGACGATGGATAAAATTGCCTATTCGTATCAATTCATGATAACCGCTTGAAAATTTCGAGGTGCCATGGACTACATCCGCAACTCCGTCAAAGCTATCATCATTCGCGACGACAAGCTCCTCTGCATCAGATTGAAAGACAGGCTGGGGTTCTTCTACCTGCTGCCCGGCGGCGGGCAGGAGAAGTACGAGACCTTCGCCGGCGCGCTGAACCGGGAATGCTTTGAGGAGATCGGCGCCCGGGTGAAGATCGGCACACTCCGTTACGTCCGGGAATACATTTCCCGCAACCACGAATTCAGGGAATTCCATGACGTTCACCAGGTCGAATTCATGTTCGAGTGCGAGCTTGAGTCCGAGCCGGACATGACGAAGGCGGGAAATCCGGATGACCGGCAGGACGGTATCGAATGGATAAGTCTTTCCAATACCGGGACCCGTGTGTACCCGAAGGTGCTCACGGAGCGGCTGAGGAACGGGAATGCCGAAGTCTATTGGGGCGACGTGAATAAAGACGATGAACAAATTGAAAATTTACATCGATGACAACCTCGAGCTCATGGGCGTTCTGTCACATCTCTCCACCTACGACAAACGATTTCGCGATTGTGTCTGTCCGGGCGAACCGGGATGCGGGAATATTCTGTATAAAAAGGCGGTGGAGTTTTTTTCGCCGTGGAAAAATCACCGCGCCGTTGATGTGTTCGACACCATCACCGCTTGCACGGAGTGGTTCGGGTACGACGCGCCCGTAAAGTTGTTTTTGAGTCCGCAAATGAGGTCGGGGGATTATTCGGAAGAATTCGATGCGGAGCTGCGGGAACGATGCGAGAAGCCCGAGCACCTGGCGGAAATGGTGGAGGCGGCGCGGGCGTTCCGGACGGAATCGTCATTCGCGTCGTTTATGAAAGAAAATAAGACAACCTATGATGCGATCGTTTCGGATGTTGCCGGCCTGATCGGGGACACGGATTATATTGCCATCCTGGAAGAATACCTCGGCTTATCGAAACCGGGGTACAACCTGGCTCTCGCGCCGCTGCTCATCGGGAATTACGGTATCCGCTTCGGCGAAGGAGATCGGGTCGAAACCTTCGCGGTAGTCACGCCGGTGATGGACGACAAGTTGTATTTCGGTGACAGGGGACACATCGCGGGGATGTTTATTCACGAGTTTCTCCATTCGTTTATCAATGGACTGACCGACCGGTATATGAAACAAAATCCCGACAGGCACTACAACGTCGAAGTCACCGCGACGATGATAAGGCAGGCTTATCCCCGGACTGCAATCATCATTAATGAAAGCGTCATTCGGGCGATCACCCACCGGCTGGAAACAACGTTTTTCGGCAAGGAACACGCCGAGCGGGCATTGTCATTAGACAAAAAAAGAGGATTCGTCTACGTGGACGGAATTGTTCGAAAATTGGACACCTACGAGAAAAACCGATCGGAATGTCCCGATATCGGCGATTATTATCATGAGATCATGGCGGAGTTTGAAAAGCTTGAAAAGGAATGAACGAAAAGTTGGAATCCGCCCTAAAATGGATCGTCTCCATTCTTCATGAGCGCACGATCCCCTTCCAGATCACAGGAGGGCTCGCCGCCCATCTGTACGGGGCGACTCGTCCCGTAAATGATATCGATATCGACGTACCCGAGGAAAAAATCGATTCTCTCCTGCCGGACATCCGGCGTTATATCACGTTCGGTCCCGGCCGCTACAGGGACGAGAAGTGGGATCTTTCGCTTGTCACCCTCAACTACCACGGTCAAGAAATCGACCTGGGCGGCGCGTTCGAAACAAAAATCTATGATCAAAAAAAGGACAAGTGGATACCATTCCCGGCGCGGCTGGAAACGGCCCGGATCCTTCGGGTATATGGAATCGAGGTGTCCGTCGTCGCACCGGAGGATTTATTCGCGTATAAAAAACTGCTCGGCGGGCGACACCAGTGGAAAGATATTGGGGCGATTAAAAAATACATCGAGCGGAATTCGATTTAGCTTGCTCGTAATTGCATTCCTTATCGATTTTTCTCAACCCCCTTCCCTTCTTTCCCCATCCGTGCCATCCGTCTTATCCGTGCCATCCGTGGTTCTCTCTCATCCGCGTCATCCATAGTTTCATTTCCCCACGCAATACAGGTTCGTCTTGCCCCGGATGTAGATCCGGTTGTCCGCGAAGGCGGGAGTGGCGTCGACCGGCTCGCCCAAGGAGCACGCGGTGACGGGCGCGTAGGCGCGTGCCGCGCCGAGGATGTGCGTGACCCCTTCGCGGTCGGTGAGGTAGAGCTTGTCTCCCGCAATGACGGGGGATGAATAGAAGCCGTCAGTGAATTCCTCACGCCAGACGGCTTTCCCCGTCGCGGCATCCACGCAGGTGACCGCACCGGCGGCCGAGGCCATGAAAAGCAGGCCGTCCTTCACGGCCGGGCTCGCGACGCTCGGGAGGTCCTCGTAGTACTCCCAGAGTTGTTTCCCATCGTCGGCTGTAAAGGCCGCGAGCACGGCCGTCTCGTTGCCGGCGAAAACGACGCCGTCGGCGAAGGCCGGCGACGAGCCGATCTCGCCGGTCATGACGTCCGCGCTCCAGAGCTCGGCGCCGGTGGCGGCGTCGTACGCCGCGACGTACGGGTTGGTCGAGACGAACACCGCCGGTTTGCCCCTGCTCTCTCCCACGACCGGCGAGGCCCAGGAGGAAAACACGTCCTGCTTCGTTTCCCAGCGCGGCTCTCCCGAGGCGAGGTCCAGGGCGAGCAACCGGGGCGAACTTTCCCAGTCGAGTTGGACGATGAGAAGACCGTTCCAGACGATGGGCGACGAGGCGTACCCGTAATTGAGCAGCGGCGTGCCCAGGTTTTTTTGCCAGAGGATTTTCCCGTCATGGTCGAGACAGACGACGTCCCCGCCCGCGAAAATCCCGGCCACGTACCGGCCGTCGGCGGCGAGGGTGGGCGCCGCGTAGCCGACGTATTTTTCGTCGACCTTGGCCGCGCGCCCCGCGGGGCTGAAGGCGACCCTGGCGGTGAAGAGAAGCTTCCCCTCGGCCGCGTCGTAGCCGTAGATTTCGGCGCCGGTCTTGTCCGCGCCGGACACGAAGACCCGACCGCCGAATACCACGGGAGAATTGTTCCCGGGCAGCCTCGGCTTCGCCTGCCACACGATTCCTTCGCCGGTTGCGCCGTTCCAGGCGGTCGGGTATTCGCCGGGAGGCGCAATGAGACGGCCGCCGGGCCCGCGGTAGTTGGGCCAGGCTGCTTCGACCGGCGCGGCCGGGGCGGCGCTCGCGGGGGAAGCGGATTCGGGCGGCGCGCCGTTCGCGGCGGGCTTTTCAGGAACGGCCGCGGCCATCCGGAAGGAGTCCATGAACGGCGCGACCGCGAACACGAGGAGGAAAGCGCCGGCGAGAAGCGCGATCCCGCCGGCCGCCACCAGGACCCTGGCCCGGAGGCGGACGGCCGGGAGGGCGGGCTGCGGCTTGCCCCGGGGTGAGGCCGGAAGTTTCCGGCGCAGCGCCTCACGCGCGGCGAAGGACAGGACGAAGACCGCCGTCCCGGCGAACACGAGAATCCCGCCCGAGGTCACCTGGCCGCGGCTCGCGAAATAGGCCCGGCGGGCCAGGAGGTCGAGGTCGCGGATCTCGTCCTTGATCGCCCGGTCCTCGGGATTTTCGCGCAGGCGTTCATACAACACGACGAGCGCGGGGCTGGCGAGCGGATCGCGAAGCTTGAGCTGGAAAAAAGCGGCCGCGGAAAGGAGGCCGACGAGCGCCGAGAAAATGACAGCCGTGACGCCGATCCCGAAAAGGGAGCGCGTGAGGGAGAGTATCAGTTCCGGTTTATCGATCTTCACGATTCACTCCTCTATCCGGCTTTCAAAAACACCACGAAGAACACGAAGTACGCGAAGGAAGTGGAAGAAAGAAAATGAAAAAAAGAGAATATCGCTCATGTTTGTATACTCATTCTGATCTTGTGTTTTTTCCCAAAGCATTCTCTCACTTTTCCTCTTCTTTCCCCCTTCGTGCTCGGAGCCTGCCCCGAGTCCCTCGGCTGCGCTCGGGATGAACTCCGTCGAGGGGTGTTCTTCGTGGTTTATTCAAGGCTTGTAGGCGAGTTGATTCTCCCACGCAGCCGCACGTGCTCCTGCGGGCACGCCCGGAAACACCGGCCGCAGCTCACGCAGGCGGCCCGGTCGGGAACGTAACTCGTGTTGGCGGGCGGCACCGCCAGGCCGAGGAGTTTGAGGGCGATCACGAGCCCGACGAAGGCCCCGAAGAGCGCGCTCCCGATCGAGAGCACGGCCTTGGTGCGATCGACGCGCGCGGCGAGGGCCGCTTCGGTTTCGCCCGACTCGCGGAAGAGCCTCGTCTCCTCGGCGGCGTCCGCCGTCCCGGCCGCCTTTTCCGCCGCCAGCGCGGTCTGAAGCGCGACGTCGGGCGAAAGGCGTACAAAAAATCCCTCGAGGAGCTTGCCGCCCGCCGCGCCCGCGGCCATGAGGAGCGGGATCAGGAGCACCGAGACGGTCAGGCGCCGGACGCTCGCGCGCCTCGGTTCACCGGTTCCACCGGCGGCCCCGCCCGCCGGCGGAAGAATGGCGTCGACCGGACAGGCGTCCTCGCAGAGCCGGCACTCGACGCACTCGGTCGGGCTGATCGTCACGTGGCGGCGCGAAAAGCGCGAGAGCACGGAAAGCAGGGCGCCGTAGGGGCAGAGGAAGCGGCAGTAGGGCCGGGCCACGAACACGCCGATACCGAGGAGCACGCCCGCGTAGGCGAGGATTTCCAGGCGCGAGCCGAAGCGGAAGATCTCCACGAAGGGATCAAAGCGGCAGATGACGAACCCGATTCCGGCCGCCGTGAAGAGCACGGCCAGGCCGAGGTAGAGGAAAGGCACCACGCCCAGGACGGCGGCCGCCGGCTTGGGAATCTTTATCGGCTTCAAGACCACCAGGTCCTGGATCGCGCCGAGCGGGCAGACCCCGGCGCAGAAGGTCCGGCCGAAGAAAAGCGTGGCGGCGAGCGGCACGAGGAAGAAGCCGACGACGGACAGCGGCACGGCGTACGTCGGGTCGGCCAGGGCGAGGGTGACGTTCTGGATGGCCCCGATCGGGCAGATGCAGCCGCGGCGGATGAAGCCGAAATAGACGAGGCTCGCGATCGACAGGACGAAGATCGCGTTCCGCGACCGGAGCTTGAGCGCGATCGCCGACATGGCGATAACGGCCGCGGCGAGGACCCCCAGGTCGATGAATTCATACACCGAGTCCGGCGCGTTCGGCACCTGGAGGGTGGGCGTGGCGTAGTCCGATTTGAACTCCGGCCGCGGGAAGCGGTCCTGTGCGTGGGCAACTCCTCCCGCGGCGAGTGCCAGGACGAGGAGGGTCACGGCGTATCGCCTCTTCACTTCCGTAAGCCCTCCCAAGAGGACACGAAGACCACGAAGAGGACGAAGAACACGAAGAAAGAAAGAAGGAAAAAGCGAAGAAAGAGGACGGAGTTTTTTTCCTAAACTTTTCTTTTCCCTTCCCTCTTCTTCCCTCTTCGTACTCTTCTCCTCTCTCCGTGTTCGGAGCCTGCCCCGAGCGCAGTCGAGGGGTGTCCTCTTCGGAAGGCCTGTGAAGAGTAATCTACGGCGGCTATTTCTTCGCATCGCCACTCCCGCGGCTCTTCCCCTTGAGCATGTACGGCGCGGAGGCCGGCAGGCGCGTCCAGGCCCGGGCGGGACAGGCGCGGGCGATGGCGCACTCGTTGCAGTTGACGCAGCGGTCGTGCATCGCCTGGAGGAAGAGCGAGCCGTTGCCGAAGCTCTGGCAGCCCTTGACGCACTTGCCGCACCCGATGCACAGGTCCGTATCGATCGTGTACTGGTAATACGGGTCCTCGACGAAGGTGCGCTTGATGGCGCTCACCGGGCAGAGCCGGTTTTCCGCGGCCGTGTCGAGGAGGAGGGCGTTCGGCTTGAAGTAGCCCGAGCAGAGCTCGCAGTAGCCGCAGACGTCGTAGGCGTGAACGGCCTTGACCGCCGAGGGCGTAAGCACGCAGTGGGTGGCGCAGCGGCCGCACTGGATGCACTTGTCCGGGTCGAGCTGCCAGCGAAGATCGGCCGTCTGCCGGCCGCGGAGGAACGCACCGCCCGCGACCCCGGCCGCGCCCAGGGCCAGTCCGGCGCGCGCGCCGACCCTGAGAAACTCCCGACGCGTCATTTTCTTTTTGGGGTTCTTGCCGGGTTTTTTCGATTTCATCGCCTAGCCCCCCCGAACCTGTCCCGGAAGGAGAGCGCCTGCGGCAGGTTGCAGTCGGATCTTAAGCCGCACGTGCGGCAGGAGGAGTTATTGATGCACGACCCCCCGGCGCCGGAGACGGCTTTCGCGAAGAGGGAGGCACCGAGCAGGCCGAGCGCTCCGCCCAAAAGCACCCGGCCCGCAGTCTTCACGAACTCTCGCCGCGAGATAGTCCGCGAAGTCGTCCGGGAAGTCGTCACTCCGGCGCCGTGCCGGTCGACCGCGGAGATTCTCATCGCCCTGCCCCTTTCCTCGTGAAAATGCGGACTTCTTTCAGATGCGAGTCCGCCGCGTACACCGTTCCGCCCGAACCGACCGCGAGATCCAATGACTTCACCGAGGGGTGAAAACTTGCGGGCCCCGCGACGACGCCTTGGAACGCGCCGGTCCGGTCGTACAGCTTGATGCGGAGCAGGCCTTTTTCCTGGACGGCGAAGGAACCGTCCGGAAACAGGGCGATGTTCACCGGATTGCAGCAGCCGCAAAACCCGTCGAGCTCGGCGGAGGTCCTGCCCCAGGCCGCGAGGATTTCCCCGTCAGGGGAAATCTTGCAGACTCGGTGGCGGCCCGGGTCGACCGCCCACAATGATCCGTCGCCGAAAGCAACGTCGAAATACGCGCCGGGGATGAGGAAGCCGGAATCGCCGCCGTCGGCTTTCAGAGTGATGAACCGGATGAGCCGGCCGCCCGTGTCGTACTGAACGATATTTTTATCGCCCGCGTCGGCCGCGTAGACCGCGCTCCCGGAGGCCGCGATCGACGCGATGAGCGCCTTCTCTCCCAGGCTCGTCCATTCATCGAGCTTCCGGCCGTCGACGGACCAGATCTCGAGATGGTCGCGCATTGCCACGTACAGGGCGGGGGGTGTTGTTCCCGGTTTGACGCACAGGGCGACCGCCGGCGCACCGACAGAAAATGTTCGTACCAGGGTTCGAGAGCGGTCAAAAACGAATATCGACGAGCCGCCGCTCAACGCCGATCCGCCGTCGGGCAGGAGGCAGAGCCCGGCGAGGGAATCGTCCGCGCCGGCCGGGACTTTGACGGGCTCCGCTTCTCTATAGAGGATTTTATCCTCGGGCACTTGATCCAGGCCCTCGAGCGAATAGGCGAGATAGTCTTCGGGTTTGGCTTGGGCGCGCGGGGCCAGGGCCAGGCCGAAGGCCGTCACCAGCGCAACCAGCGCCGCCAAAGCCCCGAGCACCGCCGCGATCCGGACCAGATTCTCCTTGAGCATATGACCAGACACTCTTTCCGGGGAAAACCATAGCACGAAGCACGGCCGCTGGGAAGGGCCGGGGAGAACCAGATGTGAAAAGGGAGAAAACTACGGATGCCCGCGGATGAAAACGGAAAAAATCGCGCCCGAATCGCCTCAACCATCCTGCCGGGAGGCCTTCTTTACTTTCTTTTCCTTCCGTTTCTCTTTCAGCGTCTTCGCCGCTTTCCGCTTGATCTCTTTTCTCGAGTTCTGTTCTTTTCCCATATCGTCTCCTTCTCTTCGTTCGTTTCGATTCGATTCGCCGTTTTCAGAATACGCTTATTTCTTGCATCGGCAAGCGCGTTTACCCGGTGATCGGATCCGACCCGCGTTCTGAAGAATCGGCGGTTTATTATAGAAGGGAACCGGATACGATGCAAGCAAAAATGATCGGGCGGCTGCCGGGATCTGATCGTCGCGCGCCGCACAATTATTTTCATTTCACAACCGCAACTCTTATACTAGTACCCGTGAGGTTGTCCCATGAAAACACCCGCCATCATCTTTTTCCTCGTCGTCGCTTTGTTCCAGGCTTCCGGCCAGACCGCGGCCCGGGACGCGGCCGTCGTGCGCAAACAAAGCGAGGCCCTGGCCGCGATGGATAAAAAACTTGAGGAATACTCCGTGAAACTGCTGGCCGTCAAGCAGGAGCTGGTGGAGATCCGGTACAAGGCCCAAACCCTGCGGGACGACAACGCTGCCCGGGTGTTCGTCAAGGGCGGCATCGACATGGCCGCCGCCGTCACCGCCCCGTCGGGCTTGGGGGGCGCCTACGAGCTTTTGGTCGACGTCTTCAACAACCTGACCACGGAAGAGTCACTCTGGAACGCAACCGTCCACCGCCGGAAGGTCCCGGTGGATTCGTGGAAGAACGAGGTGGCCGGCTTGAAGACCCACAACAAGCGCCTGGCCCAGCTCTGCAATGTGCTCATCTATGCGTTGAAGGCGGACCTGCGGCGCTTTGACGACGACCTGCCCGCTCTGCCCGCCGCGGAGGCGTTCTGGCGCCGGCCGGACGGCAAGGACGACGACGACATCGAGCTCATCACCCGGAAGCTCACCGTCATCAAAGGCCTGGCGGGCGTCATCATCAATGACATGGAGGCGGAGGTGAAGCGCGCGGCGGCCCAGAGGAAGCGCATCCAGGCCGAACGGCAGGCGATCACCGCCCTCCTGGCCGACGTCAAAAACGCCCCGCCGCCCGAAAAACCCGAGCCCGACAACACGCCGAGAAGACCGGTCACGGGAAACGAAAGAGAGGACAGGGACACCGACCACGACAGGAGATACGATGACATGACCACCGACCGGCAGCCGACGGCCGCCGAGCTCAAGGAACGGGCGCGCCTGAGGGAGGAGGCGGAGAGGGAACGGAAGAGGAAGGCCGACGAGCGCCGGCGGCTGGAGGAAAAAGCGCGGGTGATCATCGACCCGGCCTCCCCCTCCACCCTCCTGGCCGGCGAGTACGGGTATTACCTCGCATCCATCGATCCGCCCCTCACGATGGCGGGGATTGAATGGTACATTGACGACCGGCTGGCCAAAGACGCCGTCAATGACACCGCCAGTTCTTTGACGGCCGTTTTTCCCAAGCCCGGGCGGCACACCATCCGGGCGGTCTTGAAGATCCGGGGCCAAGCGTCCGATCAGCACATCATTAATGTCAGCGTGGAAGAAGCCAAGAAGCCCGCCAAGTATCCTCCGGAGCTGGAAGGAAAGAAAACTTTGGCTCTGGACCTGGGCTGGTGCCGTTACGACGCCTTGTATAAAGGCGGAAAAATCTATTTGACCGGATTCTACTACACGCCCCAAAAACAAAAGATCAACTACACCAGCCTCCCGGTGGAAAATTTTACGCCGCAGGCGCCCGCCGCCGGCTTCCTGATGACCAAGACGGCCGGCTACCACATCTACCAGACCGAAGCCGAAGAAGGAGAAACGGTCTACGTCATCACCCGGATGCAGGGCCCGGAAATCAAGGTGCTGCACAGACTCTCCGTGCGGCGCTTCCAGATGGAGATCGCCAAGAACTACTCGACCGTCACCGTCAAATACATGACGGATTCCGAGATGAAAAGCGGAAACTGGAAAATCATCATTCTGAGATGAGAGTGAACGGTCACCGCAAAACGCTTCAGCGGGCCCGTGCCGAGCTCGTCGAAGGACTCGGGGCGGACTCGATCGAAAACTGAAGCTGTGACGACGACCTCACAACTCAGGCGGGACTCAACACATTATTTTCCCAGCTCGTGCAGCGAATCGAACGGGTAAAGCTCCCCCAGCGTGCGGCGGACGACGGCCGCGCCGTCGTGGGTGTAGTAGACCGGGAAATCCGTGTTCGCGAACTCACTCAAGACCTGGCGGCAGGCGCCGCAGGGAGTGACCGGCTCGCTCGCGTCCGGAGTGAAGAGGGCCAGGGCGAGAAAGTCGCGCCGGCCGGCCGCCACCGCGGCGAACACCGCGGCCCTCTCGGCGCAGACGGTGAGCCCGTACGAGCGGTTCTCCACGTTCGCGCCGGTCACGGTTTCACCGCCCGCGCACAGGAGGGCGGCGCCCACCCTGAACCTGGAATACGGCGCGTAGGCCCTGTCGGCCGCCTTGCGGGCCGCGTCGACCAGTCGCCGGATCGTCTTGTCTTCGATGGATACCATGACTTTACTTTACCATTTTCCCACACCGCTCACCAGCGTGAGGATAAAAGACCTTTCCTTCTGACAATTCGTTGTCACCATGCACGAACGCCTTCGAGCCCATATCACGCACGACCGGAAGCCGCACATGCGGTGCGAAGAATCCGAACT
This sequence comes from Spirochaetales bacterium, assembly GCA_016934415.1. GTDB lineage: Bacteria > Spirochaetota > Spirochaetia > SZUA-6 > RPPD01 > JAFGSW01. The sequence goes on along the minus strand of JAFGSW010000101.1, from coordinate 47,522 downwards.
CGTCATCATCCGACATCGCTCCGCCTCCAGGCGAAACGACGATACCCCGTACCGTTCCTCCACCCTGACAAAGGGCGGCGTTCTCTTTTAGATTTTTCCTCTACCATCTTTCACGATACCGTTTTTCGGACCTTATGGCTGCCTCTCATCGCGTTCGGCGCCCTGGTCCAGGAATGGCCGAATGCGCTCGCGTACGTACGGCGGAAAGGGAACGGGCGTGAACGCCCGCCTCCCTCATGCTCGCGAGACGGAACGCGCCTGCAAGGCCGCCTTCTTTTTCAGTTGTTTCTGGCAAACCACGCCACCGCGTCGGAATATTCGGCCGCGGCATAGACGTGCTTCCCATCGGGCGCCACGGCCACGGAGCGGGGACCGTTGATTGTCGCCTCATTGCTGTAGCGCCCGACATAGGTGAGGGCCCCGTTCGCCTCGTCCCGCGCAAACCATGCCACCGCGTCGGTCATATTGGACGCCACGTACACGTGCCGCCCGTCCGGCGATACGGCGAGGGAAGAGGGGTTATCGAGATTCACGTGCGAATATTTCCCGCCGTATGAAAGGGCGCCGCTCACCGCGTTTCGCGTGAACCACGCCACCGCGTCGTTCGAGTCAGCCGTCACGTAGACATGCTTCCCGTCGGGAGATACGGCAAGGGAGCGCGGGCTGTCGATCTCCATACTGTTCTCATAATGATCGACATAGGAAAGCGCCCCGCTCGTCGCGTTCCGCGTGAACCAGGCCACCGTATCCGCGACATTGCCCGCGACATAGGCGTGCAGACCGTCGGGCGATATCACGATGGAAAACGGCCCACCGATGGTCGACGCGCTGCCGTAGCTTCCCATCGCCGACAGTCCGCCGGTGACCGCATCCCGCGTAAACCATGCCACGTGGTGATCGGTGGTGGCCCGGTACGCCGTGGCGTAGACATGCGCGCCGTCCGGGGAAACCGTGACGCAGTTGGCGCCGTTTAATATCGTAGCGCTGAAATATCTTGATCCGTACACCAACGCGCCGGTCGACGGCTGCCGCGCGAACCACGCCACCGCGTCCGCTTCAAAGGCCGCCACATAGACGTGTTCTCCGCCGGGAGACACGGCGACGGATAGCGGATAATCGATAGTGGCGGTGTTGGCGTATCTTTCGCCGTACGCGAGTGCGCCGGTGTCCGGATCGCGAGTGAACCACGCCACCGCGTCTTCCGGCACGGCGACGACGTAGACGTTCTCCCCGTCGGGCGATACCGCGACGGAGCATGCGCCATTGACGTTCGGATCGGCATACCGTCCGCCGTAGTCGAGCGATCCGGCGGCCGGCGCGGACGGACCGGGCGCCCCGCAGCCGATCGACAGAAGCAAGAAAGTCATGAGCGCTGTCGCCATTGTCATTGAAATCGTTCTTTTCATTATATAGCTCCTTCCTTATGCAACATTTTTCGTTCGATGCGTCCGTTTTTTTCGATTCTGCGCGCCAATCTTCGCTATCGTGCAATAGTCAATATATCACGCCCAAGAGGCGATCTCCAGCCGATTCGGCGCGCCGTCCGGCCATCGAGTCCGGCACCAACATGCGCAACGGGGAGATATAACCGTTAATCCAGCGAAGAATTTTTTTGCCTCATACCGTCCGCTCACTCGATCCCGGACCAGATGATGTAGCGCGGGTTCTCGATGATCTCGGGCAGCCAGTGGGTGGCGGTGGGGACGAAGAAGACGGCGGTGAAATCCTCCTCCGGGTCGGCGAAGAAGGTGCAGCGGCCGTAGCCCTCGTGGTTGTAGACGAACCGGCTCATGATCCCTCCCAGCGAGATGCTCACGCCGGCGCCGTATTCCATCGGCTTGAGGTTCATGCCCCAGCAATAGGCGGTCGTGGCCGGGTTGAACTGGTCGCGCACCAGGGCCTCGATCGTCTTTCTCCCCAACACGCGGACTCCGTCGAGGGTGCCTTTCTGAAGCAGGAGCCGGCTGAGGCGGAACAGGTCATAGGGCGTCGAGGTGAGTCCGCTCCCGCCCAGGAAGAACGTCTTCCCGCTCTGCATCCTATCGAACTCCTTCAACTCATACTCGAGCGTGAAGCAGACCCGGTCGATCTTGTCTTCGGGCACGCGGAAGTGCGTGTCGTTCAGGCGCGAAGGCTTGAGGATTTCCCGTTCCACGTACTCGGTGTACGGCATGCCGCCCGCCCGGGCGATAATTACGGAAAGCAGAACGAAGCCGAGCGAGCTGTACGACCAGGTCGCCCCGGGCCGGGACTGGAGCGGGCCCTCCACGGCGAAATGAATGAGATCGTCCAGGCACTTCATGTCCGCCCACAGCGGGTATGGCTCGAGGAAATATCCGGGATCGGCCTTCAGTCCCGCGCTGTGGGTGAGGAGGTGCCAGACCGTGATACCCCGGTGCAGGGGCGTGTCGAACTCGGGGATGAAGTCCGCGACGGGCTTTTCCAGGTAGAGCAGCCCGTCTTCCGCAAGCCGCATGACGGCGAGCGCGGTAAACACCTTGGTGATGGACGCGATCTTGCGCAGCGAGCCGGGCAGGAAGGGCAGGTCGGGCTTGTCGAAACGGAGACCGCCCATGAACTTATGCGCGAAGATCCCGTTGCCCCGCGCCAGGAGATAGCAGGCGGCCTGGATCTTTTTCTCCGCAATGAGCCGCGTGAAGAAATCGTCCAGGGCGGCGACGGTCGCCGGATTGTAGCGCGCCTCGCGGCAGGTGATGTCGGTTTTGCCTTCGGTGATCACAGGCCTGCTCCTTTACTCGAGTCCGGACCAGACGACGGCCGGGGGAACGGTGAGGGCCTCCGGCGCCGGCGGACCCGCGGCCGGGGTGAAAAAGACGGCCGCGAGATCCTCCTCGGGGTCGATCAGCAGGGAAGCCCGGCCGGGCGCCTCGAGACCGAAGGCGGACGGTGAGACGATGCTCAGCGATAGGATCGACCAGCCGAAGCCGTATTTTTTGGGGTCGAGCCGCATCGCACCCTCTTCCGCCGACAGGTGGCGGAGCCGGTTCGAGGTCATCTTCTCCACCGATTTCCGACTGATAACGCGCGCATCGCCCAGCCGGCCGTTGCCGAGCATCATTCGGCCGAACTTGAAAAGGTCCGGAAGCGTCGAATGCAGTCCCGAATCGGCGGCCTGAATGTTTTTCCCCTTTCCGCGCGAGCTCATTCTTTTCCCCGTGCGGCACAGCCGGTCCCGCTTCTCCTCGGGAACGGTGAAATGGGTATCGCCCATCCCCAGCGGCTCCAGCACGGCCCGCCGGACGTAGTCCTCGTACGTCACGCCGGAAACGCGTTCGATGATTTCGCCCAGCACGACGAAGCCGTTCGCGCACGGAGCCCAGCGCTCGCCGGGCGGGGCGAGAAGCGGCCCGCGGAGGGCATGGCGCAGGAAATCCCTCATGTTCCGAAAGCGGGGCGCCCGCGCCGGGTTGGGCTCGTGAAAAAAACCGGCGTCCGGGGCGAGCCCGGCGGTATGGTTCAGAAGATGGGAGACGGCGATTTTCCGATGTTGGTCCGTGTCGAATTCCTTGATCATGCGGCTCACCGGTTGTTCCAGGGTGAGCCGTCCCGCCTCCATCAGCGTGAAGAGCGCGACCGCCGTGACCGCCTGCGTGATCGGGCCGACGGCCAGAAGCGAATCCGGGAGAAAAGATCGCCCCGGATCGTCCGGCGCGAGGCTTCCCAGGGTCCGCGAAGCGAAGATTTTACCGCGCCGGGCCAGGAGGAAGCCCGCGGCCTGCAATCGCTTCTTTTCGATGAGCCGGGCGAAGAACGAGTCGAGCGCGTCCAGCCGGGGCGAATGAAATCCCGCCTCTTCCGGGGTGACGTCGGTTGAGCCTGAGTGACGGGGGATGTCTTTCATCGGTCGGTCTCCGTTATTGTTTATAATAGATTCACATTATCCTGAAAACCGGTTTCACACCAGCCTGTTGTTGATTGTATTGTAGAGACGCACGGCCGTGCGTCTCTACAATCAATTTCCGCGGTATAAAAGCGTCAATTCGCTCTCTCCTTTACTGGCGAAAGCGGGGCATGGGGGTTATAATGAAAACAATACGAAAAGAAGGGGGACTCAATGAAAAGACCCGGCGGCGGCAATCTCAGATCGATCCTGTGCATCGCCCTTTATTTCCCGATCGCGGCCTCGCTCTTCGCGGCCGACCCGGCGTCGCTCGCGAAGACCGCGTTCGCGCCCTCGGACCTCCAGCGCACCCTCCTCACGGTGCGGGAGCGCGGCTACTACAGCCTGCGGACGACAAGCAAGACGGGCACGGCCCTTGAGCTCGTCGACCGGATGGCCGGCGTCATCGGAGCGCGCTCGGGGGCGCCGGGCGAACGCGACGGGCGGATCGACCTTCTCCTCGACCCGGGCGAATACCGCGTCAACCTGTTCCCCGACCGCGACGCGAAGGCCCCGGCCGGGCTTGCGGTGCTCCCCTTCACCGAAGCCAATGCCGCCGCCACGATCGCCGATTACCCCTTTCTCTACGACGGCGATTTCGTCGAAACCACCCTCGGCGACCTCGCCACCCGTTCCTACTGGATCTACCTTCCCCGGCGCGACGAGCTCCGCCTGGAGGTGATGGGCCGTGCCCTCCAATCCTGCGCCCTCTGGCAAAACGGCCAGTGGCTCACCGCGGTCAGGCCCGATTACGAAGAGCGCGAGCCGGAACAGGGAAGGCCCGCGCTCTTCGCCGAATTCCACAGCACCCTCGAAGCCGGCCACTACCTCCTGGTCTGCGCCGGCGGGAAGCCGCGGGCCTGGACCGACGAAAGCGGGGAAACAAAACTCCTCCTGCGCCGCGGGGCGCGGTTCCTGGGCTCGAACGGCGCGCAGAAGCTGCGCATCTCGCCGTTCGGCCGCGACGCCTACCTCATCGCCGGGAGCGCCGACTACGTCGAGTGCGTGCGCGACGCCCTGGAGCAGACACGGATCGGCGCCGGGTACTACGGCAAGGACCGCAGCCGCTACCGGCTGCAGTCGAGCGCGGAGATCACCAAGAAATCGAAGGAGCCGTGGTGCTCCTTCTATTCCCGGAGCTCGTCGGAAAGAAAATGGCTCGTGGTCGAGGCCGGGCCCGGCGACCTTTTGGAGGTGAGTTTCTTCAAACGCGGCGCCGGTTCCCTGCCCTACGACAGGAAGGCGAAAAAAACCTTCTGGGTGTCAACCGTCTCCGGGCACGCCGCCCGGGACCTCATCGACCTCACCCCGCTCATCTACACGAGCTCCAACCGGAAGGTTTCCTTCCTGAAAGAGGGGGCGATCCGGGTTTCCGCGAATTCGCCCTTCATCCGCAAGGTCAATCTCCTCGGAAACAACTCCGTGTACCTTTTCATCGAGACGCCGGGCGCCTACCGGGTCGCGGAGAGCGCGACCGCGGGGGGCAAGGCCCGCTACCGCTTCACCCTGCTTGAGAACCGGTTCACGAGGGGGGTCGAAGCCGAGTGGAAGACCCCGGACAAGAGCGTCGAGCTCGTGCGGGGATTCTATTCCCTCGACCTTCAACCGGCCTCGCTCGGCATTCTGCACTTCGCCGTGTACAGGGACGGCAGCCGAAAGCCGGCCGACCTGCTGAAGCTCGACCCGCCCGAGCCGCAATCCGCGGTCGCCTGGCCTGCGGTCGAGGTGCCGGCAAAAACAAGCGCGAGTCTCACGCTCAACTCCCGCTCCGACGCGGCCGTCGGCGTCGACGTGCGCGAGCTGCCGCTTTCATTGGAGGTCCCCCTCTCCGCGACGCTCGCCCCCGGTGAGAACGTGACCGTCGGCGTGCGGGTGGAGAAGAATTCGGTTCTCTCCGTCGAAGGGGAAAAGTATTCGCTCACCGTGTCCGGGAAAAAGGCCGAAAACGGATCACCCCTACGCCCCGGCACGTACACCTTCACCCTCGCCAATCAAGCCAAGCGCGCCGACCTCATCACCCTCTACGCCGCGGACGCCCTTTCCCTGCAGCGATTCCCCAAGCCGGTCCTGAAAGCCTTCGAAGACACCTTTCCGGTCTTCACCGAGGGCCGCCCGTATTACGCCGATTTCGAGCGCGGCCAGACCCGCAATGTTCTTCTGCGCGTCGCCGTGCCGTCCCTCTACCGGATCGAGACGACGGGCCGCCTTTCGATGGGCCTCTCCGTGCGTACGCCGCTCGTCCCCTCGCTCGTTCAGGCCGGGGAGAACGGCGAGGGCCGGAACGCCCTCATCATGACCTACCTGAAGCCGGGCGATTACCTGGTGGCGGTGAGCGCGCGCGGCCAAAGCCGCGGCCGGGCCGGCGTCGTATTGAGGAAAACCGAGTTCACCGATCTCGGAGAGCTCGAGCCCGACGCGATAAGCCGCCGGACGGTCGAATCGGACGTCGGCCTGCGCTACGCGTTGTCCGCCGCGATCCAGGGGCGCTACGCGATCACCACGCTCGGTCTGGGCGTCAATTTCCCCTTCCGCCTTGAGGACGCCGAAGGCTTTCCGATCGCCGTCGGCAACCGGGGGACCGATATCGAGCTCGATCGCGGCTCGTACGTCTATTTCTCGTTCCCGGTTCCTTACCTCACCCGCCGCCTCACGACCTTCGCCCGGATCATCCGCCCCGCGGCCGAGGACGAGAATGCAAAGCGGTTCGACCTGGAGCTCAACCACCGGCGGAGCCGAGTCTGGAAGGAGACGCCCGGGCGCGCGCCGGACGTGTTCGCCTTCGTCCTGCCCGCGCCGCTCTCGGTCGCCGCCTCTCTCTCAACGGGCATGCAGGGCGAGCTGAAAGGGCAGTCCCTGGCCGAGCCCGTGCGCCTGGCCGGCGGCCCGGCGCAGTCGTTCGACCTTCCGGCCGGCGCCTACGAGCTCGCGGTGAGCCCGCAGGAGGAACGCAACCTGTTCCAATACACGGTCGGCGTTTCCACCGCCATGCTCGCCTCGGGGCTCGTCTACGAGCTCGGATACGGCGCGGGTTCCTTCGTCGTCAGCACCGGCGGCGACGGCGTCTACGATTTTTCAAGCTCGGGCGAGGGGGATTTCAAGGCCTCGCTCTGGGACGAGACGGGCGACCATCTCATCGCAGAGAACGACGACGCGGAAAACGACTGGAACTTCCGCATCACCCAGCGACTCGGCGCCGGCCGCTACCTGCTTCGCATCGAGCCGGCCGGCTCCGTCACGGGCGGGTCGACGGTCGCCATGGCCGTCAACGCGGAACATCCGCTCGGGGAGCGGAAGCTTCCCTTCACCGTCGACCAGTCATTGGGCCGGGAAATCCTGAAGATCCCGGTCCGCCCCGACGCGGAAGGCGTGCTCTCGGTCAGGGCCGAGAAAGGCCGGGCCGTGAAGTTCGGCCTGTACCGTGAGACCGAGCTCCTCGCCGCGGGCGAGGGTTTCCTGGCGGTGCCCCTGTACAAGGGCCGGGCCTACACGCTTCAGATCCGGCAGTCCGAAGACCGGCCGCAGCCCGTGAAGGCGACGGTCGCCTACACCGTCCCCCGATCGGTCGAGCTGTCCGATTCTCCGCGCGCCTTCGATTGCCCGGAATTCCTGGCCCTCGACAACCGCCACGGTTTGAGCTACAGGATCGCGGACAAGGCCGATCGCGTTCTCTATTCAACCGGCCCCGAATCGCCGTGCCTGTCCCCCGGCGCCTGGATCGCGACCGGGCCGGGCGGCCGCGGCTATCTCGTCTCGGCCGCGGGCGGGACGGTCCCGGGCGTGCGCTTCGAGCCGGCCTCGATCGCCGCGGGCGAAAGCCGGACCGTCTTCGTCGGATCGATCCCGCACTCCTTTCTCGCGGACCCCGGCCGGAGCGACGCCTTCCTCCTGACCGCGGAAACCGAGGACAAGCCCTGCGGCCTCTCGCTCGCGCCGCGCGGCCGCTATAAAAAGGACAAGTACGATTTCAGGGGCATGGACGAGTCGGACAATAAAACCTTCGTGCTCTTCCCGCCCTCGGGAGCGTACCAGGCGAGGCTCTGGAACCCGGAGCCGGTCGCCGCCGGCCGGGCCGACGCGCGCGTGAACGTCCGCCTCGTCCGCCTGCCCGCAGACTCTGGGCGTCTCGGCAAGGGCGAGACGCGGACCTGGCTCCTCGACCCGGGCCGCGCCCTCAGGCTCGATCTCGACGCGGGCGCGCAGGTTCTCCGGGTCCTCCTCTCGCGCGGCTGCGCCGCCGCGGTGTGGCGGAGCGGCGAGCCCCTGACGATGGCCGCGGCCGACGCTGCCAACCGCGACGTCACCTTCGCCGTGACCGGCGGCACGCTCGTGATCGCCAATTACGGCGCGGCCGACGCGGCCGTCAAGGCGATCGTTTCAAACTCAAGCGACGCCCCCTCCCCGATTCTGGACGCGGCGGGGATCGAAACCGTCTTCCCGGGCGAAGGCCGCCTGACGGTGTCCATACCGGCCGGACACGAAAAGGAATCGCTCTGTCTCGCCGGCGACGGTTTCGGGGCCAGGCTCCTCGGGCGCGACGGCAGGATCTCCCGACCGGTCCGGAAGGAAGGGCCGGCCGACGTCGCCGTGCTTCCCGCCGAGCCCGGCGACCTCGAGATCACGCACGGGAAAGGCTGGATTTCCGTCTTCTTCAGCCGGGCCGGCCAAGAGGCCGAAGATCTGGCCGGCCGCAGCCGGGGCCTGAAGGCGAAGCCGATTTCCGGAACGGAACGGCTTTCGGGCGGGGAAGCGCTCTACTCCTTCAGGATGGACGCGGACGCTTTCGCCGTGATCACGACGACCAGCCCCGGGGTGATTGCCCTTTCGGGCGGCTCCGCCAACGGCCGTGTGCTCGCCGTACGCTCGGGCCTGGAAGCGCCGCGGTCCCCGATCGTCCAACGTCTGGCGAAGGGCGATTACGAAATCCACGTCCGTCCCATCAAGGACTCGTCGCTCCGCGGCACGCTCTCGCTCGCCCGCGTCCGACCCGTCGCCTTGTCGGGTAAAAACGACGAGAAGGATTTCTTCATCGGCAAGGGCGAGGCGCAGGTCTTCGCGTTCGAGGTAACGGAACCGGGCGGGGTCGGCGTCGGCCTGTCCGCCGAGGCCGACCGTCTCCGCGCCGAGCTTTATGACGCGGGCTCGAGGCTCCTCGGCGCCGGCACGCTCCTCTTCCGCACGCTCGCGAGGGGGACCTACTACCTGGCCGTCTACGGCGACGATCCGGCCTCGGGCGGCGATGGATTGCCAGTCCGCTACCGCCCGCTCGTCTACGGGCAGGACGGCAGCGGCGCGGGCGTGCCGCAGGACATCGTCAATCAATATACAAATCAGGGACAAACCGAATACCCGGAGGAAGGTGAATGATGAAAAAATCAGCGATCGCCGTTGCACTGGCCGCCGCGCTGCTCGCGGCCTCCATGCCGCTCTTCGCCGAGGGCGCGCCCGAGAAGGGCGGCAGGGGATTCAGCCCCGTGAGCTCGGGCCTCGAGGAGACTTTACGCTCCAAAGGCGTGGTCATCATCCCCGAGACATTCCTGCGCGGCTACGACCCGATTACGGTGTTTTACGCCCGTTCGGTCGGCCCCGCCGCGGGCGGACCGCTCGACAACCCCGGCGACCTCCTCTCGGTGAGCCCGGCCGTGCCGGGCGAGTACCGCTTCGTCGACGCCCGGACCGTCCAGTTCCTGCCGGCCGTGGCCTGGCCCGCGCTCAAGAACTTCACGGTGAAGGCGCGCGGCGCGAGCCGCACCCTTTTCACCCTCATGGTGCCGCCGACCTCGCTTTCCCCGTCGTCCGGGTCCCGCGACCTCGAGCCGATCTCGTCGTTCACCCTCACCTTCCCGAACGAGATCCCGCCCGCCGACCTCGCCTCCATGATCTCGTTCGAGATCAAGGCGCTGCCCGGCGTGGGCGAAGGGGCCGCCGTCCGGCTCACCGCCGACGACTTCACCGTGAAGCTGCTCGACAAGACCGACGCCGGCACCTCCAACCGGTACCGGCTCGAGCTCAGGACCCCGGTGCCCTACGGCCGGTTCCTCACCCTTTCCCTGCGCCTTTCCCTCGACGGGGAGCTCGAGGGCTCGCTCGCCTCGTACACCTTCGCCACCAAGCGGGAATTCCGCCTCATCGGCATGTCCGCCGGCTACGCCGAACTGCCCGTGGCCGCCAACGGGAGCGTCTACTCGCTCGAGCAGGCGGTCGACTGCGGCGACGGCCGGAGCCCGGTCACCCTGCGCTTCAGCGAAGCGCTCGCCCCGCTCGGCGCGGAGGCGGTGAAGCGCCTCGCGCGCTTCGAGCCCGCGGTCAGGGACTTCCGCTTCTCGGTCGAGGGCGACCGCCTCGTCCTCATGTTCGGCGCGGACAAGAACACGCCCTACAAGCTTACGCTCTCGCATTTTCCCCTCAAGAGCGCGTCGGGCCGGAAACTCATGCCCTTCGGAGAGACCTCCTTCTATTTTTATTACCGCCAGCTCGACGCCTACCTGCAGTGGAAGAGCGGCCAGGCCGTGGTCGAGCGCTTCGGCCCCCGACTTTTCCCCATGGAAGGCCGCGGCTTGACGCGCGCCGACCTGCGCGTGTATAAAATCGATCCGGAGAACCGCAACTTCTGGCCCTTCCCCGCGTCTCCCGTGGCGGTGGACGAGGACTCGCGTCCGCCCATGCCCGGCGAGGAGCCGCCGTACGGTGAAAACCTCCGGTCCCAGATCCGGCTCCTCGGCACGCCGCACGACTCCCGGCTCATCGATCTGCCCATCAGGAAAACGTCCGGCGCGAGCCGCTTCGGGTTCGACCTCGGCCCGATCCTCGAGCGCGTCTCGGGAAAAGACGCGCCCGGCACCTACCTCGTGGGCTGCCGCCTGCTCGGACCGGGGAGCCGCCGCACCTACGTCCGCCTCGTCGTGACCGACCTCTCCCTCTCCACGGTGGAGGAGGAAAACGAGGTCGTCTTCGTCGTCACCTCGCTTAAGACCGGCCGGCCCGTGGCGGGCGCCCGCATCAGCGTGGAAGGCGAGCGCCGCAAGGGCAAGAGCCGCGATTGGGTCCCGGTGGTCTCCGGGACGACGGACGCCCGGGGTTTTTTCCGCTACGTCCACCGCGAAGATATCGAGGAAACGATACGGCGCATCATCGTGTCGTCGGGCGACGACAAAGTCGTCTTCGACCCGGCCAATCCGCCGCCCGTCTATTCGAACAACCACTGGTCGGACGAGGGATCGCGCTGGCTCTCCTTCCTCAACTCCGATCCCGTGACCGCGCGCCTCTCCCCGAGCCGCCGCGCCTACCTGTTCACCGAGCGCCCGCTCTACCGGCCGGAGGAGCCGGTGTACGTCATGGGCTACGTCCGGCTCCGGCAGCAGGGCGTGATCAAGCCCGACGACGCCTCCCGCGAGCGCAAGCTCGTCGTCTACGGCCCGGGCGGCAAGCAATGGACGTATCCCGTCGCCCTCGGGCCGAACCAGGGATTTTCCGTCAAGTTCGACCGGAAGGACATCCCCACCGGCGACTACACCGCCTCCCTCATCGACGTGAAAGCGGGGAGCACACTTGCGAGCGTCCCCTTCAAGAAGGAAGCCTACCGCGTGCCCACCTTCGAGGTCGCGCTCTCGGGGCCGGACCGCGTGCCCCTCGACCGCCAATTTGAAATCGTTCTCACCGCCGACTATTACGCGGGCGGACGCGTCGCGGGCCAGGCCGTGACCTGGGAAATCACCAAGTATCCCTACTCGGTGCGCCCGTCCGGCCTGCCGGGCTTCACGTTCTCCTCCGACGAGGCCTTCTCCGGCGGGCGGGACTATGAGAGCGGGGGGGCGAGCGTCGTGCACGCGGTGACCGACGCCGAGGGCTCGGCCCGCCTGACGCTGAACCCGGCCGCCGAGAACGCGGGCGCGCCCCGCGTGTTCGTGGTGGAAGCCACGGTCAAGGGCGCCGACCTGCAGACCGTGACCGCGGTCAAGCGGGTCGTCGCCGTTCCCGCCTTCGCGATCGGCCTCAAGGTGGATCGCTTCATCAAGGATGCGAAGACGATTCCGACACGGGTGGTCGTCATCGGCTTCGACGAAAAACCCCTCGCGGGCAAGCCGTTCACGGTGCGGCTCTACCACCGCGAATGGCACTCGTACCTGAGCGAGACCGACTTCACCACCGGCGAGGTCAAATACCACACCGACGTGGTCGACAAGAAGGTCTTCGAGAAGAGCTACCGGTCGGCCGCCGAGCCGCTCGCTATCGAGCTCGACGCCGGCGCCGCCGGCGTGTACGTGGTGGAGGCGCTCGCCAAGGACTCGCTCGGCCGCCTGCAGAAGGTGCAGTCCGATCTGTATCTCGCCGGAAAAGAGCCGGTGAGCTGGGAAAAGTCGTACGCAGGAGTCTTCGAGACGTCGTTCGACAGGGAGAGCTACGCGCCGGGCGACAGGGTGACCCTGCTTTTAAAATCGCCCTTCCAGGACGCGCGAGCCCTCGTCGTCGTCGAGGGGCCGGACAAGAACGAGTATCACTGGACCGACGTGCGCGGCGGCCAGGGGCTCTTCACCTTCACCGTCTGCGAGGACATGGTGCCCGGCGTGCCCGTCCACGCCCTGCTCCTCCGGGGACGGCTCCCCGGCACCGGGACCCTCTCGAGCTTCGACTCAGGCTCCCGCGTCGACCGCGGCCGGCCGATCGCCATGGCCGCCACCGCCCGGGTGAAGGTCGATTCGGTGCGCAACCGGCTGAAAGTGTCTCTCGATCACGAGAAGACGAGTCTCCCCGGCAAGCAACTCAAAATGAAAATCATCGTCAAGGACTGGCGGGGCGCGCCGGTCGACGGCACGGCCTCGCTCTGGCTCGTGGACCGGGCCGTCCTCTCGCTCGGCCAGGAACGTCCCCTGCGCCCGCTCGACGCGTTCATCGACCCCGTCTCCTCCACCCTGCGCGTCCACGAGACCCGCAATGAGGTGGTGGGCAACCTGCCGATCGAGGAGATTCCCGGCGGCGACGACGGCGAAGCGGCCGGTAAAATGAGGAGCGAGTCGGCCTCCCGCGACGAGGCGGCCCTGGAGCTCTTCAAGAAGACCACCGTGCGCCGCAATTTCCAGACCGTGCCCTACATCAACCCGGCCGTCCCGGTGAAGAACGGCCTGGCCGAGATCACGATCGATCTGCCGGACAACCTCACCGATTTCAGCGTGCGCTGCGTCGCCGCCGCCGACTACGACAAGTTCGGCACGGCGGGCTCGGTCGTCTCCATCCATCTGCCGGTCATCATCCAGACGGCCCTCCCGCGCTTCGTGCGGCCGGGCGACGAGTTCAGAGCCGGCGGCATCGGGCGCATCGTGGAAGGCTCCGGCGGACCGGGCACCGCGGCCGTGGAAGTCGAGGGCCTGAAGCTCAAGGGCGGCGCCGTCCGCGACTCACGCCCCCTGCAATGGAAAAAGAACGCCGCCGAACGGATCTACTTCGACTTCCTCGCGCCCGAAAGCCTCACGCCCGGGGATACCGCGGCCGTACGCATGGCGGTCGAGCGCTCGAGCGACAAGGCCGGGGACGGCTTCGAGCTCAAGCTCCCCGTCCGGCTCGACACGCAGACCCTGCGCAAGGACGCCTTCGTGCGCGCGGACGGGAGCGCGCCGGTTTCCCCGCCCGCGCCTGATTACAAACCGCGGCCGGGCACGATGAAAGTCACCGTCGTCGCGACCTACGAGCCGGAGGCGGTGAAGCTCCTCGCCGCCATGCGCTTCCTCGCCGACTACCCGCACGGCTGCACCGAGCAGCGGGTGAGCAAGCTCTACCCGGCGCTCGCCCTGAAAGAGACGCTCGGCAAGCTGGGGCTCAAGGACACGTACACGGTGCCCGGCCCGGTCTTCAAGGAGCTTCTCGCCTATCTCGAGAGCGCGCTCACCCCGCAGGGGCTGTATTCGTACTGGCCCGGCTCCGACGGGTACGTGTCCCTCACCGCCTACGTGGTCGAGTTCCTGACTTTGGCGAAGAAGGCCGGCTACGACGTGCCGGACAAGCTCCTCTCCCGGCCCCTGCAGGCCCTGAAAGACGCCCTGCGCTCCGACTACGATTATTTCATTTCCGGCTACTCTTTCCGCGAGCGGGTCGAATCGATGTCCTCCCTCACCGCGGCCGGGCGCTTCGACGACCAGTACGCCTACGATCTCCTGGTGGGCGCCCGGAACCAGGACCTGTACTCCCAGGCCAAAATCCTCTCCCTCTTCCTCGCCAATAAAAAGGGCGACGCGAAACAGGTGAAGGATCTGCTCGACGCGGTCTGGTCGAAAACGGTCTTCAAGCTCAAGGACAAGAAGGAGATGTTCGCCGGCCTCCAGTACGGCGACATGGCCTGGGGCGGCCTCGTCCTCTCCTCCCGGGTCCGCACCAACGCCCAGGTGATCCGCGCCCTGCAGGCGAGCGACCCCGAGAGCGCGCGCGTCCGTCTCATGATCGACGACCTCCTCTCCCGCGCCGACGATTCAGGCTGGGGGAACACGTGCGACAACGTGTCCGCGCTCCTCGCCGTCTCCTCGCTCCTCGAGTCCTCCGCCGCGCCGGGACGCTCCCACGTCTTCGAGATCACCGCGGGCGGCACACGCGTCACGCTCGACACCGGGGGGAAAAGCGTTTCTTTCGTCGAGCTTGAAACGGACCGGCCGGCCTTGGTCAAACTCGTCTCCGGCGACAAAAACAAAACGCCGTGGCTCTGGCTCACGATCGAATACGTGCCCGACGTCACCGCCGACCGGCTGCCCTCCGAAAACAAGGGCTTCGTGGTCGAGCGCGAGCTCGTCGAGTACGGGCCGGACAAGAAGGTGGTCGACCGCCGGCCGGCGAAATCGGGCGAAAAGCAGACCTACAAGACCGAGACCGTGATCGAAGAGCACGTCCGCGTGGTCAACCCCGCCGACCGCAACTTCGTGGCGGTGGTGGTGCCCTTCGCGGCCGGCTTCGAGCCCATGAACCCCAACCTCGCCACGAGCTCCAAGGACGCCGCGCCCGCGGGCGGAATCACCCGCCGCCCCTCCTACGCCCTCTATGCCGACGATTCGGTGACGTTCTATTACGACACCCTTCCCAAGGGCACCTACGACTTCTACTTCCGCACCCGCGCCAGCTTCTCCGGTAGCTATACCCACCCCGGCGCCCGCGCCGAGCTCATGTACGATTTGAAGGTGTACGGGCGGTCGGCCGGCACGAGGATTGAAATCGTCGAGGGGCCTAAATAGGGAGGACACAGAGCACACGGAGAGAACGGAGAGCACCCCTCGGCTACGCTCGGGGCAGGCTCCGGATACGAAGAAGAGGGATAAAGGAATAATGGAATTTGATAAGTTATTGAATCAAGTAATCGGATGCACTCGCGAGGCACAGAAGGAACTGAGGCCCGTATTACTTGAAAGCACACAACTCAAGAACGGTATTCATCATTTCGTACTATGAAAACACGCCGCTCTCGTCATAATACTTCTTCTCCTTCTTCTTCCATCCTGCGTGTTCTTGGCAGTTTGTTGAGAGGCCGCACACAAGAGAAGCCGCGGCACACGGTGAAACGGCAAGCAAAGCATTACTCGTCTCCTTCTTCCTCCCACCTTCATGTTCGGAGCCTGCCCCGAGCGAAGCCGAGGGGTGTCCTTCGTGGTGTTCTTCAAGGCCATACACAAGTGAAGCCGCGGCACGCGGCGGCGATCACGGCCGCCACCCTCCTCTTCGCCTTCCTCGTCTTCATGGCCCAGGCCTTCTTCAAGGCGGAGCTCTCGAGCGACCCGGCCACTCCCCTCCTCGAGGACCGCTCCGGCGCGTTCTTGAGCGAGGGAGAGAACGAGTACGCGCGGCTCGGGTTCTGGGACGTGCCCGACCCGGTGCCGGAGCGCGTGCGCGAGTGCGTCCTCGCCATCGAGGACAAACGGTTTTGGAACCACCCGGGCGTGGACCTGCGCGCGATCGGTCGGGCCCTCGTCTACAATTCCAGCCATGACCAAAAGCAGGGGGCGAGCACCATCGCCATGCAGGTGGCGCGCATGCAGCTCAGGCACCCGCGCACCCTCCTCGCCAAGCTGGACGAGACGGCGGTCGCCTACTGGCTCGTCGCGCGCCACGGCCGCGAGGGGGTGCTCCGCCAGTACCTGAAGATCGCGCCGCAGGGAAACCAGGTGTACGGCTTCGCCTACGCCGCCCGCCGCTATTTCGGCAAGCCCGTCCAGGACGTGAGCTGGGCCGAGGCCGCGCTCCTGGCCGCCCTGCCCCAGTCGCCGACCAACTTGAGCCTCTTCAAGTACTGGGGCTTCCAGCGCGCGCTGGCGCGCGCCCGCCTCGTCCTCACCGAGCTTCTCCGCGCGGGGAAGCTCTCCCGGGACGACTACGAGATGACCCTGCGCCAGCTCTCCGGCATGAACTTCCGCTATCGCGAGAGGCGGCCGGACAACACCTACCACTACATCTTCCGCTGCCTGGAGGAGTACGCGAAGCGCCCGCCGGCCGGGCTCTCAAGGCCGCTCCGCACCACCCTCGACCTCGACCTCCAGAAGCGCCTACAGGCCTTCACCCAAAACGCCGTGGCTTCCTACCGCGCCTTGGGCGCGGGCAACATGGCGGCCGTCGTCGCCGACCGCAAGACGGGCGCGGTCCTCGCCTATATCGGCTCCGAGGAATATTTCCGGGACTCCAAGGCCGCGGCCGGCTCGATCAACTACGCGCGCACCCCGCGCTCATCAGGGAGCACGGTGAAGCCCTTCCTCTACGCGCTCGGGCTCGACTCCGGCCGCTTCTCGCCGGGCTCGATCCTGGCCGACCTGCCCTTCTCCATCGTCGGGCCCGAAGGCGAGTTTTCCGCCGGCAACTTCGACGAGGAGTTCCTCGGTCCCATGCTCTTCAGGCGCGCCCTGGCCAACAGCCGCAACACGCCCACCCTGCGGGTGCTCGAAGGCGTGGGCCTGGAGCGCGCCTTCGACATGTACCGCGCCTGCGGCCTCGCCGACGGCAGCCGCCCGGCCGGCTGGTACGGCTACGGTCTTCCCATCGGCGGGCTCTACGTGACGCTCGAGGACCTGGTGGCGGCCTACGGCATGCTGGCGAACGACGGAATGGAATTCCACCTGAAGTGGTTTCAAAACGACGAGGCGGGCGATCATGCGGTCCGCCCGCGCCGGATCTTCTCCGAGTACGCGGCGCGCGAGGTCACCCTCTTTCTCTCCGACGCCGAGTCGCGCCTCCCCTCCTTTCCGCGCCTTTCGCCGCTCGAGTACAATTTCCCGGTGGCGGTGAAGACCGGCACGTCCCAGGGATACCGCGACGCCTGGGCGGTCGGCTTTTCGCGCTCCTCCATCGTCGGCGTGTGGATGGGCCACCCCCGGAACGCGCCCATGAACCGCATTTCCGGAAGCTTCGTCGCCGTGCTCCTGCACGACATCATGGACGCGCTTCACCCCGCGGAACGACGGGGCCTGAACGCCGCCCCCTTCCCGCTCCCGACGGGCACGGTGCCGGTGACGATCTGCTCCCTCTCCGGCAAGCCGGCCAACGCCGATTGCCCCGACAAGTTCGTCGAGTATTTCAGGGACGGCACCGAGCCGCACGACCTCTGCCGCGTGCACGTGCGCTTCCCGGTGGACAGGCTCTCAGGCGCGATCGCCTCCGAGTCGACGCCCCCGGGCCGCGTCGAAAGCCGGCTCTTCACCGTACTCGGCCCGGAGTACGCCGCCTGGGCGGACAAGCAGGGATTCGGCAAGCC
This sequence comes from Spirochaetales bacterium, assembly GCA_016934415.1. Lineage (GTDB taxonomy): Bacteria > Spirochaetota > Spirochaetia > SZUA-6 > RPPD01 > JAFGSW01. Next base: position 29,916 of record JAFGSW010000101.1, on the reverse strand, counting down.
GCCCGTCGAAGCGGCGGCGGCGTCCGGCCGCGCCGCCATCGCGCTCGTCCACCCCCAGCCCGGCGCGCGCTTCCTCATCGACCCCGACCTCCCCCGTACCTTCCAGTCCATCGCCCTCCGCGCCGAGGTCGAGCCCTTCGTGCCCGAGGTCGTCTGGTACGTGGACGGCAAGGAGTACGAGCGCGTTCCCTACCCCTACGAGACGCGCTGGAAGCTGGCCGAGGGCACGCACTCCTTCCAGGCCCGCTTCCCGCACGCGCACGTGGAGAGCCGGGTGGTGAGCGTGCGGGTGACGAAATAGGCGGCCTTCAAATGCTCATCGAAGGGAACCACGGATAGGAACGGATTGCACGGATAAAGAGAAGAGGGTCGGGGGCTTAAGCCAGAACGGGTCCTTCGGCGGAGCCTGTCCCGAGCTTGTCGGGGGACTCAGGACAGGCCCGCCGAAGTCCGGGGGACGAGTGCGGCCTACGAACATTTTTTATATATATTGCAGCAATTTTTCCCTATTCCAGACTTGAGCTTCGATATACGGGGCCAAGTTTTCCGGTATATTCGTATTCCACGTTTCTTCCGGATTTCCCCTTTCGTTCACTAATTCTTCGATTTCTTCTTTCGTAAACACTTTTCCGAACAAGCCGGTATCGTTTATTCCTTTCGGGATATCTTTGGAAAACCACAATGAAATCATACTATCAGGGTATGTAAAACTGACATCGTCTCTGGCCAAATGCGCCAATGGGATCGATATTTCCATTCCTTCGATTTTTGGAGGTTTATTTTTTTCCAGCCATGGCGATTTGCCCAAAACAAAATATATGGGATATTCGTCTATCGGATTACAGCCTTTTTTTCGAAATTCTGCCCGCACCCATCTTTCCGTGTTTTTTCTATTTCGGATGTATGCAAGGGGTTCTTTGAATCGTGATCCAAAAATCGTTTCGTCATAAAGTGATTCCATTATTTTTTCCGCTCTTTCTTCTTCTATTGCGGATAAACTTCTAAAGGGCCCGGCGTTTTTGATATAATAATGAGTAATGTACATTACAATCTCCCTTGTTCGTATTTCGGTCGACGCATATTTACGAAAATAATTCACACATACCGATATCGATGGATTTTATAATAATATTTTTCTATACAATAGTCTGCTGATAAAAAATCTGCAATGTAATCCGATCTCATTTCCCGGTTCTATTGCGCAAAACGCGAAGGGGAAATGAGGGTGTCATCCTGAGGGAACCGGCAGGTGGCGGTCCGGACCGCATCATCGCGCCGGTAAAGAGGGTGGGGAAGGAAATCGTTCGCCGAGCCCCCCCCGGCAGGCTCGGGGTAAAGATCGTAGAGACGCACGGCCGTGCGTCTCCGACACTTGCAAGCTCAAATAATTTATGCTCCCGTTCGCATCATTCATCCTTCCGCCGTCCTTCCGCCCGCCGTGTTCCGCTTGTGTCCGCTTTCCTTGTCTGCTTCTGATTGTCAGTTCATATAAGACCTCCGCGAAGTCATCCATCAGGATCTGTCAGGAAAGGTCCTGCGCATGGCCTTCACGACGTCCATGGCGGTTTCGGTTTTTCTCCATGGCTCCCCGGCGTGCTTCCTTTGGTCGCCGTCGCTTTTCCGGCCGGCTGAGTGTTCGGATGCAGGCGCCCGATCAGTCACGATAATTTCAGCAAGATCGCACTGTAACTCTCCGGCACTTAATGAGCGTCCCTTTCACGATATGCGCGTCTTGCTCCCCCTTCCCGCATTCGCGAGATACGCGCCATACATGTCTTTTCCCATCACTCATTCCACGAAATTGACACTTGGGCGCCTCTTTTGTGTCACAACCGGCCGCTAAACGGTGTCAAAGACTTGCGAAAGGCGGGGAGCGGGCCTTCAGGACGCCGCAGCCGGCCCCGATCCCCGCACCGGCGCCGCGGTCGGCGGTTTTTCAAACACAGTCCAAAGGAAGGAACGATACATGAAACAATTTATACTGATCGGCTTTTTCCTGGCCGTATTGACGGGCTGCGCTTCCATGTCCAGCGAGGAAGCGCAGGAGGCGCGCGTGTCAAACGCCGTCCGGCTGAAAGGCGCGTCCTACGTCATTCCGGGAGTAAAGGACGGTTTCTTCAGGCAGGCCGGGTATTGGATCGAAGGCACGTTCGTCGTCCTGCCCGGAGGGGATGAAACCACGGGAAGCTTTGTCCACGGCAAGGACGTCTACGTGATCGGATCCGGCAATAAATTCTTCAGCCGGGTACCGTGTTATTGGAGGAACGGCGCGTATCACGAGCTGCCGGAAGGAAGCGATGCGACCGACATCCATGTTTCCGGCGGCAACGTCTATATTTCCGGCCGAACCGTGAAATTCTTCGCGACGGCGGCGTGCTACTGGAAAAACGGAGTATATAACGAGCTCCCCGTGGGGGGGCATACGACCGGCATCTTTGTGGACGGCGAGGATGTTTACATTTCCGGCTATAAAATAGTCGGTTTTAAGACGGTGGCCTGCTATTGGAAAAACGGGCTGTATTTCGAGCTCCCGGACAATTGCAGGACCACGGGCATTTTCGTATGGGAGGGAGACGTCTATATAACGGGGAATAAATTCGAGGGTTTCAACGCCACGCCCTGTTACTGGAAAAACGGATTGTTCCATGCCTTAAAAGGCGAAGGTCGGAACCGGACAACCGGCATCTTCATCCATAACGACGTGTACATCATCGGGTTCCATGATGAATTGATGTTGAACAAGGCCTGTTACTGGAAAAACGGGGAATACCGTCTGTTGCCCGAGGGATACCAAACTTCGGGCATATACGTCAAGGATGACGATGTGTTTATATCCGGAAACGCCCCCGGGCTGGTCAATATACCCTGCTACTGGCGCAACGGACAGTACTTCCCGCTGTCGGACGGATCGAGGACAACCAACTTTTTCATCATAGAGGGCTTGAGAGCGGCAGCCGCCAAACATACGAAATAGCCGGGATCGGCAGACTACGGATAGGGAAGATGGGCAAAAAAAAACGAATGAATAGGGCGCGGCGAGGCTCAATGAAGCTGGCCCGCCTTCATCCACATGCGCGCAATCGCTGGAAGCTCGCTTGAAACCGCGTTGTGAGATGCGCCGCGAGATTGGCGCCATACGTGTCGTCTTTCCCCCCATCGGCCTACAACAGCCGCACCAGCATGTCGAGGATGAGAATGAGCTTCAAGGAAATCTCCCGGAGGCCGCCATTGCCGGCCGTCCCGTGGAGCATGGCGTAGCGGCTCAAGGACGGGACGGCCTTGTCGCCCCAGGTGAAATTCTTGTACAGGCCGTCGATGATCATCCCCTTCACGGGAAGATAGTCGTTCCTTCCGGAAAACAGCGAATCGACGTAGGGGTTGAATTGTTCGGGCTGAAGCTTGCCGGTGCGGCCGTTGATCCTGGCCATGAGGCCCCCGGCTTCGGTCACGAGCGTGGGGATGGAAAGATCGTATTTGCGGACCTTATGGGCGGCCAGGGCGTTCCTGAGGAAACCGATCCGGGACGCCGTTTTTATCCTCTCCGACCATCGTATCCCCAGCGCATCGACTCTCTTGTCGTCGTAGAGTTCCGTGATCCGTTTCGCGGCAAGCAAGCGGAAAACGTCCCTCCCCGATTCCTGGTGGTGGCGGTTGATGAGCCGAATGAAGTCGATCGGGACGTCGAACAACGGCGGCCAGCCCGCCCTGGTCATCACCACGATGTATTTCACGTCCTCAATTTCGTTCGGCGCGGACGTCCCGGCGTTCTTTTTCACCGTTTCCGATATCGGCAGGCTGTTGAAAAATTCGAACGACTCCGCCAGGGCTTCCCGCAGGTCCAGGGCGACGCGCCGGCGGGATGAGAGCGATCGCTTCACCTTCGCGATCTTCATGAACGGCTTCAGGGCGTCCTCGACCATGCCTTTGAGGCGGAGCATCTCCTTGTGAATGTCTTTCGCGATCGACCTGAGAATCTTTTCATTGGACGCGAAAATGCGCCTGAAATACCAGCCGTACGAATCGAGGCTTATTTCATTGACTTCCATTCCGTTTTTCCTCCACCGTCGGGAGAAGCGCCGCCCCCGGGGACGTATCACGAGGCCGCTGAAAAGGGGCCGCTTTTTCAACAGCCGTCTGGAATCTTTCTTTCGGTTTATCCGAGGTGTGCGGTCAGGTCACGGTCGTCACCGGCTTTCGGCAAAGCACGAAAAAAGACACCTCCCGTACGAGGTAAAAACGATTTTTATCTTCATACTACTACTATAATAACAATTATTCGGCTAATAAGCAAACGCCTGCGCGGATGAGGAGGGTGAGATCAACTCGTCAAGACGGCTGAAACATCACAGACCATTCCAGCTTTCTCCGTGCGGAGATCCTTCGCGAAACGAACAAGCGTACTTACGACTGTCATGACGGTTTCGCTCAGGATGACACCCTCCTCCCTCATTCGCGCCCATTCGCGCCATACATGTCCTCATCTTCCCCCGTCTCGGCCCGGCTCAAGCCCCCCTCGCCGGGCTCCGCGCCCGCGCTGCTCAGCCAGCCGGTCTCGGCGACGCCGAGGCGCGCAAGAATGGCGGACATGGCGGCTTCGATCTCGCGGCGTCCGGGCGGGCCCTGCAGGCCGTGGAGAACCTCGAGGCTCGCCTTGCCGCCGCAGAGGCCGAGGGCGCGGACGCACTCGCGCCTGTAGTCGGCGGGAGCGGAGGAGCCGCCTGCGATCTCGCCGTGCAGCCAGGTTTCCACTTCCGGGCGGCCGGTTCCGCCTAGGAAGCGGGCGAGGGCGGCCTTCACCGTCCAGTCCCTGATGCCGCTCGAACATTTTATAAGCTCAGGGACCGGGGCTTCGATCTTCCTCTCCTCCAGACGGCCGATGATCTTGAGTGCGAGCTCGCGGTCGGCATCGGGGAGGATATCCGGCAGATGGCGGTTGCCGGCCGGGCCGAGGGCGCAGGCGGCCTGGAACATGAGGTGCGGATCGCCCGAGTAAAACGCGTCGCGGACGATTTCATCGTCCGTCTCCAGCGGCGCGCGCAAGGTCGCCGCCAGCGACTCCAGGTACCTGACGCGGGCTTTCCGGTTGGACTCGGCAAGGTAATTTTCCCGGAGAAGCTCCTCGGTCCGACCACTCCGGCCCAGGGTCTTCGCCAGGTCGATCAAGTTCGCGAGCACCCGTATAATGTCCTCTTCATCCTCGAATTGGCCGGTTCTCCGGTAGGTCTCGATTGTCCCGCCTTGAATCGCGAAGTTTTTAGAGTAGGACGCCTCTATGAGGTGGGCGATGAGCGACCGGGCCCGGGGATGGAGGGCGGCCCGCACCGCGTGAGGATCGCCGCCCTCCACGAGCGCCGCGTCGTCAAAGGAACCGTCATTGAACTCGATGTCGTGGGCGCCCGCCATCCTCTTCAGGCGGCTTAAAAAACGCTCCGGCTTGATATCGAGGAACCGGGGGATTCCCAATCCCGCGACCGTAAATCCGAACGTGTCCGTCGAGCTTTTTCCGTGGGAAAATCTTCTTCTGCACACCTCAACATGAGCCCCGTTCAAAATGCCGTATACCCTGGGAGAAGTGAGTATACCGCCCCTGTCGAACGAAAGCTGCAGGCGCACGGCCACTTTTTGGAACAGATTCTTCGTCCTGACCCAACGCATGACGCCCCAACCGATCGAGCTCGCCGCGACTCCCAAAGCGATGATGAAAATAAAGATGAGACTGCCGTCCATTCGGCGGGTCCTCCTTCCCGGGCCGCGGACCGGGGCCGTGTCTGCAGTGTAGCACCGATGAAGCGCTCTGTATATTTATTCCGCCCGAGCGATTCCCGGCTTCAACCGTGGAAAACTACGGATAAAGAAGATTAAGAAGAGAGGGAAAAGCCCAAAAGAAAAAATCCTCAAGCCAAGTTACTTAAATTGCGCTAACAGCACACGATGCGGTTATCCGAAGAAGACCCGCTCCCCTCCCCCATCTTCCTTATCTTCTCCATCCGTAGTTCAACAACTTCCAGATCTTCCCCATCACGCCCCCGCGGGATACAATAACCGTTCCCGACGGTCTTGAAGCAGGAAGGGATGAAACAGGTCACGGCGGCGGGGCTTCGCGCCGCGCTTACGATCCTCGTCCTGGCGGCCGCCTTCGGCTGCGCGAGCTATCCCGCGGAGTACGTGCCGCCCGACAAGGTCGTCTTTCTCCGCCAGCCCTATTACCTCACGCCGGTGCGCTACCCGGCGGCAAGCGCCGATCCCTACGCGTGGGACGTCGATCCCGTTATCGACAAGGTCAACCCTTCGATCCTCAAGGCCCTCGATTTCTCCGCCTTCCTCAAGCCCGATCTCGCGCTGGACGCCGGGACGTACAAGGAAACGAAGGGGCACCTGCTTCTCATGGAGAACGTCGTCGTCATATGGCCGCCCTCCCTGCCGCGCTACGAGGGTGAAGAGGGCGACCGCTGTTTCTGGGGCACGGAGCTCTACCAGATCCTCGTCCACGAGCTCGTCCACCTGGCCGTCGGCGAGGTCACCGGCGTCTTCTCCCCGGTTCCCGTCTGGCTCAACGAGGGCCTGGCGGTGTACACGGAGAGCCGCTCTTCGCCCGAGGTGAAAAAGTACTGGGACGTCGCCTTCGCCGTGTGCTGGGCCCGGGGCGCGCTCCTCGACTGGGACACGGCCGCCCAACGCTCCCCGTCGGAGTTCCCGGCGGACCTCGCCCGCACCGACTACGCCCAGTCGTACAAGATGGTCGAGTACCTCTTCGGGCGGTTCGGGATGAAGCGCGTGGTCGCGTACGTCGTCTCGTTCAAGCTCCCCTACGAAAAAATCCAGGACGCCGATCTAAAAACGAGCTACAAGGAGAATTTCCGGAAGACGTTTCAGGTGACCTGGGAGGACTGCCTCAAAGGTTTTGACGAATATTGCCGGAAATCGAATCGCTAACCAAAATACCGGCAATAATTCGCTCTCATTAATGTTACAATTCAAGCTTCAGTTTCATATCATACGCTATAATTACATATAATATGATATAATATCATATTTATTGACTTTATGTAATTTTATGATATATTGTGATACTATAAAGAGGTTTCCCAGATGGAAAAGATGTATTATTCTGTCGATGAAGCCGCAGAAATACTGAATCTTCATCCCCGCACTGTCCGAATATACATTCGCGAAGGCAAACTTATGGGGCGAAAGATCGGCAAAGAATGGAGGATTCCCCGGACTGCACTCAATGCGTTCCTGGGTGAAGGAACGGACGCGACGGAAAAACCGGTGGAAACCGAAGATTTTTTGAAGACGGCGTCCATCCGGATATCGGCCATCATCGATATTCACGCGGCGAGTGCGGAACGGGCGACCAGAATATCGACCATGATACTCGCGGCGCTGAAGGGGAAGGGACGCGAGTACAACGATGTGCGTTTCGATTTCATTTATTACGAAAGCGAACGAAAAGCCAGGTGCCTCCTTTGGGGAGATCCCGCCTTTATCGGGAATTTGCTCGTCTTGCTGGGCCGGGCGATGGATTGAAGGGAAGACGTCATGACCATAACCGCCGTACAGATCAGGGAGCTCCGGGAGAAAACCGGGGCGGGGATCATGGATTGCAAACGCGCGCTCGAGCGTGCGGCCGGCGATCGGGAAAAGGCCACGGCGCTGCTCAAGGAACTCGGCCTCGTGCAGGCGAAAAAACGCGCCGATCGGGAGGCGTCAGAGGGTCGGGTGTTCATAAAAACAGTCACCGGGAAAAGCGTCATGTTGAAGCTGGCCTGCGAGACCGATTTCGTCGCGCGGAACATTGATTTTATTCGACTCGGGGAGGCGTGCCTCGATCTGTTCTTTGCGGCGGAAGGCGCCGATCCGAAGGATGCGATCGCCGATTTGATCTCGGCCGCGGCGCTGAAAATCCGGGAGAAAATCTGCGCGCCGAGTGTGCAAACCCTGACCGCCGGCCCGAAAGAAACGCTGCAGAGCTACGTCCACGGCGAAGGCCGTATCGGCGTGACCGTCAGATTGGAAGCGGCGGAGCCGGGCGTGTTTTCGAAACCGGAAATACGGGAGCTCACATCCAACCTGGCCTTGCACGCGGCCGCGTTTGCGCCGCTGTTTCTCTCCCGGTCCGGCATCGAGCCCCGCTTCCTGGAGACGAAAAGAGCCGAGTTTACGGAAGACGCCCGGCGCCTGCACAAGGACGAATCCATGAGAGACGAAATTGTCCGCGGCAAACTGGAAAAACTGAAAACGAAAATCTGCTTTCTCGAACAGCCCTTTATCAGGGACGAAGGCCGCACGGTGGGAGAAGTCATCGCGGAGGCCGCCCGGGCGGCGGGTCAACCCCTCGCTCTCACCGGATTCATATATGAACGAATCAATCAAGCACCGCATCGTAATAGTCCCCCCGCCTTCCAGGCATGAACCGTCGCGCGTCGGGTTTATTCCTCGGCCGCCATCTTCAACGCCTCGACGATAATCTTCGAGTTTGTGAACACGGACGTGTAGAACCTGACCGCCTCCTGCGCACTATCGTCGAACCGGAGACAGGGGGCGATTTTGGGCGCGCTTACCTTCGCCATCATCTTTTCTCCGCGTATCTCTTGAAACTGTCGAGGATCGATTGCCAGCCCTTTCGCTGCCGCTCCGGCGTATGGAAGCTTTCCGCCTCGAACGTCTCGGTGACGACCGTCTCATCGCCGCGCCCTTCGAAGGCGACGCTCACCCTGCGCCCGTCGCCGAGAGTGGAGGTAAGGAGCTCGCCGGTCTTCACCTCGTCGTAGACGCCCCAAAAATCAAAGCCGGCGCTCCCGTCCTTCGCTTCCATGCGGTAGTTGAATTCCCCGCCGGGCCGTAAATCGTTTTCCGCCCGCGGCGTATGCCAATCCTCGGAAGCCCGATTCCATCGAATAACGTGCTCGGGGCCGGTCCAGAGTTTCCAGGCCGTCTCCACCGTCACCCCGACTGTCGTCTCCACGGTGATCTTTATCTTTAGGTCGGTCTTCATATGACGCCTCTCTTTCCGCGGGCCCTCGGGCCCGACTTTACTTTTTTCCCCTGCAATAGAGATACGTATTGACGCGCGCCGTTTTTTCCCTCCTGTTTTTTCCAATCGCGGCGCCGGTCGCCGTGTTATAAAGGTACCGCCGCCGGAGGGGTCGGAGCAAACGATTTCGGGCGGGAGAGAGGGATGAGACTACGGATGACGCGGATGCACGCGGATGAAAAAAAATATGAAAGAGGGAAAGAATATAACGGAAAATATAGAAGAAAATGCGCGAATGCATGTATACTACGATTGTACGGAATAAAGAGCAATGCAAAAATACCGAGGAGGAAAAGTATGTCGGACATCAATGTCAAAGCCTTCAATGACCTGGTCCAATCGCTGAAAAAGATGCTCTGGGGCGTGCAGGTTCACAAAAACGATTCCGGATTTCCGCGGGACGTCACCGAAGATGCCCTCAATGAGCTCATCCGGTCGCTGGAAACCACGCGCACGGAATACGAGGCGAACATCGCCCGGACCAAGCAGCTCGGCGCCGCCTACCACGCCAGCGTCGACCACGGCGTGAAGAATCTCTCGCGGTTCACTTCCCAGATCTGCGATTTTTACGGCAAGGGGAGCCGCCTCGTGGGCGAGTTCGGCCTGAAGTCGGACAAGTAAAAAATAAAAAGGAGAAAAACGATGAGCGACGCGACGAAAAACATTCACATCGGAAGAATGGGCTGGCGCCCGGATTTCCCCGACTTCAGGGATTATTCCCGCGAACGGGGCGATAAAGACGGAAAGCTTCAGTCGATGCTGAAGGCGCTCAATCTTTCCCAAGCGGGCCGCCCGAAAGCCGAAACGGCCGCCGCGCCGGTCGACCTGCGGGAATATTTCCCGCCGGCGGAGGACCAGGGGGAGCTGGGGTCGTGCACGGCCAACGCCGGCGCGGGCCTTTACGAGTATTTCGAGAACCGCTCCTTCGGGACGCACACGGACGCCTCCCGCCTTTTCCTCTACAAGGCCACGCGTAATCTCATGGGGGAGACGGGCGACACGGGCGCTTATCTTCGGACCACCATGGGCGCCATGGCGCTTTTCGGCCTGCCCCCGGAAAAATACTGGCCGTACGATGTCGGCCGCTTCGATGACGAGCCCTCGGCCTTCCTGTACGCCTTCGGGCAAAGCTACCAGGCCCTGCTCTACTACCGCCTCGATCCGGCGGGGACCGAAAAGCGGGCGCTCCTGGACTCCATCAGGAAAAATCTGGACGCCGGACTGCCGTCCATGTTCGGCTTCACCGTCTACACCTCAATCTACCAGGCCGCCCGCACCGGGATGATCCCGTATCCGACTCAAAACGAAAACGTCGCCGGCGGCCACGCCATCGTCGCGGCCGGGTACGACGTCGCCAGGGAAATCACGAACGCCAATCCCGGAGGTATCACGACCACGGGCGCCTTCCTCATCCGCAACTCCTGGGGCGCCGAGTGGGGCGACCAGGGCTACGGCTGGCTTCCGTACGAATACGTGCTCCGGGGCCTGGCGATCGACTGGTGGTCGATCCTGAAGGCCGAGTGGGTGGAAACGAAGCAGTTCGGATTGTAACGAGATTGTAGGGACGCACGGCCGTGCGTCTCTACGATTTAGTGCTGACGATTATACCCATTCATCCTCCTCTTTTCCAAATCGATTAACTAATATGATCATGGAAAATAACTTGTTCCATGACGATCACTCTCAGTTTCCCAGCCGGCGCCAGGGATGGCGCAGTGTCCGGAGCCCTCCACTGTTCAGGGATGGACAGGTGCCGCGGGGCGCATGGATGCGTAAATGAAATCTATCGTAATTATGCGCCGGTTCAAGGACATCTCAAAGAGCAATGGACCCGCGGCCGAGGCATGGATGCCGAGGCACGCGGGTTTGGGTGAGGGTTCGCCGGCTGAAGCCGGCGCTGAGGGAGGGCGTTTACACCCGCGGTGAGCCCGTCGAACCACAAACGCCCTCCCTCGGCTCCACCGGCGTGTGGAGTCGTCCCGTTCACTCCGAAGGAGAACGTTTATCGAAAGCATGAGAAACCCATATCGCACGGCGCAAGCCGAAGGCCGTATTGCCGCGCTAGGGGAAAATCCCCGCCGCCCGCGCAGGAATATCAAGCTGTTGAAAAACCGATAGCGGTTTTTCAACAGCCTCCATAGATGTAAACCGGAAATTACCGGAACTCATTGTAAAATATTTCCATGGCTTCTCGGCTGTTTTTAGATCATTTGTCATTTACACAATTGACTCCGGTAATTTCATAAGCAGGTTGTTGAAAAAGATCAACTTTTTCAACAACCTGCTAAATCAACCTGTGCATCAACTCGTCGAAATCCCTGACGCGATCATAGCCCGCCGGATGGAGCCCGCGGCGGTCGAGGAGCACGGCGTGCATTCCCGCCCGGCGCGGCGCCCGGTAGTCCGATTCCGGATCGTCGCCCACGAAGAGGATGCCGTCCGGGGCGCAGGCGCAGCGGCGGATCGCGGCCCGGTAGACGTCGGGATGCGGCTTGCGGAGGCCGAAGACGACGGAGGTGATGATCATCTTGAAGAAGACCTTGAGGGAATGCTCCTCGAGGAGCTCCTCGATTCCGCGGCGGACCTGGAAATTCGAAACGACCCCGAGGTTGAAGCGGTCGGCGAGGCGTGGGACGGCGCGGTGCACGTCGCTGGATACGTACGTGCGCGCGCGGTAGGTTTTGATGAAATTCCGCGTCAGCCGCTCGGCCGCGGAACGGGGGGCGGCGCCGAGCTCATGGAGGCGGGGATTGTCGCGGCACACGATGAACAGCCGGTCGGAAAAATCGTGCTCGCGGCGGGCCGGGCCCGAGCCTTCCGCGACCGAACGGGCCGTCTCGAAGGCCGCGGTGAACTCGTCGAGTCCGGACCACGCCTCCTCGAAACCGGAGCCCTCGTACGTCCAGCGCGCGTAATCGGCGGGCCCGGGCTTCGGGTCCAGGTCGACCAACGTCTCCATGCAGTCGAAGAGAATGAATTTATACCGATGTCCGGCCTTGACATGACTGTCCACCCGCGGTGTGACTCCTCTCGCGAGCGCGCCCGTCGGGATGACGATTCCGACCCCAGGCGCACCTTATCAAATATAAATCAACCTGCAGGCATTTTCCCATATAGTTTGGGAAGGCGGCCGGGAGACGGGTCGACGCGGACACCGGCGCGCCGCCGCCCCCGGAAAGGGAAGGACGGCGGCGGAAAGGCTGGAAAAGGGCCTCCTTCATCTCCTATACTTTCAATTGAAGGCCGAAGAAAGGCGGGAGGCGATGTGAAAATTACCGTGTTCGGGGCGCGCGGGGCGATCGGGAAACTCACGGTCGCGTTCGCCCTCGATCGGGGCTGGGAGGTGACCGCGTTCGCGCGCGACACCGCAGGGATTCCGTCCGCGCCGGGCCTCGAGACGGTGCAGGCCGAGCTCTCCGATGAAGACGCGATCGCGCGCGCCCTGCGGGGCTCGGCGGCCGCGCTTACGACCTTCGGGCCGTCGTTCGGCCGGCTCAAACCCGGCGCAGCGCCCCTGACCAACGGCGTCGCACACATCGCGGGAAAAATGCGCGAGCTCGGGCTCAGACGCCTCATCGTTCTCGCCACGCCGAGCGTGCGCTCGGACGAGGACGGGCGCTCATGGCGGGTGCGTCTCGCGGTCCGGCTCGTCCGCCTCCTCATTCCGGACGCCTATCGGGAAATCACGGGTATGGGCCGGGAAACGATGGCAAGCGGCCTCGACTGGACCGTCGTCCGCCAGATTCTGCCGAATAACCGCCCGCCGTCCGGCGTCGTCGCGGCCGGGGGCGTGACCGGGAAGACGAGGTTCGCCGTGTCCCGCGCCGACGTCGCGCGCTTCATGCTGGATCAGGCGGAGGACCGGACGTACATGCGGCGCCTGCCGGTCATTTATTCGAAGCGCTGATGTTCTCTCGTGCGCGGTGTTGTGCGGGCTGCTGAAAAGCCCAACTTTTTCAACAACCTGCTAGGCCTGCCGCTCGAGCGGCAGGGTGACGATGAAACGGGAACCCTTGCCCGGCGCGCTCTCCACCCGGACGTCGCCCCCGTGCTCGGCCGCGATCTTCCGGCAGAGCGTCAGCCCCATCCCGGTCCCCTCGTGCGCCGTCTGGTTGTCCAGTTTCTGGAACACGTGAAAAATCGTCTCGCAATATTTCTCCTCAATGCCGATCCCATTGTCCGCCACCGTGACGGCGACGGCCGGCCGGTCACGGAACGACGCGGCGGCGGCCGAAATGCGGATGACCGGCGTCCGTTCCGGATGGCGATAGATGAGGGCATTGAGAATCAGGCTCGCGAAGAGTTGATACAGGTGCCCGCTTTCCCCCGTCACCACGGGCAGGGCCTTCATTTCGATCCTGGCCTTTTCCCGCTCGATGCGGACGTCGAGATCTTCACGGATCTCGAAGAGGAGCGCGCCCAGATCGACGGGGCCCGGCGGATGGGCGGCGGCGGACGTTTTCGAATACACGAGCAGATCTTCGATGAGCGCCTTCATGCGCCGAGCGCTTTTCCTGAGCCGCTGGATGTAATCGCGGCCGCGTTCCCCCGCGGCCGGCGAGAGCAGGGTGTCAAGTCGCTCGGCGAAGATCGAGATCTTGCGCAGCGGCTCCTTGAGATGGTGCGAGGCGATATAGGCGAACCGCTCCAACTCCCGGTTGGAGCGCGCCAGCTCCTCGGAGGCCGCCTCGAGCGCGCGGGCGTGCCTGATCCCGCGCAGGCCCACGCTCAATTGCACCTGCAGGGCATTGTAGACCCCGATTTCGCGCGGCCCCTCCTCGAAGACGATGTATCCCATGAGCTCATCCTCGAAATACACGGTCTCGAGTATGAGGACGAAGCGGCGGGAGTGCGGGAAGAAGCGCTCGGGAACGATGTCCGTCGCGGGAAACGGGACTCCTTCCGGGTCGAGCTCGAGCACGTTCCCGCCGGCGCAGGCAAGCGCCAGCCGGGCCGTCCCGGAAGAGCCGCCCGGGTCGTCGTACAGGGAAAACCAGCAGGCGGGAATTCCCAGATATGGAAGCCCGTCGGCCAGGGCCTGCAGAAATTCCCTCATGTCGAAACGGCTCATGAGTTGCTGGCTGATCGCCCGGAGCGTGCGGTTCAGCATGTCGCGGCGGAAACCGACGGTCGCCGTCAGCCGCTGCGCGAAATCGCTGATGGCGATATGGCCCCGCTGGAGGAGCGTCTCCGTCCGCACGACGGAGGCGGAGTCTCCGCCCACGGCGTTGTGCATGGCGTCACGGAGGGCCGCGAGGAGGGCGTAGAAGGCGGCGGCCCGGCTGTCGATCTCGACGGCCTTGAGCTCGCGGACGAGGGCGGACGCGAAGAGCCCTTCCCTTTCCCGGCCGCCCTCGAATTCCTCCAGGAAACCGGCCACGATGTTTCCGACCGCCTGGGGCCCGATCACGGCGCGGAAGCGGACGTCGGCCGCGGCAATGGACGAAATAAGGGAGTCCTTCTCCAGCGGACCGATCCCCGCTTCCCGCGTGTAGGCGCCCGCCGTCCATGCGGCTGGCGTCGCGTTTCGACCGGCTCCCATGGAAACTTCCCCGCCGTAACAGCCGCAGGAGGCGCGCGGAACGAACTCCGCGGGGATTTCGATCGTCCTGTTCTCCTCCCCGCCCGAAAGAAGCATGAGCATGTGCCTGATCGCCCGCCTTCCCATTTCGTAGAACGGCTGCCTGACCGTGGAGATCGGAACGGAGGCATAGCGGCTTTCCTCGACGTCGTCGAAGCCGATGACTTTCACCTCCTCCGGCACGGCCACCTTCCGCCGCCGGAGCTCTTCGACGGCCCCGAACGCCATCCAATCGTTGGCGCCCGCCAGGGCGTCGAATCCGGCCTTCCGTTCGTCGAGGAGCGTGCGGACGGCCTGCACGCCCGACTCCCGCTGGAAATCGCCGGGAAGCTCGAGGGAGGGGTCGGCGGAGAGACCCGCGCGCTCAAGCGCGTCCCGATAGCCGCGGTAGCGCTTGGCCGCCTCTTCGCTCGAATCCGGTCCCCGGATGAACGCGATCCGACGGCAGCCGTGCCGCTCGATGAGGTGCGAGCAGGCGCCGAGCATCCCGTGGTAATTGTCGATCGTGAAGCTGGTCGTGCCCTCGATCGCCGGGCCGATGGTGATCCTCGGAAACGACTCGAATCGCCGGTAGAAGGTCTCGAAAACGTCGGGCGGAGAATGGGCCATCATGACGCCGCTCCAGACGACGATGCCGTCGATCCGCTTGCGGGTAATGAGATCGTAGAGCACATTGGATTGGGATTCGGGGCCCAGCGTGGATTGGGGCGGGTTCCCCGGAACATATATCAGATTGACGTCGGATTCCCGCGCCTCGTCGGCGAGCCCGAACCAGAGGGAAAAGCTCGCCAGGTAGCCGCGGAAGGTGCGGGTGAGAAATGCGATCGTCGGGCGTTCCCGGGACGAATCGCCGGGGCGGCCGTGCGCTCCGGTCGTCATCGCCGTATCCCGATCGCCCGCCGCGGCGGCGTTGATTCCCGCGCGTTCCGTCCGGGAGCACAACCGTCCGGGAGGCGGCAACCCGTGCCCGCCCTCCGCGCGTACGCGTCGATATCCCTGTTCATAGCCCATGATAGGTGAACCGCCGCCCCTCTGTCCAGTCATTTCGACTGATGAGGGCCGCGTCCTCCCGGCCGCCGACGCGATGATCACGGCCTCCGCGCTTCAAGCTCCGGGCGCCGGCATTGCCTTCCCCGGCCCATATTTCCGTTCCGCGCTTGACCTCGGATCGGGCCGGGGAATACAATAAAGCGGCGGAGGACCGGCGGCGCCGTGCCGGGAATCGCGAAGAAACCCACCCGCGCTCTACAAGGAGGATTGACATGCTCAACGGTCTATACGATTTTTTTTCCACCCTCGGGTTCGGCGATCCGCTCCACCCGCCCGTCACTCATCTGCCCATCGGGCTGGCCGCGGGCGCCTTCGTCTTCGTCCTGATCGCCGTCATCTTCAGGAAAAAGAACCTGGAGATCACGGCGCGCCACGTCTCGATCCTGGCCTTCATCTTCGCCTTTCCCGCCATTCTTCTCGGCACGCTCGACTGGATCCACTACTACCACGCCGTGCTCTTCACGCCGTTCACCGTCAAGATCACCCTCGCTTCAGTGCTCCTTATCGAGCTCGCGGTCGGTATCATCCTGGGGAACAAGATCAAATTGAGCCGCTTCGTCATGACGCTCCTTTCCAGCGTCGGGTTCGTGGCGGTGATCGGTCTCGGTTGGTTCGGGTCGGGGGTCATGTACGGCCGCGGCATCGACATGTCCCGGACGGGTCAGGCGCAATCCCCGGCCCCGGTCGTCTCGGCCTCGCCTTCATCCGTTCCGGCCAAGCCGTCCGCCGCGGGCGAGGCGCTGTTCGCCGGCTATTGCGCTTCATGCCATCCGGGCGGCGGCAACGTCATCCGCCCGGACCTGACTATCAAGATTTCGCGCACATTGAGCGACGAATCGACTTTCCTCGGATTCATCCGTGATCCCAGGCTGCCCTCGGGCCAGGCCGGCGCCATGCCGAGCTTTCCCGCCGACGTCCTGCCGGACAAGTCGGCCGGCGACCTGTACGATTACCTGATCTATATGAACGCGCACGGGTGGAAATGAAAATGCGAAACGGCACGTGAGGTTTATTCAAATTCTTCCGGCTCCGGACGCGCTTGAGCACGGGATTGTCTCTAGATAATGTCACCCTGAGCTTGCCGAAGGGTGAGAGACTATCGATTCTCTCTGGTGAGGATTGTGAATCTCTTCGGGCGAGTCCGCTCATTCCTCCCGGAGATAATACAGGAAGCCGGTGGTTTTATTATGCGGCGTTCGCGCCTCGACGACGATGCCGCGGCCGCCGGGCAGGATGTAGATCGGGCTCGATCCGCTGAATTCCGTGAACCGGGCGGCCAGGTCGACGGTCCGCGTCACAGCCGGCTTCCGTATGTCTATGTAGAAGAGCTTCCCGCGGATGTAATAAAGAAGCGTGTTCTCGTCTAAAAGCCCGAATTTCCGATAATTATCCTCCCCGGCGTCTCCCAGGCGCAGCTCGCCCTTCTTTTTACCGGACACGACGTCGGTGATCCACAATTTCCCGGTGGAGCTCGATAGGTGATAGAGCGTTTTTGCGGAGACGTCGAAATCGCTCCAGTAGGCGTGCCGCTGTATGTCGAGGCGCCGGGCCCCGCCCGTCCGTAGATCGAATACGAATCCAACGGGGTGCTTCTTGTCGTACACGTGGCCGAGATCCCGGTAGGCGGGCATGAAATACCTTCGACCTCCGGTGGAGAGCATACCGCGCGTTTGCCGGCTCCCGATCTTGACCGCGGCGACCGCCCGGTCGCTTCCGCCTTCGATCGCGTGGATGGTAAAGGTCTGGTCACCGACGTAGAGGATGCGGTTGTACGCGCCCTCGCGCGTATTCTTTATAAGGCATTCGGATTTCAGGTAGTAACACGTCTTCTTCTCCGCGTCATAGCCGATTGTGTCCACCCCGGTGATGTCTTCCGTGTAGTCGCCGGTCCGGGGAAGGTGCGTCTCTTCGAACAGGGGAAGCGCCCCGGTGATCTCATTTGTGCGGAGGTCCCAGCGCACGAAAAAGGTCCGCTTGGCCTGGCCTTTTTTCAACAAGAAGTAATTGATCACCCGCAGTCCCGCCTCGCCATTGGCGGTGTCGAAGAAAAAACAGTCTTCTATCCAATAATTTTTCCTGAGCTTGCCCCGCAGCTCGGAATCGAGCTTTTCTTCGACCACAAGCGACTTGTTTTTTTCGAAGAAAGCCCGCAATGGCACGTCGAGCGTCTCCAATTTCAAATCCGGCAGGGTGATGAAGCTGACGGTGTCGTCGAAACCCTTGAGCGGACTCGGCGTGATGAAAAACCTGCCTCCGCGATCGACGAGCGTGTCCCATTTCGTCCTCCCGGATGTGTCCGGATCGACCAGCTTCGCGCCGCTCACGATATGAAACGATTTTTCCTGCGCGGCGATCGGCGCCGCCGCCGCCGCCATCAGTATCAGCGCCGCGGTCATGGCGGTGTGTATCATCGTCTTTCGCATTCGCCCTCCGCCTCCTTTCTTTCACTCAATGCTAATGTTTCTTTCCCCCGGACGCAAGAAAAACCGCGTCCGTCGCCGGCGAAGAGGGTCACGATATGGTCGATGCTGCCGGAATCGACGAGAGCCCGCGAAATCGAGCCGTACAACGCATCGTACGCCTCCGGAAGATTGCGGCGCTCAAAGGCGCGGAGACGCAGGCGGACGGGATCGATGCGCTCAGGGACGGTCATGCAAGACGTTCCTTTTTCACACTGCGGCCGCAATGGCCTCAAGCCACTCTGCAATCCAAATTATTATAAATCAATTCTTCAACCGTGCGATTAGGGCAATCCGAAACAATATTGTATCATTTACTAAAAAAAACATGCTGCTGAATCAATGTCATTATGTAATCAAGCTTTGGCACCATCTGTTTTGTTTCAAACATATCCTTCAATTCATCGAGCGTGACGAATTTCACATCCGTTACTTCACCTTCCTGGGGGACCGTGGCGGATAATTCTATGTCGGCACGAAACAGCCATACGTCATAGCACGAATCATCTTCTCGATATTGAAAAATGATTTTTCCCGTCGTTTTTTCAAGCGCTATTCCGATTTCTTCGCGCACTTCCCTTATTGCGGCGGCCGCGCTGTTTTCTCCCGCGATCACGGAACCGCCGGTGCATTCCCATAAATTCGGATAAAGTTTATTCGGATGACGCTTTGAGAGTAGAATTTTACCGTCACTATTTACTATCCAAATTTCCACAACGAGGTGAAAGTCGCCTTCCTTCAGCGGCTCGCCGCGTGTATGGGTCCGCCCGGTCAATCGTCTGTCTTTATCGATGATGTCCCATGTTTCCATTTCGTTCACTACAGTGTGTTTATCCTCTATTTTTTCTTATGCGTGGTTGTGATCTTCTCCCCGGCGGGCGAGACGTTCCGACGCACGCGTCAGGTGCGCCGTACCCAACCGTTCCCATCCATGGTTCTTCCTTCCCCCACCACGCCGATATACACCGCGAAGTTCGCCTTCTTCCACACCACGTCAACGGTCGAAAAGCCGGCCTCGCCGAGAAGCCGTAAGTGCGCGCCGAGGGCGAGCGGCGAGTCTTCCCGGTGATGGTTGGAAAGCAGGCGGGAGACGTCGTCGTCGGAGAAGCCCTGCCGTTTCAGGTAGGCGGCCCACTCGTCCTCGTTGCGCCGCGTCAGGAAATCGTCGCCGCCGGCCACCACGTCGCAGCAGACGAAGGCGCCGGGCGGTTTAAGCGCGGCCCGGATCCGCCGGTAGAGCGAGAGGTAATCGGCCTCGCTGCGCAGGTGGTGAATGGCGAAGCTCGAAATGACGGCCGAGTACAGGCCGACCCCCAGGTCGGCCGATGCGAAATCGCCCTCGACCTTCCGAAAGCGGCCGGCGAAACCTTTCAACGCTTCGTCCGCACCCGAGAGCATGTTGGGCGAAAAGTCGAGGAGCACCGCCCGCAGGCCGGGCAGGCGCTCCATGACCGACCGGCTAAAATTGCCGGTGCCGGCGCCCAGGTCGAGAAACTCGGAGCCGGACGGAAGGTACGGCGCGAGCAGCTCGGGCACCGCGGCAAAGATCTCGTCTGCTTCCATGAACCAGGCCGGCCGACGGCGGCTGTAGCAGGCGGCGGTTTCATTGTCAAATCGCCGTTTAATCTCCTCACTCGTCATCTTATGATTGCGATTTCTCGTTTCCGGTCCGATAT
The DNA here is from genome assembly GCA_016934415.1 of Spirochaetales bacterium. Lineage (GTDB taxonomy): Bacteria > Spirochaetota > Spirochaetia > SZUA-6 > RPPD01 > JAFGSW01. Next base: position 10,113 of record JAFGSW010000101.1, on the reverse strand, counting down.
AGCGCGGTAAATCGTTCTCGGGCATGTTATTCCCTCCCGGCTGCCAGGTATGGCCTGTATCGTGCTCCCAAGATTGTTGCGGGATCTCGGGCTCCGGCAACGAATGCGATAATTTTGCCGCTTTTTTGGTGAAATTTATTCATAAAGGACCCCTTTTTTTAAGATAATCCCCAAAATCGCAATCTTGGCGGCGCTATATTTGGCTTGCCCGCCCCGAGCACGGCGCAAAGCGCCGCGTCGAAGGATCGCTCATTCCCGCTCCTTGCCCGGAGGCGGGGTGAAGGAAATCGTCTCGCCGTCGGCCGGGATCGACACCCGGTCCGCCAGGCCTTCCCGCTCGAGCTTCTCCTTGAGGTTGCTCCGCGTAAGCCGGCAGTGGTTGACGGCCTCCATGTGCACGGCCACGATCCTCGCGCCGGGCGCGGCCCGGCAGGTTTTGATCACGTCGCCCGAGTCCATGGTGATCGCCCCCCCGAAGAGAAGGCGCGCCGCGCCCGCATTGACCACGATCACGTCCGGGGCGTGCTTCTTCACCGCCTCGGCCGTCGCCTTGCACCAGATCGTGTCCCCGGCGAGATAACAGACCGGCTCTCCCGGCGCGCTCATGAAAAAACCCGACACGTACCCGGCCATCCTTCCGGCAAGAAGCCGCCCGTGCCGCCCGTCCGTGCGCGTGAACCGGATGCCTTGCACCGAAACCGGCAGCTTGTGCAGGCCGTTGATCCGCAAAAAACCGTATTCCCGCAGCCAGACGTCGTCCCCGGTCTGGCAGACGATGGGGACATCCTTGGCGAGCCGGGCGGCGGCCGTCTTGTCGAGGTGGTCGAAGTGAAGGTGCGTTATGACGACGATGTCCGGCGCGTCGAGCTCCTCGATCGCGCAGGGCAGGTCGACGAGCGGATTGCGCTCGCGCCGGCCGGACGCGCGGAGCGCCGCGTATGTCCCCTTGGGTGCGAGCATGGGGTCGACCAGGATTTTTTTTCCCGCGTACTCGAGGACGAGGGTGGCGTGGCGGATGAGCCTGAGCTTCATGTGAGACTCCTTGCGGGGACGGCCGCGCGGCCGTTCAGGACCGCTCCCACACATAATGTTCCTGCGTGAGGAAAAGCGCAAGCCCGAGCGAGCGGGCCAGGGCGACGGACGCCGTATTGTCCGAAACCGTCTGGTAGCGCGGGGCCAGTCCCTCATCCGACAGGAACCGGAGCGCCGCGGACGCCGTCTTCTTCGCCAGGCCCCGGCCGCGCCGATCGGGAACGGTGCGCACCCCGCCCACTTCCCAGACGGTCTTGTAGTTTTCAAAGACGAAACAAGCCGCGACCGTCCGTTCCGCTTCACGGATGCTGAACCGGCGCGCACCGTTTTTAAAATGCTTCACGAGCTCTTCCGACTCATAGCCGTTCTCCGCGAAGAGTTGCGCCGATTCATCATCGAGACTCTCCCTGATTTCAACGTCCGGCGACGAGGCGGGCACGGCCCCCTCCGGGTCGGTTGTAAACGAGAGGATGGACACGGCGTGCGTCGCGCCGCGGCGGATGAGCTCGCGGCCGACCTCGGGCTCGGCGGACTTGACGACGACCTTGGCGCGGGGGATCGCGTCGAGCATCGCCAGGGTCGACCCGGGCCGGCTTCCGTCGACGAAGGCGGAGTACTCGACCCCGGCGTAGTTCCGCCGGTCCCACTGCACGCGCCGGACGGGAAGCAGGGCGAGCACGCCCCACTCGGGCCCGTCCCGGCGCACGACGATCCCGCTCTCGCGGCCGTACAGCCCGATCATCTTGAGCGCCACGATGTGGCGCAGGACGTCGGTCTCGAGAAGGGAGCAGGCATCGTTGATTTCTTTTTCGCTCGCCATCGCTTTCGCCTTATCCGAACTTCGCCTTGAGCTCCTTGTACCGGAAGCAATGCGTGAGGTGGTCGTTCACGATGCCCACCGCCTGCAGGTTGGAATAGACCACGACGGAGCCCAGGAACTTGAAGCCGCGGCGCTTGAGGTCCCGGCTGATCTCGTCCGAGAGCCCGTTTTTGGCCGGCATCTGTGAGTGCGATTTCAGGCCGTGGAAAATCGGCTTTCCTTTCACGAAGCTCCAGAGGTACTTGTCGAACGTGCCGAATTCCTTCCGTACATCGAGAAAGGCTTTGGCATTGGAGACCGCCGCCTCGATCTTAAGCCGGTTGCGGACGATGCCGGAGTCCTTCAACAGCGAGGCGATCTTCCGTTTGCCGTAGCGGGCGATTTCATTGTAGTCGAAGCCGTCGAAGGCTTTCCTGAAATTCTCACGCTTGCGGAGAATGAGGCTCCAGGAAAGTCCGGCCTGGAACGTCTCCAGGATGAGGAACTCGAAGTGTTTGCGGTCGTTGTGGAGCGGCGCCCCCCATTCGCGGTCGTGGTAGGCGACGTACAGCGGATCGGTGACGGCCCAGCAGCGGACCTTGTCCGCCGCGCGTTTTTCGGCGCTCATGACGAGGGCGATTATACCCGAAGCGGCCGGCATTGGAAATATAGGGCGCGCTTGCAATCCGTCCCGCATCGCCTACACTTGTCATTGGAGGTTCGCCATGCCGTACATCGTCCGTCTCCGTTCCCTGACTCTGGGAATCGTCGTCGTCTTCGTCTCCTGCCTCACGCCCGGCCGGCCGGCCGCCGAGCCCGCCCCGGCCTGGAGCGCCGACGATTACGCCTCGGTCACGACCACAACCTTCCGACGCGACCCGCGCTTCCTCACCGCGATCGATTTCAAGGCGATCGACTACCCGCTCCTCGACGCGGCGGTCTTCTACGCCACGAACGAGATCCGCCTGAGCCGCGGGCTCAAGCCCCTCGCCTACTCGGCCGCCCTGGAAGAAGCCGCTTCAGGCCACGCCCGGCGCATGGCGGAAAAGAACTTCTTCAGCCACACCGATCCGCTCGACAAAAAACGCGCCACGTCCACGGATCGCCTGCGCCTGGCCGGCGTCGCCGATCCGCACCCGGCCGAAAACATCGCCAAGGAGTTCGGGCTCCGGTACGTCGGGGGAAAATCGGTCTACAAGCGCGGTCCGGGCAAGTTCAGCTACTCGCCGAGCGGTCCCCTCATCCGGCCGCACACCTATCTCTCCTTCGCGGACGCCGTGTTGAAGAGCTGGATGAACTCGAGCGGACACCGCGCCAACATCCTCTCGCCGAACGGCCTCGAGCTCGGCTGCGGCGCGCGATACTACGAGAGCGGCTCATTCAACAATATGCCGATGTTCATGGCCGTGCAAAACTTCCAGTGGTTCGAAAAGATCAGGATGAAAGGCGGAAAGTGAGGGGGAAGACATGTATGGCGCAAATGGCGCAAATAATAGGAGAAGAAAATAGTAATGTTTTGGTAGATTTAAATTCATATACGTGGATCGTCTCTCACGAATCGTAGTGCGATCGGATGAGCTTTAAGAGCTGTTGCAGCGAAAGGCCGAGCTCTTTGTAGTACGCGACGTCCTTCTTTAACTTTGCGAGAACCAGCTTGTTCCGTTTGCTTTCGAGGTCGCGCGGCTTGAAAGGCGCCACGAAGCAGCCCTTGCCGGCCATCGTGTAGATGAAACCCTTGCGCTCCAGTTCCTCCCACGCCTGCTTCACGGGGATGACGCTGATCCTGAGCTCCTTGGCGACCGTGCGGATCGGCGGCAGGCAGTAATCGCGATCGAGCTCGCCCTTGACGATCTGGGCGGAAATCTGCTCGAAGAGCTGCTGGTAGATCGGCTTCCCCGACGTGTTGGAGAGGACGATGTCCATCGGCTTACAGGTCCACCTTGTCGAAGCGCGCGGCCGCTCTTTTAAACGCGAGCCGCGTGACGAGCGCGTAGACCGCGATCCCGGCCGCCAGCACGAGGAGCTGGCCCGGCAGGCGGCCGGCGCCGACGGCGTTCACGTTCGTATTCAGCCACGGTACGAGGTGAACCGCCGTCTCGACCGCGCCCAGGAACACGAGCACGGCCAGCACGCCCAAGACGACCGCCCCGCCGACCTTGTACGCCGTTTTGAAGTACTTGGGGAAAAAGACGAAGTTGAACACGGCGTACATCATGAACACGAAGCCGAAGAAGGCGACGTTCGGATTCATGCCGGCCATGTTGCCGTGAGGGTTGATGAGAGGGTTAAGGCACGCGAACGGCACGGCCGCGGCGATCTGCATCAACTCGAACAGGACGATGACCAGCACCCTGGCCCGCACGACGTCACTCTTGCGGACCGGCAGACCGGCGGTGAAGAAGACGTCCTGGTTGGCCCTCCCCACGATGAACATATTCATGATCCCGATGAAGAGGTAGCCGAAGGCGATGAAATACGGCCAGCTGGGAATGAGCAGAAAAGCGCCGAAGAACAGAAAGATCACCATCGACGGGTGAACCGCCAGCTTGAATTCCTTGTACAGCAGATTCTTCATTCCCTGTGCTCCTTTTCAAAGTAGATCATGATGGACTCGATGTCCGCGGGAGACGTCTCGAGGTGGTCGACGCGCGGCGCGTCCTCCGCTGTGACGAGTCCGGAGAACCCGAACGCGTTCTTTTTATAGCCGATGAGCCTCTGCTTAAGCTCGTCGGTGAATTGATCGCCCGTGCCCTTCACGATCCGGTAGGCGCCCGTGAAATCGTCCTTCTCCGAGCTGGCGACGATTTCTCCGTTCTTGATGTAGGTGACGTAATCGGCGCACTTCTCCAGGTCGGACGTGATCTGGGTGGAAAACAGGATGCTCCGTTCGCCGTCCTCGATGATCTCCTGGAAAAGCTCCAGGACGTCGTCACGGGACACCGGATCGAGACCGCTCGTCGGCTCGTCGAGAAGGAGCAGTTTCGGACGATAGGAGAGGGCCAGAGTCAACGCGTATTTGACCCGCATGCCGGCGGAAAGTTCCTCGACCTTCTTGTCCGGATCGAGGTCGAAGCGCCGGAGGTACCCTTCGTAGACGGCGTCGTCCCACTCGTCGTAGAACCTCCGGATGACCTTCGTCACGACGCGCAGTCTCTGCTTGGGATAGAACGTCACCCCGCCCAACATGAAGCCGATGCGCTGCTTGAGCTCAAGCTCGTTCGCCCGGAATTCCTCCCCGCACATGGCGACCGTCCCCGCGTCGGGCCGGACCAGGTTCAGCATCGACTTGAGCGTGGTGGTCTTGCCCGCCCCGTTCTTGCCGATGAACCCCATGATATACCCCGGCTCGAGGCTGAAGGACACGTTCCTGAGCTCGAACTTCTCGTATTTCTTGCAGAGGTTTCGTACGGACAGTATCTCCATCGGTGCTCCTCCCGACTGTGTATATTGTATATACACAATATACATTTTCTGTCCGATCGTCAAGGGAAAAAAGACATGTATGGCGCGAACAAGGAGGAGAAAAATGCTGGAACTGCAAACGCTCTTTGGTATGGCGGGCGAGCCGTCCGCCATACCATTAGTTTTTTCTGTAAGCTTTACAACCAATCGCAGCTAAAAGTAACAGACGCGGTCTTGTTTACATCTTTGGAAGCTGTTGAAAAACCGCTTTCGGTTTTTCAACAGCCTGATAGAGCAGGCCCACTCTCCTCTCCTCTCCTCTCCCCTCCCCTTCTTCTTCATCTTCCCCATTCGCGCCATACATGTCTTCCTCCCCAACTTCTTCATCTTCCCCCATCGCGACGGGCCGCGGGCGCTCAGAATCCGACGGAGAGGTGGCTGCCGCAGACCTTGATGCCGCCGCCCGTGGAAAGAACGACGGCGATCCTTTTTTCATAGGGGCTCCGCAGGACGCCCAGGACGGCAACGTCGTCCCCGGAGGGGAGAGAGGTGATTTTTTTTCTCTCGGCGCCGCTGGAGAGATACAACGCCCGCTCCGGCGATTCTTCCCGGGTCACACGGTAGACGCGGCCGCCCTCGCGGAACTCTTCGGCCAATACCTGCGCGCCGAGGACGGGGTGAACGCCGGATGAGAGCAACTGCGTACAGATGAGCTTCTTGTTTTGGTAGAACAGTTTCGCGATGTTCTCCTTGTCGACCGCGCCGGCCGTGCCGGAAATTTCTTCCCACCGTTTCTCAAACACCACGGAATCCTTCACCAGGTCCGTGACGCGCAGGAAGGGGACGACCGCGTCCGGCCGTCCGGCGGAGGACAGGAAACCGAGGAGGGCGAGCTTGCCGTCGGCGGACCACCCGGCCGTGAAGAAGAGGCCGCGCCTTCCGTCGCCGATCGGGGCGGTCCCGGGCAACGCCTGGTAATAGGGTGTGCCGTGAAGCCCGTCCAAAAGCGATACGATGCGGGAATATTTACCCTCGGCGGCCCTTTCCGCGGCCGTCTTCTTCTCATACCCGTGGAGAGAAGGATCGGCATTGTGCAGGACGAGAAAATCGACCGCCTTTTCCTCTCCCCGCCGGGCGGCCTGGATGAGGGCCGTATCCTCCCGGCCGCCGTCCCGGTCCCTCCTGACCGGCTGGTCGACGTCCACGCCCCGGTCCACGATCATCTGCAGGAGCTCCACGTCGTTCATGCGGCAGGCGACCAGCAGCGGCGGGTAGTCGTCCACGGAATGGGTGTATTGCCCCCGCGAAAGGGAGGCGCCCTTCGCGATCAGATACTTCGACATGTTCACGTGCCCCGTGATGATCGCGTTCGACAATGCCGTATACCCGACCTCATCGACGGCGTCGATGTCGGCGCCCGCGGCCAGGAGCATGTCCGCGATCTCGACGTCGCCCGACTGCCCCGCGAAGAAGAACGGAGTCCGCCGGAAGTCGCCGATCCTGACGCTGACGTCCGCCCCCTTGTCGATCGCGTAGCGGACCAGCTTCTTGTTCGCGTTCTTGACCGCCTCGATGACGACCGGCTCGGACCGGAACCCTTTGACGCGGTCGAGGGAGCCGCCGTTTTCAAGCTCCCGCTCGCATCTGTCGATGATGACCGCCGTATTGGCGTTCCGGACTTTCCGGTTGAGGGCCCGTATCTTTTCCTCGACCGGGGGGACGAGCCGGACATACAGGGTTTGTTCGTCCCCCTTCCCGACGACCATGCTTTTCGCGCACGATTGCGCCACCTCGGTCTTCGACCGATTCTCCTCCCGGTAAACTTCGCCGTCATGGCGTATGACCGTGAGGGTTTCCGTCTCAATCCGCGACGTTCCCGGCGGCACCGAGTACCGCGAATACCCCTCCTCCCCGAAGTCCATGCCGGGTTCCGGCCTGCGGTCGGTCTTGAATTTTTCGAAATATCCTTTTCGGTTGACGCCGAGATAGGCGCTCTCGTCGCCGACGAGCGTCTCCGTCCGGACGTCCCGGGAGGAGTAATACATGACCAGCTCGTAGTATTTCAGGCCGACCGGGTACGTTTGCGCGTCCAGCCTCACCCAGACGCCCTCCAGATAGGAAGCCGACAGCGCCGCGTCCGTCTCGTCCGCCAGGGCCTCCGCCAGGAACGCTTCGTCACCGGAAGGGACGCCGGAAAATCCCTTTACAAATTGCGACGCGTCGACGGGCTTGTCGTCCTTGACCGGCTGCATGAGCAGATCGGCGGCGGGGTTCTTCTCTTCCGCCGCCTTCCCGTCCCCGCAGCCGCAGAAACCCAACGCGCCGAACCCCAGGCCGAGCGCCAGGACCGAGATGAGGCGAAGGCGGCGCCGTGCCTCCGCCATACCGGCGTTCTCCGCGCGCGTTCCGGAAGGGGCATATTCATCGGTGCGTATCATTTCTTTCCCGGGAATCTCGATTTGACGAAAAAAGCGAAAATAAAGGGCAACAATGGAAAAACGAAGCCGATGATCGTCCAGACGACCGGATTTCTCTTTATTCGCAACGTATAAAACAGCATGAAAACCGGGCTTGATAGAACGGCGACCATCATGGCGACGCTCGCCGCAATATCGTTTTTCGGGGCGATGAAACCGAGGGCGAACGCAATGAGAAAGAGAATCGGTATCAGCAGGGAGAAATAAGTGAACAATACTTGAGCGACGCTTAGGTTTTTCTGTTCCAGTATATTGTACCGGGTGACGGAGGAAATCGAGTATCCGCTCTGGTTGACGCTCGTCCCGAGCTTGGCGACCCGGAGCGTTTGAAGCGGAACGAGCGGTATGAAAAGACCGATGGCCCATTTGGTGGCGACATAGGAATCGTCGGCCCGCCTGTCGATGTGGCCGTAGAGCGCCGTGCCGAATCCCAGAATGTTACCCATAAGCGAACCTCCATGGCGGAACGTGAAACTGAATCGGTCTCCAGGAGACCATTTATTCTCCGTTTTTTCAATCTTTTTATATGCGGCGGGCGGACAAGAAAAAAAACGCGGAACACGCCCCGGGCAATCGGAAGCGCGTTCCGCGCATTTTATGAATTCTCAGTGGTGAAGAATCCGACGCCTTATTCGGACACTTCGGTGATGGACGCCTGCGCGCTCCCGCTTCCGCGCCATCCCTCGGTCAACAAAATCTGGTAATTGTGGCGTTTTCCCAGCTCCAATCCCACCTTGGCCCATTCGTCGAAGTGTTTCTGGACGGTAATGGTGCCGCCCGTTCTCGGCGTCATCCGGATGCTCTTGAACTGCATGAAGTCGGCGGTTCCGTTGATGGAAGGTTGTTGGATTTGCTTGTGCTTGTAGATGTTGTAGGTGGCGCCGTCGCATTCGAAGCCGCCGACGCGGTCGCCGGCGGTGTCGGGATTGGACATCTCGCCCAACTTGTCAGAGACGTAATATTCCACGAGCGGGTCGACCGTCCAGCCGTACACGCCGAATGCTCCGCCGCCCGAGGAATTGTAGTAGCCGGTGTAGGAGATGGTCCGGCCGGTGCCCTTGCTCCAGCCTTTTCCGCAGGTGAAGTTGTCGCAATCGGTCCAGCGGACGCTGTAGCCGTTGGCTCCGTCCAGCGTCATTTTGACCTCTCCGCCGCCATTGGTCCAGAACGAATAAAAATAACCGCCGTCCATGCTTTGCGTATTGGCGGTGACGACCCTGGTTTTGGGTTGGGGTTTGGGTTTGGCCGCACTCGCGCCGCCGGAGGCGCAGCTCAGCACTAAACCGACCATCGCCAAGGCCGCGAGTATAAGCTTCATCTTCTTCATGACATGTCCTCCGTAATACAAAATTGTTGATACTTTCCGGTCTTTCTTGGGGAGAATTATAGACACGCTCAACATTCTATACTATTTATACGCTCCTTTTCAACCGTAAACACGCGTCGGGTTGAAGGGAGAAAATGAAGACATGTATGGCGCGAATTGCGCAGGACGCGAATGGGGAAGAGGGAAGATGGGCGGGGAAGGGTCACTCCTCCCGGGACTCTGCATCCGCCCTGTCCGCCGCTTCCCGGCCGCCGGGCATGAAATACTTGCGGAGGGCGGGGACGGCGCGTTTAAGATATTTGGGCGTGTCCCGGAACAACTTGTCGGCGTCCTCCTTGCCGAACTCCTTTTCCAGCTCCGGCGCCGAAGTTTCCCGGTCGGAATAGAAGAGGATCGGGCCGATGAGCCGGGTGACGCGCTCGCGGTCCTTTTCATCGAGCCCGGAAAACCAGGCGCCGAGCCCCTCCACGAACCCCCGGCACCACTGGACGAGCCCGTCCTCACGGGACGACAGGTACGGCCTGAAGATATCTCCCATCAATTGCCGGGCGACGTCGTCGTACGCGGCCATGATGAGGCCGTTGGTTTGCCGCATCTCGTCTTCGCTTTCGAAAACATAGTCATCCCCGCGCGGCCGCAGAAGCGCGGGCATCCATTGGGAAGGCATGAGCATCTTCGGCCCGCAGACGACGGCGGCCAGGTAGCCGTGCCAGAACGGCAGGCCGTGATCGTCGTCGTGCACACGGGTGAGCCACTGGTGGAGGGTTTCAAATTCGACCAAGTCCATGGCCCCGAGAGTACCACGGTCGGGGCGGGGGGGCAAGGGTGGGTGAATGGCGCGAAGGGGGAGGTGGAAGACATGTATGGCGCGAATGGGCGCGAATGAGGAGAAGAGGGTTTGGGATTTAAGTCAGACTAAACTTGCCGAAGTCTGGGGGACGAGTGTGGCGTGAGGCTTGTTCCCCACAAGAGTCTAGCCTGAAATAACAAATGAAAGCTTCCTCTACAAAGTGGTGGCCTTAATTGTCAATTGGTCGCCTCGTCTAGGCCCGTAACGTGCAGTCCAGCTCTTTGTG